>CAYMDX010000179.1:0-4065 GCA_964389125.1 uncultured Bacteroidales bacterium
GTTTTTAGAATGCAAAATACAAAGGATATTATTGCGCAGCAACGCTGATCACTTTTCCATGCTGGTTTGAGCTGACGAGATAACCAGCGCAACAATGGTGAAGTATGTGAAGTGCCTGTTTTCCAGCTTGATAAGTAAAAAACAGAATTTTAATCAAGTTTTTCCACTTTTACGGCTGACAGCTTAAAAGGCGCAATTTTGGAGTAAGGGTCGAGCTCATCGCGTGTAAGCCTGTTAACACTGGCTTCCGGGTAGTGGAACGGCATGAAGAGCTCACCCCGAAGGACCTGGTCACTGATGTGTGTGACGGTTTCGAGTGTTCCCCGGCGTGAGGTCAGGCGTACACGTTGTTTGTCGTTGATTGCCATCTGACCGGCATCGTCCGGGTGTATCAACACATAGGGGTCGTTTTCAAAGTCAGTTAAAGCCTTGTTGCGTCGCGACATGGTAGAAGAATGGTACTGGTAAAGGATGCGGCCGGTGTTCAGGATAAACGGGTAAACACTGTCTGCTTTCTCTGTTTGTTCGGCATAGTCAGCCGGGTTGAGCTGCCCGAGGCCGTTATCGGTACCGAATGATTCCAGGAAAAGGGTATCTGTGCCAGGGTGGTTTTTATCCGGACAGGGCCACTGAATACCGTGTTTTCGCAGCCTTTTATAACTAATCCCCGCAAATATGGGTGCTGTTTGCGCTATTTCATCCCAGATGTCGCTTTCATTGCGGTATTTGCCCAGGGGTTTGCCCATGCGTTCTGCAATCGCGGTAATGATATGCCAGTCTTGTCTGGCTTGACCGGGCGGAGTCACTGCTTTGCGAACTCTCAGGACGCGCCTGTCGCTATTTACGAAGGTTCCCTCTTTTTCGGCAAAGGCAGCGGCAGGTAGGACAACATCCGCCAGCGCGGTGGTTTCTGTATGAAAAATATCCTGAACGACCAGGAAATCCAGGTTTTTGATGGCCTCCTCGGTGTGGTTCAGGTTGGGATCTGTAAGCATCGGGTTCTCGCCCATGATGTACATGCCTTTTATGTCACCTTCATAAGCAGCCTGCATGATCTCGATGGTAGACAATCCTTTTTCGCCATCCAGCTCTTCGGGTGCAACACCCCAGATTTCTGCCACTTTACGGCGGTTGGCTTCATCCCCAACCGGTATATACCCGGGATACGTAAAAGGAGACGCCCCCACATCGGATACGCCCTGTACATTGTTTTGCCCGCGCGGCGGATTCAGACCTGCACCTTTTCGTCCGATTTGCCCGGTGATCAGCATCATGTTGATCAGGCAGAAAACATTATGGGTGCCTGTCACTTGCTGGCTATAGCCCATGCCGGTGGCTATCAGCGGACTTTTCGCTTTTGCGTATATACGGGCTGCTTCCTGCATATCGGCAGCGGGCACACCGGTTATCTCCTCCGTAAAGGAGGGCGTGTATTTTTCCGTAAGCTCCTCCAGGGCTTCAAAGGCTTTCATCCCACCATCAACCCTTTCTTCAATAAATGACCTGTCAATAAGTCCTTCTTGGATGATAACGCGGATCATGCCATTTAACAGTGCCACATCCGTACCAAGGCGTGGCTGAAGCCAGATATGGGCATTTTTTACCAGCGGGGTCCACTTGGGGTCGATGATCAGGATCTTTGCTCCCCGTTGCTGCACAGCCTGCTTTGCAAAGGTAGCGGTGACCGGGTGGGTCTCTGTCATATTGTTGCCGGTGACCAGGATGCAATCACTGTGGGCATAATCTTCTATGGAGTTGCTGCCGGCGCCGTCGCCCAGTGAACGTAACATGGCTGTCACGGTGGAGGCATGACACAGCCGGGTGCAATAGTCGATATTGTTGCTGCCAAACACGGTGCGCACCAGCTTCATGAAAAGGTAGTTGTCCTCATTGGTGGTTTTTGCGGATGCGTAGCCGGCCAGGGCTTTGCGCCCGTGTTTTGCTTTGATTGCCGAAAACTTCCCTGCCACAAGGTCCAGGGCCTCATCCCAGCCTGCTTCCACAAACTGTCCGTTCTTTTTGATCAGTGGCGTCGTAAGGCGATCCTGATGATGGATATAATCGTACCCGAAACGGCCTTTGACGCAGAGGCGTCCGTCATTCGGGCTGACACCATCCACACCGTTTACCCGCATGATCTTGTTGTTCTGCACAAAAAGATCAAGCTGACAACCTACGCCGCAATAGGGACAGGTGGTTTGAACGTGTTTAATGCCGTCCTCCATGTTGATTTCCTCACGGTGGGGGTTTTCAACAATGGCTCCCGTTGGACATAACTGAATACACTCGCCGCACCCGTCGCACTCACTGTCTGACCAGTGTTCAAAACCGGCAACGATATACGACGTGATACCCCGGTCGGCAAACGACAGCACATTTTTTCCCTGCAATTCGTCGCAGCCCTTGATGCAGCGGAAGCATTTGATGCATTTGGCGGCGTCATAGCTTAGAACGGGTGAGCTGTCATCCTTTGGGTAGCCGAGTTCTTTCCAGATGGAAGGGAAAAGGCGGTTTTCCTTTTTTTGGAGTCCGTAGCGGAAAATCAGCTCGCGGAACTCATCGGTATAAGTGGCATCATAGCTGTCATTGTGTTCTGAAAGAAGGTAGTCGAGAAGGTATCTGCGTGCTTCTTCCAGCTCGTCATCAAAAGCTGTGACTTCCATGCCCTCGCTGACTTTTACGGCACAGGAGGCGATAAATCCGCGCTGGTCTTTAATTTTGACTATACATAAACGGCAGGCACCTGTTGGGCTTAGCCTGGGATGGTAACAGAGGTGTGGGATCGGAATGTCATTATCCTTAGCCACTTGCAGGAGATTCGCACCTTCAGGAGCGGTGATTTTCTGGTCGTCAATAACGATTTGACTGTTTTTTGCCATGGATCAGGTATTGTTGATTTATGCTGTTAATTCATCTGTAAAATAACGGGAAGCCGATTGCAGCGGTAAAATGGGAGATTGTCCGAGGGGACAGAGCGACGTGCCGGCCATGACCTCAGCTTCTCTGACCATCTGTTTCATGAGACCGGCTTTGTCGGGATGGCTCTCGCCCAATTCCCTGCTTTTCCTGACCAGCTGCGTGGTGCCTGCGCGGCAGGGCACGCATTTCCCGCATGACTCATGCTGGAAGAAACGCAGACAGTTATGTAGGGTGTCATATACAGGGTCATCTTCTGCCATTACGATGACTGCCCCGGAACCGAGGGTGGCGCCTTTTTCTTTCAGATTGTCATAAGTCATGCGCTCATCCAGCATGGAAGCATCTACGAAGGTTCCGGCTGCACCTCCCAGGAGGGCAGCTTTAAATTTTCTGTCATCACGCATGCCTCCTGCCAGCTCGATCAGCTGACGCAACGTGGCGCCAAGCGCCAGCTCATAATGTCCCGGCCGGTCAACCTGTCCGCTAATGGTAAACAGTTTGGTGCCGGGGGAACGCTCCGTGCCCAGTTGGCGGTACCATTCCTTGCCATTGGCTATGATAAGAGGTGCGTTGGCCAGGGTTTCCACATTGTTCACAAGGGTCGGCATGCCAAACAGACCTTTTTCGGCCGGGAAAGGAGGTTTAATGCGTGGGGTGCCGCGCTTGCCCTCCAGCGACTCAAGCATGGTAAGCTCCTCACCACATAAATAAGACCCGGCCCCCAGCTTGATCTCTACATCAAAATCAAAACCGGAACCAAGAATATTTTTTCCCAGAAAACCACGGGCATACGCATCTTTTATGGCTTTTTCCGTTTTTTGAATGGAATCCTGATACTCGCCCCGGATATACATATACCCTTTGGTTGCCCGGATAGCATAAGCGGCAATGATGGTACCCTCCAGATACGAATGGGGGTCCTGCTCCATGATCACCCGGTCTTTGAATGTGCCGGGTTCACCTTCGTCAGCATTAACTACGACATAGCGTTGCGGACAACCTAAACAGGCATCACTGGTAAAACGCTGCTTCATGCCAGTGGAAAAACCGGCACCACCGCGTCCACGAAGCCCGGCGTCCATTAATTCATCGATCACTTTCACGGGCTCCATGTCCAGGGCTTTCTGCAAACCCTTATAGCCGCCA
>CAYMDX010000180.1:0-4056 GCA_964389125.1 uncultured Bacteroidales bacterium
GATGCGGGTCGCACAATTGTCGTAGAAAAAGTCGTAGAGATATTGTATGTTCTCCGGGCGGCGGTTTATCTGCAGAAAGCGGTAAACAGCCTGTTTCTCCGGGGGCGTGAGGTTCAGCACCTGCTGCTCAACACCCCGGCCTGCGTAGTCATATTCGGGCAAAAACAACCGCAGGGGCACCACGGTGAGCTCGTACATCAGCCTGCCACGCATGAATTTGGTGTAAAAGTTCGGGGTGTCAAAATCGAAGGTCCCCCAATTATACACTTCATCAATATTGTTAACCGGATCGTGCACCCAGAGAGCGCTGTGGCCGAAAACAGCGTAAAGCTCTGCACCCGGACTTGCTGTCAGTAGTGAAATCTCAGCCTCTTCCGATAATGGGCTGTCGGTCGCCTGCAACGTACCTGTTAGTAAGAGGAGGCATATTATACCAAGGGAAAGATAAAGTTTCTTCATTTTTTTTCAGGATGATTACATGCAAAAATATTGAAAAATCCCGGAACTTTTTTCTATCTTTGCAGCCTGAATTTGAGCCCGTTTAATTGTCCACATATAATTACCGGTACGTTATTAACAGTTTGTTGTTGATAAATTTGCCGAAGCCGAAACGAAATGTTATCTTTGCACCCCCGTTAGCGGGAACTGTAAGGTTATTAAACAAACAGAGACAGTAAATTAAGCCAAACCGATGAATACATTAAGTTACAAAACTGTATCAGCCAACAAAGCAACTGTTGATAAGGAATGGGTTGTCGTGGATGCTGATGGAGCCGTCCTTGGACGCCTGGCATCCCAGGTGGCCAGTATGCTTCGTGGTAAACACAAGCCCAATTTCACCCCACATGTTGATTGTGGTGATAATGTGATTGTTATCAATGCAGAGAAAGTGAAGCTGACCGGAAATAAGTGGGATCAAAAGACCTATGTCAGGCACACAGGATATCCCAAGGGCCAGCGTAAAACCCTGGCACGTGAGATGATGGTGAAGAAACCCATTGCGATGGTCGAAAAGGCCGTCAAGGGGATGCTGCCCAAAAACCGTCTTGGCGACAAACTTTATCGCAACCTTCATGTGTATCAGGGTACTGAACATCCGCATGAAGCACAACAACCCAAAGCTATCAACCTCAACACAATAAAATAGACAATGGACATAATAAACACCTCAGGAAGAAGGAAAACAGCCGTTGCCCGGATCTATTTAAAACCCGGTAATGGCAATATCACTGTTAACAAAAAAGATTATCAGGAATATTTCCCTACTGGCACCTTGCAGTATGTTATTAATCAACCCTTTGAGATTACCAACAACAAGGGGAAGTTTGATGTCAAGGTGAACCTGGATGGTGGAGGTATCAACGGTCAGGCAGAAGCAGCCCGCCTGGCTATCTCCAAAGCCCTCGTCGAACTGGATGCTGAATACCGCCCGCCGCTCAAAGCAAAGGGTCTGCTCAGAAGAGATCCACGCATGGTGGAACGGAAGAAACCCGGACAGCCCAAAGCCCGGAAACAGTTTCAATTCAGCAAACGTTAATCATTATTTATTTCTCATAGTATGGCAAGAACAAATTATAACGAACTCTTAGATGCGGGTGTCCATTTTGGTCACCTCAAGCGAAAGTGGAACCCCAACATGGCGCCCTATATCTTTATGGAGCGCAACGGCATCCATATCATCGACCTCAACAAGACGATTGCCAAAGCGGATGAAGCCGCAAATGCGTTGAAGCAGATTGCCCGCTCCGGCAAGAAGATCCTGTTTGTGGCAACCAAAAAACAGGCACAGGATACCGTGAAAGAATTGGTGAAAGAGGTGGACATGCCTTACGTCACTGAGAGGTGGCCCGGCGGGATGCTTACCAACTTTGCCACGATCCGTAAAGCGGTCAAGAAGATGCTGTCGATCGATAAGATGGCCACAGACGGAACCTTCGACAACATGTCGAAGCGTGAGCGCCTGCACATCATGCGTGAACGCAACAAGCTGGATAAGCAACTCGGCAGTATTGCGGATCTGAACCGCCTGCCTGCAGCCATCTTTGTGGTGGATATCTGCAAAGAGCATATTGCTGTGAAAGAAGCCAAGAAGCTGAATATCCCAACCTTTGCCGTCGTTGATACCAACGCCAACCCGACGGATGTTGACTTCCCGATTCCGGCCAATGATGATGCCTCAAAATCCATTCATATCATTGTGAAGCTGATGGTAGAAGCTATCCAGGAAGGTCTGGCCGAACGTAAGATGGATAAGGACAAAGCCGCTGAAGAAGAGGAGGAAAGGGAACAGGAGAAAGAAAAGGAAAACCAGCGTCTGAAAGCTTTGGAAGAAGCGGCTGATGAGGACCTTTCCGCTGAAGAGCTCGAAGAGAAAAGAGCCCAGCTCACCAAAAAAGCTAAAAAACAAGAAAAAGAGAAGGACACCGGCGATAGCAAAAAATCGACCGGTAAGCGACCCAGGAAAAGAGTACAGTAATAAACAGTCAAGTACCACAGATATAAATAAATACCGAACATGACAAAGATAACCGCCGCTGACGTAAATAAGTTAAGAAAGATGACCGGTGCAGGCATGATGGACTGCAAAAAAGCCCTTGTGGAAGCAGAAGGGGATTTTGATAACGCTGTTGAGCACCTTCGCAAGAAAGGGCAGAAGATGGCCAACAAACGTTCCGACAAAGAAGCCAATGAAGGTGTTGTGTTAAGCAAAACCAACAGTGACGGCACCAAGGCATATAGCCTGATGCTGAACTGCGAAACCGACTTTGTCGCCCAGACACCAGAAGTGGTGAATTTTGCCACCTCCATCCTTGACCTGGCTGTTTCTAAAGATTTCAAAAACCTTGAGGAGCTGAAAGCCGCTGATATGGAAGGTCGCGCCGTTGAGGAGAATATTACCGATATGATCGGTAAGACCGGCGAAAAAATGACGCTGAGCGAGTATGAAGTCGTAGAAGGCGCTAAAGCCTTTACCTATACACACCCCGGAAATAAAATTGCAGCCATTGCGTCTCTGAATAAGGCCGATGTTCAGGATATTGACTCCATTGGTAAGGATGTGGTGATGCAAATCGCCGCCATGGCACCCGTTGCCCTTGACAAGGACGGCGTTCCGCAGAAAGTTATTGACAGTGAGATCGAGATCGGGAAAGATCAGGCCCGTCAGGAAGGAAAGCCGGAGGAGCTGCTCGAAAAAATCGCCATGGGTAAACTCAATAAATTTTACAAAGAGTCAACCCTGATCAATCAGGAATTCATTAAAGATAGCAAGAAGACGGTTGGTCAGATGCTTCAGGCCGCCGACAATGACTTGACAGTCGTGGACTTCAGGCGTCTGTCGCTGGTTTAACCAGCGTGCCGCGTTCACGGCCCTTTACAACGATATCATACAGTGCACCCTTCTCATTCACGTTGAAGACAATAATGGGGAGGGTGTTCTCTTTGCAAAGGGTAAAGGCGGTTCTGTCCATCACCTGGAGGTTCTTTTCGATGGCATCATCGAAGGTCAGGCTGTCGTATTTTTTGGCTGAAGGCTCTTTCTCCGGGTCTGCGTCGTAGACGCCGTCAACGCGTGTTCCCTTCAGAATGACATCGGCCTGGATTTCAACAGCCCGCAGGGCAGCAGCTGAGTCTGTGGTAAAAAATGGATTGCCGGTCCCTCCGGCGATAATCACCACGTGGTTTTGCGAAAGCAGGTGAATGGCTTTCTTGCGGCTCATTTTTTCACAGATCGTCTCTACCGGTATGCCCGACAGCACGGTCGCCTTAACGCCCAGCCGTTCCAGCGCCGATGCCAGCGCCATGCTGTTGATGATGGTCGCCAGCATACCCATCTGGTCACCGGTTACCCGGTCGAAACCATTCTGCACACCCTGCAAACCCCTGAATACGTTCCCTCCACCCAGCACAACAGCCACTTCCTTGCCATTATCCTTGAGGGTTTTGATCTCATTTGCATAACCGTCGAGCGCTCCGGCATCAATCCCCAGCCGCTCCGGCCCCGCCAGCGACTCACCGCTGAGCTTCAACATGATTCTGTTATAGGTTTTCATCTGT
>CAYMDX010000181.1:0-4051 GCA_964389125.1 uncultured Bacteroidales bacterium
TTTGAAGAAGAAGATATATAGCGGCCGGAAAAATCCGGTTTCCCCGGTTCATAATGACAAAGAATGGCCATATCCCACCAGACAGGCAGGCAGGGTGAACGTATTGCTGCCGCACATTTGGAAAAGCAAGGGTTTCGCATCCTGGAGAAAAACTGGCAGTCAAGCCACCAGGAAGTGGATATCATTGCACGCAAGGATAACCTGTTACTGATTGTAGAGGTAAAAACCCGCAGTTCTGTGTATTTTGGAGAGCCGGAAGTGTCGGTAACGCGAACCAAGCAACGCATGCTCATCAAAGCCGCCAACCATTATATTCTCAAAAACAACCTCGATGTAGAAGTGCGGTTTGATATCATTTCTATCATCATTAAAAATGATCAACACCGCCTCAACCACATCGAGGATGCTTTCTATCCGTATTGACTTTCCTGCCGGCTGCTACTAAAACATGGTGTGCAGCGAATCGCCACACACCATGTACAAACCCTAATGAAAGTCAAGCTTATTCCATCTTTCAGTTCGCTACCAACACATGAGCATTAACGACTTCCTCGTAAACTTCCCTGTTTTTCTCCAAAATCTCTTAAGCCCCTTTCGTTTCTTTAATCTCTAAAGTCCCTAAAGTATCTTACGTCTCTCAAGCCTCACCGTCAGGAGAACGTAACATCAGGGCGCCTTATCCGGATACGGCGGTATCGGGTGGATTTCCTGGTCGTAATCTTCCATACGTTCGAGGGCCTCTTCGATGGCGACCTGCAATTGCTGATCGATACCATCGAACTCCTGTGCCGGGTCATTTTCGACATAGATATCCGGTTCCACACCTCTGCCTTCGATGATCCACTCTTCGCCGTGAATGTCATACGGGGCAAATTCGGGTTTCGACAGGGTTCCACCGTCTATAAACGGCAATGAACCCCGAATGCCGACAACACCTCCCCAGGAAGTTGTTCCGATCAGCGGTCCCAGACCTAACTTTTTAAACTGGTGCGGGAACAAATCGCCATCTGATGCTGAATATTTATCGATCAGGCAAACCTTCGGACCGAGGTGAATAGCCCTCGGACGTGTTCCGGGAGCGGTATTTCGCTGCATGGAGAGGCTGGTCAGCTCACGCGAAAGCCGTTCAATCAGCATGGGTGAAACATTGCCGCCGCCATTACCTCTGACGTCAATGATGAGCGCATCTTTACGCAACTGGGGGTAGAAATGCTTCACAAACTCATTAAGGCCGCCCGGACCCATGTCAGGAACGTGTATATACCCAACACGGCCGTCGGTGGCTTCACTGACCTTCCGGATATTCTCCTGCACCCAGTTGTAGTAGTACAGATCAGCTTCATCCGCAATGGGAACGACCAGTTCATCGCGAGCTCCCTCTGCATCCGGGGTGTTATTAACGGTCAGAGCAACCTGTTGACCGGCAGTACCAACCAACGCAGTATAGATATTTGTCATCTCATCAGTAGGGTCCCCGTTAACGGCTATGATGTAGTCACCTTCTGCAACATCAACGTCTATTTCGGTCAGGGGTGACCGACGGGATGATTGCCAGTTTTCTCCTTTCAGGATACGATCAATACGGTAGAAACCGGACTCATGGCGACTTAATTCAGCTCCGAGCAGGCCTGTCTGGATACGCTCTGCTTCCGGAACATCTCCGCCACCAACATAGGTATGACCCACATTCAGTTCGGCGACCAACTCTCCGAGCACATAGGTCAGGTCAAGACGGTTATTGACGTGGTCCACCAACGGAAGGTATTTTTCGTGCATGGTCTCCCAGTCGACCCCGTGCATATTGGGTGCATAGAAAAAGTCACGCATCTGCCGCCAGGTTTCATCATAGATCTGTTGCCATTCCTTGCTCAGGTTAACCCTGACCTTCATGTTGGATACATCAACAGGCTGATGATCATCCAAGTCAAACGGTGACTGTGGCAAGTCCAGAACATAATAATTACCACGGAAGCTTACCAGCATGTGCGTCTTCCCGGCGCTGATGGCATAGCCGCTAACCGCGGCCAGTGTCATTTCTTCCTGCTGTTGCATGTTGAACATCATCAAGCTGGTCTGGCTATCACCATACGAACGCTTCAGATAATAGATGTTGTCACCGACGGAACGTATTCCGCCGTAATTTGACACATCAACGGGCAATACATCAATGCGGTTTGTGATATTGTCGCGGTCAATGGCTATCTCATCATTGTTGTTATCCTGACCATTCTCTTCATTATCGTTGGAAATGCTCACTTCATCGTTCTGGTGCTTCATGAAAGAAGAGACATCCTCACGCAGGGTCACAAAATAGATCCGGCTCATATCGGTGTATGCATGGTTCCACTCGGTACGGCTATAAATGGGATTAAAGTCACGATTGGAAACAAAGAACAGATAGTCACCGCTATCGCAGAAATTCGGGCTGGAGGAAGCATACCATCCGTCAGTCACGGGGAAACGGTCTTCTTCTTCCAGGCTGTAAACAAAGATTCTGGAATAATGATCTGTTTCGGGGCGGTTGTAGGTAATCCACCGGCTATCGGGCGCCCAGTTATACTGGGTGATCTCCCCGGCAATCGCCTCATCCACCTGCGTTACTTCCCTGGTTTCGATATCCACGTACTGCAGACGCAACTTTTTGTCGGACCACATGATTTTTTCACCGTCCGGTGACCAGCTGATACTATATTTATAGGTATCTGCATCCGTGGTAATCTGCACAGGCTCTTCCCGGCCATCCTGTTTTTGGATATATATTTCATCCTCACCTGTAGCATCTGAAATATAGGCAATATATTCACTATCGGGGGACCATGCCACGTTACGTTCATGGACACCTGACGTTTGTGTAAGGTTTCGGGTAATACCACTTTCAGCCGGGAGGCTCCAAACGTCTCCCCTGGCACCAAGGGCAACCCGTTTCCCGTCAGGCGCTATGGATGAGCTGCGGATCATCTCAGAAGCATCCTTGCGTTGAGCGCGACCCATGGCAAGATCTTCTGCCAGGGTTACGGACAGCTGCTCAATGACTTCTGTTTCCAGATCAAACAGGTAGATATATCCGCCATTCTCAAATACAATTGCATCATCGCCAAGGGAGGGGAACTTGATGTCAAACGCTTCGAAATGGGTGAGCTTACGTGTCTGTTCAGAATTCTGGTCATACACAAAGAGGTTCATGCGGCCATCACGGTCAGATACAAAATAGACCTGGTCATCCACCCACATGGGGAATACATCCTGGGCACCTTCTTCGCCGGTAAGGGTGATGGTTGAACGGTCATTAAGGTCATGCAACCAGATGTCGTCAGCCATCCCGCCGGAATAATACTTCCAGGTACGGAACTCCCTAAAAACCCGGTTATACACGAAGCGTTCACCGGCATCGTCAAAGCTGATCCATCCGCCCTCTGGTACGGGTATCTGTTGGGGCAACCCGCCATCGATATGTACGGTATACAGCTCCCCTTTAAACGCATTGAAAGAGCGCTTCCGCGAGCGGAAAATGATGTTTTCATTGTCTTTCCAACCCATCACGATATTATTGGGTCCCATGCGGTCAGACACGTCATCGCGGCCAAGGGTCGCAGTGTAGGTGAGACGCTCCGGCTCACCGCCCTTTGCGGGCATCAGATACACCTCCGTGTTACCGTCATATTGGGCGGTAAAGGCAATGTGTTCGCCGTCCGGACTAAAGCGGGCAAACATGTTGTATCCCGTATGACCGGTTAACCGGCGAGCGACACCGCCGTCGCGATCCACGGTATAAAGGTCACCGGCATAGCTGAACACCACCTGGTCGCCATGCACGGCCGGGAAGCGCATCAGACGTGCCTCCTGATCGGCTGCGGAGGCATACGCCAGGGGCAAAAGAATAATAATCAGAAAGAATAGCGTTTTTTTCATAATGATTTAATGTTAAATCTGACAATCGTTTTTACGTAGAAGTAGAAATAAATAAGATAATTATTTAAAAGATTTACAGGTAAGGGGAAGCTTCTTTATGCCTGCATGGTTTTCCAAATATAGGAAAAAATTCTTTTGTACA
>CAYMDX010000182.1:0-4034 GCA_964389125.1 uncultured Bacteroidales bacterium
GATTGTTTAACATTTAATTCTATTTCAAAATGAACAAGTTAATTTTTTTGATGGCCTTTTGGCTTATGCTGCCATTGGCCGTGAAAGCTGAGCATCCTATGCGCGGACGTGTGGTTGATGCTGCAGACAACAACACCCTTGCAGGTGCCCATGTCGTATTAAAAGGTACGTATCATGGGGTGTTTACCAACCGGGAGGGGGAGTTTGTATTGGGAGAACTGGAACAGGGAGAGCATGTTGTCCGTGTCTCGTTTATGGGTTATGAGACCATAGAAAAGAGCGTTGATCATCGTGGCGACACCTTCCTGGAACTTAAACTGGAGCGGAAAGCCACCATGACTGACGAAGTGGTTGTATCGGCATTACGGGCTGACGGACAGGCCCCCGTTACCTTTACGAATCTGGACAGGGAGGATCTGGAAGCCAGAAATTTGGGACAGGATCTTCCGTTTTTGTTAAACCAAACACCATCACTAACCACCAGTTCAGATGCCGGAGCGGGGGTTGGCTATACATGGATGAATATACGGGGAAGCGACCAAAGTCGCATTAATGTCACAATCAATGGTATACCCGTCAATGATGCCGAGTCACACGGGGTTTGGTGGGTAAACATGCCGGATATTGCCTCCTCAATTGATAACCTGCAGGTGCAGAGGGGTGTCGGACTGAGTACACACGGTGCCGGCGCTTTTGGTGCTACCATTAACATGCATTCTGCTTCTTTGAGAAACGAGACTTATGCAGAAGTCAATTCCGCTGTCGGGTCTTTTAATACCCTTAAAAACACCGTCCGGTTTGGAACAGGAATGATGGATGAGAAGTGGTCTTTCGATGGGCGGCTCTCCAAAATTAGTTCTGACGGCTATATTGACAGGGCCTCCGCCGACCTTAAATCGTTTCATCTTTCAGGCGGCTACTATGGAAAGAATACCATGGTAAAAGCGGTGGCCTTTTCCGGGAAAGAAACAACATACCAGGCATGGTACGGGGTGCCGTCGGATTCCCTGACAAGCAACCGGACATTCAATCCATCCGGGATGTATTATGATGATCAAGGGGGTATCCGTTTCTATGATAATGAAACCGATAATTACCAGCAGGATCACTACCAGCTCCATCTTTCTCATACATTCTCCTCAGGATTGACGGCTTCAGGTGCATTACATTATACCTATGGACGCGGCTATTATGAGCAATACCGGCCTGATGAAAATCTGAACAGTTATAACCTCCCTGACATAACTATCGGTGATGAGGTCATAGAGCGGAGTGACCTGGTCAGAAGACGCTGGCTTGATAATCATTTTTACGGTCTTACCTATTCACTCAACTACAACAATTACCATGGCCTGGAAGTAACATTTGGCGGAGGGTATAACGAATACGACGGCGACCATTACGGGGAGATTATCTGGGCCCGGTACGCTGAACATACCGACATCCGTCATCGCTACTATGATAACAATGGCTTTAAAAAGGATTTTAATTCTTTTCTGAAAACAAATTACGCATTGATGCCTGGTCTTAACCTTCTTGCTGATATGCAATATCGTTATGTTTCTTACAGCTTCCTGGGTCAGGCATGGGTTCATAATGAAGTGGTGCCGCTTCAGCAGAAGGAGGTGTTTCATTTTTTTAACCCGAAGACAGGTGTTTCTTATGATATAAACTCTCTTAATACTTTGTATATTTTTGCCGGTATCGGAAACCGGGAACCCGTCCGTCGTGATTTTACCGAATCCTCTCCCGAAAGCAGGCCCTCGCATGAAACGCTTCGGAATATTGAGCTGGGATATGAATACGAAAGCCGACAAGCAGGTCTTGGAGTCAATTTTTACCTGATGGACTACAAAGATCAACTGATCCTTACCGGTGAAATCAATGATGTGGGTGGTTATACCCGGACCAATATTGATGAAAGCTACCGTGCCGGGGTTGAGTTGCAAGGCAGGTATCTTTTTAATGAATATGTACAATGGTCAGGTAACCTGACAATCAGCAGGAACAAGATCCCCTCGTTTGAAGAACATGTTGACCGGTATGATGATGACTGGAACTGGATTGGAACGGATGTGCGAACCTACGAAGATACCGATATAGCTTTTTCTCCCTCTGTGATCGCGGCAAGTCACCTGCGTGTTTCTCCCCTGAATAATTTGGATGTCAGCCTCGAAAGCAAATATGTCGGTGATCAGTACATCGATAATACCATGAGTGAAGCCCGTATGCTGGATGCCTTTTTGGTGAATGATCTGCGTGTTTATGCTGCCTGGGAGACATCTTATCTGAATGAAATTGAACTTGTATTTTCGGTTATCAATGTATTTGATGTTGATTATGAAACAAATGCCTGGGTTTACAAAGGGGTTGTCGGAGATCAGGGGTTGATGGCCATTGAAGACGGATATTTTCCGCAGGCAGGGCGGCAGTTTATGGCCGGGGTGAATGTGCGGTTTTAGACCGGTTGGCCGGCTGTTATTTTTTGTAAAAAATTCTAAAAATGCAAAAAGTGCTGTAAATTATCTTTACCTTTGTGTTCGTTGTTTTCCGCCGGCATCTTGACTGATGGGTTGTAATAGTCATTTTGTATTCTATGTCGACATGAATATATATAAGGTTATGGCCAATAAAAAGATATTGCTTATTGATGACGATCCGGTTGTATGCAGCCTGGCTTCCGGCATCCTTCGCAAGAAGGGTTATGAGGTTTTGATTGCCAAAGAAGGGCAGGAGGGGTTGTCGCTGGCCCGGGACAATGAGCCTGATATGGTTATTGTTGATTACCAGATGCCTGGAATGTCCGGCATCGATGTGTTGAACCGGTTAAAGGAATTTGCGCCAGAGGTTCCTGTTGTGATATTAACGGCTTATGGTGATGCTTCGCTTACCATCCAGTCTATACAGATAGGTGCCTTTGATTTTATTGAAAAACCGATAAACCCGAAAGAGCTTCTGGAGATTGTTAAAAATGGGTTGGATACCGCAGCGAGCTCTGAAAAATATAAGGATGCCAATACGGGTGTAGACAGGATGCGGGATGAGAACCTGCTTATTGGTAAATCCCGGTCCATGCGCAACATCTTTAAACAAATTGGACGTATATCGCAAAACAATGTCAATGTGCTGATCAGTGGCGAAGTGGGTACGGGGAAGGAGCGGCTTGCCCGGCTGATCCATCTATCAGGAAAGAGTAAGCATGAGCCCCTGGTCTATTTGAATGCGGCAACGCTGGAGGATGATTTTCTCTCGGATACGATTGCTAATGAAAGCGATAAGGGTACCAATCGGCAACAGAATGTCATTCATGCAAAACTTAATGAAGCCGGTCAGGGTTCCATTATGATCGATGAGGTTGATAAACTTACATCCGATATGCAGGTTCGTCTGCTGAACTACCTGAATCAATATGGGTATGATATAGATGGATCAAACAAGCAGCAGACCAGGGTTATCTCCATTACCTCCAATGATATATCTGCGCTGGTTCGTCAGGAGCTTTTTTCGCAAGAACTGTATTATAAATTGTCCGTCTTTTCCCTACACTTACCTCCCCTGCGTGAAAGAAAAGATGACATTGAACCATTGGTAAGCCATTTGTTGCAGGAAATCAACCCCATGGTGGATCACCACGTCACGCGTATTGAAGATGGCGTACTCCCCTTGTTGAAATCCTATGAATGGCCGGGGAATGTCCGTGAGCTTAAAAATGTTCTGATGCAGTCCTCGGTATTGTCACAGGGAGAAATGCTGGAAAAAAAGTACATCAAGATAGACGGTCATGCCGAGCAGAAGGAAAACCAGGAGCCTGATGACCAACCCCCCGTTCCTCTGGCTGAAGTGGAAAAAGAGCATATCGATAAGGTACTCAGGTATACAAACTGGAATAAGCAGGATGCCGCCGCCTTGCTGGGTATTACCCGTCCGACACTCAATGCAAAAATTGAGAAATACGGGTTAAACCGGTATTAAATCCCCTTACAAAATTTTATTGCATTAAAAAAGCTGGCCTGTTCATAACAAGCCAGCTTTTT
>CAYMDX010000183.1:0-4034 GCA_964389125.1 uncultured Bacteroidales bacterium
AATTAACCCGTCGCCGGCAATTGAAACGAAAAACAACTCCCCTCCCCCGGCTGGCTGTCGATGGTGAGGCGGCTGCCATGCAGGGCAAGGAACTCACGGCATAGCATGAGACCCAGACCGGTACCTCCTTCTTTACAAGTGCCAGCTAAGGTGTGTCCGTTGGCTCCGTTCAGGATTTTTTCCTGCACCTCCTCCCGGATGCCGGGGCCATTATCACGTACTGCCACTAAAACCCCGGAGCTGTCTTTCGTTTCAGCAGTTAGACTCACCCAGCCGCCGGCACCCGTAAACTTTAGGGCATTGTGAAGCAGATTCCGAAGGACGGTCTCCAGCAAACGTCTGTCAGCATACACATACAGATGATCAGGAGCTTCACAGACAAGGGAAATATGTTTGTCACGGACCATCATCGTAAGATGATCTGTGGCAGAGCGGAACAACTCCGACAAGGAAATGCGATCAGGAGAAAATTGTATCATGTCGGTCTGTGAGCGTGCCCATTCCAGGAGATTTTCCAACAGCGCATAGGTCGAGGAGGCCTGCGCATGGATGGTATGAATCATCTCCTTTACTTTATCCCGGTCATAGTGGTCAAATTGATCGCTTAAAATTTCCGAAAAGCCGAGTATGCTGTTGAACGGCCCCTTCAGGTCATGGGCAATAACAGAAAAGAGCTTATCTTTCGTTTTATTGACCTTCTGTAATTCTTCCTTTTGTTCTTCGATCTTCCGGGTACGCCGGGCAACCTTCTCCTCCAGTTCTTTGCTACGCTGGATCAGCAAACGGTAAGGAACACTTTCCCCAACATCGATGTCACGATCAGGTTGCGACCAATGCCCGTGCGCCAGCTTCCACTGTCCATCCTCTTTTACCATAATGGCAGAAGTACGGTTATTCGGACATATCACCTCCTGATCCCGGCTCTGAAGAGATATATCCATGACAATCATCAACAGCGCAACATCTTTTGAAATTTCGTATACATCAATACTTTTTACTTCATATTTCATAGGTGTGGGTGACTGCGAAAATTCACGGCGGAGAAGGGAACGGGTTCTCTCTCCATCGAAACCGAGCTCGTCAATACCAGTGCCAAACATGGTCAAGTCATCGGCGAGCTGCCGGAGCATATCATCCCACCGCCTGTTTGTATAGGCTTCATAATACGATAAATAAGCATCCTTAATTTCCTGACCACAGTCTTTGTCACTGATCAATTTCATATACCTGGCTATTTATAAAATATATAACGGGATATTATTTTTAACATAACCTTTTTAAACAGTTCTTCGCTTTAATAGGATGTCAAATATAAAATAATTTTAAGTCTTTATGAAACACAAATTTTGTTAAATAAAAAATGAGCATACTGTATTTTTCTATTAAAATACTTTGATACAAATATCATTAAATGGTCGCAGGACGTCCAAAAGGTACTACATCAACAAACGTGCGTTAACATTCAATAAAAATTTTTCTTCCAATAAATTATTCTTCATAAAGACAATTCGCAATATTGATGTATGTCTTTCCCGACTAATAAAGTACGATTTATATGCATAATTTTTTAAAAATAATTGGATAAAAACCAGAAAGACGTAATTTTGCGATAAGATTATTCTTATCATAATCATAATAAAACCCAAAACCATAGTCTATGAAACAACATAAAAAGAATGTTATCATCATCGGTGCAGCAGGCAGGGATTTTCACAATTTCAACACCTACTTCCGCAACAACGAAAACTACAATGTGGTCGCTTTTACTGCCGCACAGATACCGGATATTGACGGAAAGACCTATCCGAAAGAACTAGCCGGTGATCTGTACCCTGAAGGGATACCCATCCATGCCGAGGAGGATCTGACGGAACTGATCCACAAACACAATGTGGATGAATGTGTGTTTTCTTACAGTGATGTGTCCTACAATCAGGTAATGAACCTGGCAGCTGTTATTAATGCCGCCGGAGCAGATTTCAGACTGCTGGGGCTTGACGCCACCATGCTAAGGTCCAGCAAACCCATCATTGCCACCGGAGCAGTACGTACCGGGGGCGGGAAAAGTGAAGCTTCCCGCAGGATAATTGATATCCTGAAGGCACACGGCATTAAAGCTGTAGCCATTCGCCATCCCATGCCATACGGTGACCTGGTGAAGCAGGCCGTACAGCGCTTTGCCACCATTGATGATCTGAAGAAACACGAGTGTACTATTGAAGAGATGGAAGAGTACGAGCCACATGTGGTTCGTGACACCGTGATCTATTCAGGTATTGATTATGAAGCAATTCTTCGGGAAGCCGAGAAAGAAGATGCCGATGTGATTTTGTGGGACGGTGGAAATAACGATTTTCCATTTTACAGACCAGACCTGATGATCACCATGGTTGACCCACAGCGAGCCGGTCATGAACTGAGCTACTATCCAGGTGAAACTACGCTCCACATTGCTGATGTTGTGGTTTTCAACAAAATTGAAAGTTCTGACCTTGCTGACCTTCAGCTGGTGAGAGACAATGTAGCCAAAGTGAACCCAGGCGCCATCATGGTGGATGCATGCTCCCCCACGTTCGTGGACAACCCTGAAATGATCCGCGGCAAGCGGGTACTGGTAGTTGAAGAAGGCCCTACAGTTACCCACGGGGAGATTAAGTTCAGTTACGGCAGTACAACCGCAAGGAAATATGGCGCCGCAGAATTGGTTGACCCGCGACCCTATGCGGTTGGCAAACTGAAAGAGACCTTTGAGCATTATCCCAATGTGGGTCCGATATTGCCTTCCATGGGTTATAGCGATCAGCAGAAGGAAGACCTGAAAAAAACAATTGAGAATACGCCGTGCGACCTGGTGGTAATCGCCACCCCAATTGATCTGAACCGGGTCATTAAGATCAACAAGCCAAGCGTTACAATTGGCTATGAGCTCCAGGAGGTGGGCAAACCTGACTTATGCGGGGTCATTTGTGACTTCCTGAAAGATAAAAACCTTATCCGTAGCAACTGCGGTTGTAAGTAATTCATTTGGGGGCTTTCAGTAGCCCCCTTTTTTTTGCCTTTTCATACCAAACACCATCCAAACATGCCAACCCATCCCATCATGAAAAACAAAAGCCTGGTATCCATCAACGATTACAGCAAGGAAGAACAATTGCACATCCTTGATCTGGCCAAACGGTTCGAGGAGCAACCTGACAAACATCAAAATATCCTGCAGCATCAGGTGATCGCTTCCCTGTTTTTTGAACCCTCGACGCGTACGCGACTCAGCTTCGAAAGCGCCGTAAACAGATTAGGCGGAAAAATTGTCGGGTTCTCCGAAGCCAGTAACACCAGCGTAAAAAAGGGGGAATCGCTTCGAGACACGATTCTTACCATCGCCAACTATTCCGACCTCATCGTGATGCGTAACCCCGTTGAAGGCAGCGCCCGCTTCGCCTCAGAAATTGCTCCTGTACCCATTATCAATGCCGGCGACGGAGCAAACCAGCATCCGACACAAACCCTGCTCGACCTCTACAGCATCCGGAAAACACAAGGCAGCCTCGACAACCTGCACGTGGCTATGGTCGGCGACCTGAAATATGGCCGCACCATACACTCCCTCGTGATTGCCCTCTGTAACTACAACACCACCTTCCACCTGGTGTCGCCCTTAGAGCTCAAACTGCCCAGCTCTGTCAAGATGTACATCAAAGAGAAAAACCTGGCCTATCATCAGTATACAGAGATGGAAGAGGCCATCCCCCATGCAGATGTTATCTACATGACACGCATCCAGCGTGAACGTTTCAGCGACCCGCTGGAATACGAACGGATCAAAAACAGCTACATCCTGGAAAAAAGCATGATCGCTGACACCAAAGAAAACCTCAGAATCCTTCACCCGCTCCCACGGGTCAGCGAGATCAACATCAGTGTGGACAAAAGTCCGAAAGCCTACTATTTCGAACAGGCGCTGAATGGCGTATATGTCCGGCAGGCGCTGATCAGTTCCATCCTGGACCTTATTTAACCATAGCGAAGACGGTGAA
>CAYMDX010000184.1:0-4030 GCA_964389125.1 uncultured Bacteroidales bacterium
TGACGGCGCGTTAGCACTAAATGACTATTGAATAGCTACTATCATACAATACAAATAAATACAAGAACCTATGAGTACCGATAATGATCAGCGGCCGAGCTGGGATGAATATTTCATGGAAATTGCCCATACGGTTAGTAAACGGGCAACCTGCGACCGGGGACGCAGCGGTTGCGTCATCGCCCGCGACCGACAAATACTTGTGACAGGCTACGTAGGTTCGCCCAGAGGCCTGCCCCATTGTGATGATGCCGGACACCAAATGAAAAAGGTGTTACATGAAGACGGACATACTTCCATGCATTGCGTGAGGACTGTGCATGCCGAACAGAATGCCATATGCCAGGCCGCCAGAATGGGTATCAGCATTCATGGTGCTACTTTGTATTGCCGGATGACACCCTGCCGGGTTTGTGCCATGCTGATCATCAATTGTGGCATAGAAAGGGTGGTGTGCGAAAAACGGTACCACACAGCAACAGAGTCAGAACAATTGTTTACGGATGCCGGGGTAAGCCTCGAATATTTCACGGATGAGGTGCTGGAATATAAAAACCAATAATCAACAGCATATAATCCCGCAAATAGACAAAAAAACCGGCTTCCCGGAGATACAGGCACGCCGGGAAGTGTATGCAGCCCTGATAGCAAAGTGAAGGTATATAGAGGTGCTAGTTACCCATCTCGGACATAAAGCGTATCCGCATCAACCGCACTTCCTCTTCCGAAAAGTCATCCTCGCCAAGTTCTTCCAGCGCTTCCAGATAGGAATCGGTTTCGGCGGTGGAGAAATAGTCAAAAATCTCGTCCTGCTTGTCCGGGTCAATCACTTCATTGATATAATAGGAGATATCAATTTTTGTCCCGGAGGCGACAATACTCTCGAGCTCCAGCAGAAGGTCTTCAAAATCGATACCTTTGCCATCCGCCATATCTTCGAGTGAGACCTTACGGTCAATATTCTTAATCAGATATACTTTCAGGCCGGATTTGTTAACCACCGACTTCACGACCATATCCATGGGCCGTTCGATCTCATTCTCATCAACATAACGGCTGATAAGATCGATGAATGGCCTGCCAAAGCGCTCTGCCTTACCACTGCCGACGCCTGTAATCTGTTTAAGCTCATCAAGGGATACGGGATATTGTATCGCCATATCCTCCAGGGAAGGATCCTGAAAGATCACAAACGGGGGCAGCTGGTGTTTGCGGGCTATTTGCTTACGCAGGTCTTTCAGAAGGGAAAACAGCACCTTGTCGGTAGTGCTGGTTTTCTGGGCCATCCCTTCTACATTATCACCATCACCGGCGCTGTCGTAGTCATGGTCTTTACTCATCATGACCGACTTTGGTTCACGGATAAACTCTTTGCCTTTCTCTGTCAGTTTGAGTGTACCATAATCTTCAATATCTTTTTCGAGAAGACGCTCGATGAGGCCCTGGCGAAGTACGGCATACCAGAATTTCTGATCATGGTCGGCTCCCTTCCCGAACACCTCAAGTTGATTGTGTTTGCAGGATTTAATGGTAGTGGTACTTTTGCCCATTAGTACGTTAATTACATGTTTTGATTTAAATAATTCTTTAACCGCCAACACGGTCTGTAATAGCAGGCAAATATATTCTTTTCCTTCAAATTCCTCCTTAGGATTTAAACAATTATCGCAGGAACCACAATTTTCTTTGTCATAAATCTCCCCAAAATAGTTAAGCAGCGTCTTGCGCCGGCATATGGAGGATTCGGCATAGGCCACCGTCTCATTCAACAGTTGGACACCGATTTCCTGTTCCGCAACGGGCTTCCCTTTGAGGAATTTCTCCATTTTTTGGATATCCTCATAAGAATAAAAAGCAATACAGTTTCCTTCTCCTTCATCGCGGCCGCCTCTTCCGGTTTCCTGATAATAGGCTTCCAGGCTTTTGGGAAAGTCGTGGTGGATCACATACCTGATATCCGGTTTGTCGATACCCATACCAAAGGCAATGGTGGCCACGATCACGTCCGCATCTTCCATAAGGAATTTATCCTGATTGGAAACACGTACTGTTGATTCCAGGCCGGCATGGTAGGGAAGCGCCCGGATACCGTTTACCTGCAGGGTGGCAGCCAGCTCTTCAACCTTTTTACGGCTCAGACAGTAAATAATACCGGATTTGTTCTCCTGGGATTTCACGAACCGGATAATCTCACTCGTGGTATTATTGTTTTTGGGTCTGATCTCATAATAGAGATTGGGCCGGTTAAAGGAGGAGATAAAGCGCCGGGCATTGATCATATGCAGGTTTTTCTGTATATCCTGCTGCACCTTTGGGGTGGCGGTGGCCGTCAGAGCTATTACCGGGACTTTCTGGTCAAAGGCGTCAATGATCGGACGCAGCTTTCTGTATTCCGGCCGGAAGTCATGTCCCCATTCAGAAATACAATGGGCTTCATCCACGGCGAAGAATGAAATGCGAATGGTTTTCAGGAATTCGACATTCTCTTCCTTGGTAAGGGATTCAGGGGCTACATAGAGCAGCTTGGTAACACCGCTGCTCAGGTCACTCTTTACCTGATTTATTTCTGCCCTGGTCAGGGAAGAATTCAATACATGGGCGATGCCATCAAAAGCGGCAAAATTGCGGATGGCATCCACCTGATTCTTCATCAAAGCAATAAGCGGGGATACAACAATAGCAGTACCATCGCAGATGAGTGCCGGCAGCTGATAACACATCGACTTACCACCACCGGTAGGCATGATCACAAAGGTGTCATCACCCTTCAGTAAACTCTGTACGATGGCCTCCTGTTCTCCCTTAAAATTGCCGTAACCAAAAATTTGTTTTAGCAGCTCACGCAAAGAAACACTGCTTTGTACGTCCATTGTGTGACCAATTAATGTTTATATCATCCGACATATAAATAACGTGAAACATCGGAAGATATTCCTTTATGAATTTTCGATCTTTTTTCCTACATTACCAAAAATAATGTAGGTTTGCAATGTAAATTTACCATTTATATAGCAGTTAACCAATACTTTTTCAACCTGTCAGCAACGTGATACCAGCCTCAGACATAAAAAAGATCGCATTATCCACCATAGAGGATGAGAACATTGCGATCAACCGCCTGAAGAGTTATATCGATGGTTCTTTCATCAAAGCCATTGAGACCATTTTTTATTGCAATGGCCGTATTGTCATCACGGGTATTGGCAAGAGTGCCATCATTGCTGAAAAGATCGTAGCCACCTTCAACTCTACCGGTACTCCGGCCATTTTCATGCACGCGGCTGATGCCATACATGGTGATCTGGGCATTATACAGAAAGACGATGTGGTGGTTTGCATCAGCAATAGTGGTAACACCCCGGAAATCAAAGTGTTGACGCCTATGCTAAAAACCCTGGGAGCCGGACTGATAGCCATGGTTGGCAACACCGATTCCTATCTGGCCAGTCAATCGAATGTAGTGATCAATACAACCGTTGAAAAAGAGGCTTCTCCGGGCAATCCGGCACCAACCTGCAGTACCACCGCCCAGCTGGTGATGGGTGATGCCATGGCCATGGCTTTACTGCACTGCCGGGGCTTCTCAGCAAATGATTTCGCCAGGTACCATCCGGGTGGCTCCCTGGGCAAACAACTATATCTCAAAGCAGAAAACCTGTATCCCAAAAATGCCAAACCCAGCGTATCAACCGAAGACAATATCCGGAGCATCATCATAGAAATATCAGGGAAGCGACTTGGCACCACCGCGGTGCTCGACAGCAACGGCGAGGTAACCGGTATCATTACCGATGGCGACCTCCGCCGGATGCTTGAAAAAGAGCAGGATATCACACAACTGAAGGCAAAAGATATCATGAGCCATAACCCCAAAACGATCTCCGAAAACACCCTGGCCGTTGATGCCTTGCAAATCATGCGCGAAAATAATATTACACAACTCCTCGTTGTAGATAACAAGGAATACAAAGGGATCGTCCACCTGCATGATATTTTGGATGAGGGAATTATTTAAGGAAAAAAGCTGGAA
>CAYMDX010000185.1:0-3960 GCA_964389125.1 uncultured Bacteroidales bacterium
TCTACCTTCCAACTTCTAACTTCTTCTCTGCTTCCAGCTTCCAGCTTCGAGCTTCGAGCTTCTATATAATCATCCCCCTGTGTGTCGAAATCTTCGACATGAGTGTTTCATGTTGTATATATTTTTGTTGAAAACAGTATATCGGTTTGTTATCGTTTTGTTTCTCGCAGAAGTTCGCAGATGTTTTCGCTGATGCTTGCAAAGGTACTCGTTGTTAACTGGCTACTCAAGCTGTTGTATTTTTGTTCATGTAAGGGGCTATTCATGTTTAATCCTTTCAAGATTAACCTCCTGGCAGGCAAGAAAACATTGTAGTCAATAGGGTTTTCTGTTTCTACGTTTCTGACAATAAATTGTATAAATCTAAATTCAGGTAAACAATTTCTTTTCCTATTTTTTCTGGAACTAAAATTCCCAACTGCTCCATCTGTCCTAAATATTTCTTTGCTGTATTTACACTTTTTAAGTTTTTATCTAATAATCTTTTAGGACTTGTGTAAGGTTGTTCAAATAATTTCTCTACAACTTCTTTTCTGATATGTGGTAACTTCTCTTCGACTAATTTTAAGGTTCTGTCAAACAACCTATCTATTTCTTCTATTTTATTTATCGTATAGATTGAAGTTTCTTCTACAGCATGTAGCATATAGATTATCCAGTTTTTCCATTGTCCGCGACTGGTTACTTCACTTAGAAGCCTGTAATAATCATCTTTCCTCTGAATGATATAGGCACTCAGGTATAGGATTGGCGTATCCAGTATTTTTTTTTGAACCATAAGTAAAATACTTAAAATTCGTCCTGCTCTGCCGTTTCCATCACGAAATGGATGGATCGCTTCAAACTGATAATGTGAAACTGCTAATTTAATCAGAGGATCATAATCGTATGTATCATCATCGTTGATATATTCTATCAGATTATTCAATTTCTCATTTATTACCTGCTTTCCTCTCGGTGGGGTATACATCACTTCGCCACTCAACAATCCGCTTCCGCTTTTCTTTATAACTGTCTCTGTTTGTGGTGGACGTATTCCATCATTTACATTTTGAATTACCTGGTAGATTTTTATCAGTGTACCTACAGTAAATTCACCTTCATTTCTTACTTCTTTAAATCCTTTCCATAAGGCTTTTCTATATCGCAACACTTCCTTAGCATTACCGTTAATCGTCGATTCATCCGCTGTGAGTGTTTTATATAACTCATCTTCTGTTGTAAAGATATTTTCAATTTCTGAACTGGCTTTTGCTTCTCGCAGGGCAATCGTGTTTACAAGCATCGATTGATTCGGGAGTTTTCTCGCCAGTCCTTTCAATTCTGCCAGGGCTTTATTCGCGCTATTCAGTGCTTTTAAAACCTCAATCGTGACAACTTGTTTATCGTCCGGCGGTAATAACGGAAGGTTATTATATGGCTTATTTCTGTCGTATGGAATGGTATGTTTTGACATCAACAATTGTTTTTGTCAAAATTAATCTTTTTTTGACAATTATCTTGTTTTTTGTCAATACTTTTGGAAACAGATTCAAATTTGTCAAATGAATCATTTTTTTGATACGTTATCGAGTATTGGCTACAATGTGTGATGGTATGCTATCATGTTGCGTATGGCAGCGGAATTCGAAGGGTGTTTATGAAGCGATTAATTTTCTTCTTCCCACTGAAAATAAGGATAAGACAAGTGAATTACATCTATGGTCCATATGTTATCAAAATCCCAGTTTACATAGGTGGATTCTTGCATCATTTCGAGGGTTGATTTGGGGATGCCTTTTCCTTCGTCGTCATCCTGACCGGTGGTATTTCCAAAAATTTATTAACTTTATCGCTGCAAAATTAACCTACATAGAATATGGAGATGGAGGGAGTGCCTTATGGGATTTAAGGTTTCAGCCACCATGCTAGTGCTATTCATCAACTTTTTGATACTAATAGCACTGGCACTGTATTACCACCGGCGCCGCTCGGTGAAGGGAGGTCATTACTTTATCCTTTTACTTTACGCTATTGCCGTTTGGTCGTTAATGTCCTTTTTTGAGGAATTGGCAGCAACCATGCCCATGAAGATATTTTGGGCAAAATTATCTTACGCAGGTTCTGCCCCGGCAACTCCCCTGTTGTTCCTTTTCATTGTTATTTATTGCGGTTTGATTGAAAAAGTTAAACCAGTATATCATTTGATCCTATGGTTTATTCCCATTATTGTTTTTCTTGGTGCATTAACCAATGAGCTGCATGGTCTGGTGTGGCCCTCTGTACTTATGGATCCGGACCTGGCCGGGCACCGCGCCGTGTATGCCCACGGCCCCTTAAAATGGGTTCTGACTATATATTCATATTTACTCCTTCTGGGGGGTGTTGCCCTGTTTATACAAGCATCCATTGGCAGCCCGCGCCTTTTCCGCCGGCAATATTATGCCATTGTCCTATCCACCATCTTTCCGTTTCTGGGAAGCCTCGCCTATCTCACCGAAATTTCTCCTCCGGGAGTGGAACTGGCCCCCGTTATGTTTGGCATCACAGGTCTCTTTATTACCCTGAGTATTAACAGGTATCAACTACTCGACATTACCCCCATCGCTTATCCCTCTTTGTTTAAAAGCATGTCTGGCGGTGTTCTTGTCCTTGATAACCAGGACAGAATCGTAAACTTCAACCCTGCTTTTAACGAACTGTTCAAGCTAAACCACCACTACTTCGGTAAACATATAAGCCATATACCCCAACTCGAGCAACAAATAACAAAACAACTCAGGGAGCCGGAAAAAAATCATACCGAAATAAAGATGCACGGGGAAGGTGTGCTCCGCTGGCTAAGCATCAATGCATCACCCATAGAAAACCTTCGCAAACAAAAGGTGGGTAGCCTGTATACCATAAGTGACATCACCAGCATTAAACAAGCACAAAAGCAGATCCGTGAACAAAACCAGGAACTGGAAAAGCTCAATGCGATGAAAGATCGCTTTCTATCTATTATGGCTCATGACCTGAGAGGACCATTTACTTCCATTTTAGGCATGAGTGAGCTGCTGGTAGAGCAAATTAACAACAAAAACTATGAGGAGGTAGATGAATATGCTGCCATTGTACGGGATTCCTCAAAACTTGCCTACAATCTGCTCTGCAACCTGTTGGAATGGTCGCAAATGCAATGGAAAGGAATAGAATATAACCCGGAGTATTTTGAACTTACCACGTTTATCTCTGAGGTGGCCACTCTTTTTTCCGATAACACCAGACAAAAATCCATCCGTATCCACACGGACACCCCTTCAGAAGTACCGGTTTTTGCCGATAAAGATATGATGGGAACAGTTTTACGTAACCTGGTATCCAATGCCATCAAATTTACCCATCAGGGCGGGCAGGTAACCATAAAGGCCATAAAAACACCGGAAAATGTCACCCTTTCGGTTGCTGACAACGGAATGGGAATGAGCCAGGAAAGGCTCAGCACCCTTTTCCTTGCTGACCAGGTAAGCTCCTTTCCGGATACCAGCGGACAAAAAGGCACCGGACTGGGCCTGATCTTATGTAAGGAGTTTGTGGAAAAGCACGGCGGAAAAATATGGGCAGACAGTGTTGAACAAAAAGGGTCTGTATTCTTTATTACCCTGCCCTGCACGAAAAATAATGTGGAATTAACGGAGAAAAGAATGTAGCCTTTGGTATTCTCAGGTGATATACTATCGTCAATATGGGACAGGTCTTCAAGCGGAAAAGGTTCATGGTTTCCGGTGAGCAAAATTCTGCCCATGATCGATAATCCCTGAAAAATCTCGAAATGGTGATGCGCGTGAGGGTATCCAGGGTACTCCATTCGTCCGGATGATTCTCTATATAATCACGATAGGCTGCAAATCCGGGTAAGCGTAGCGAAACAACTCGTTAAAGAACAACCGTAACGCTTAACAAAGCACCAAATCACTAATGACTTTTCACTTTAGAACC
>CAYMDX010000186.1:0-3884 GCA_964389125.1 uncultured Bacteroidales bacterium
TTCCACGTGGAACAATTATTGATATAGCTTTTGTTAAGGATCATGCGTAAGCTGATCAAATTTTGTGTAACTTAGCTTAGCGGTGGCTATAATCGCTGTTTTTCACTGTTCCACCAAAGGGTTTTGCAATGCCTGGCTCCTCCTTGAAACGTTTTCTGAGACAAATAATCATCGCATGTCTGCTGATCGTGATTAGCAGTCTTGTATATAACGCCCGATATGTGACTACAGACACGGAACAACATGCCAGACGCTTTCAGAAAGCTTTCCACCTCCAGGAACAAAAGATCGAAGACCTGTTTTCAGACATTATTGAAGAATACCAGCAAACAGAAGGGGATATCCTGAATGATAAAGAATACCTCCAGTACTTAAAAAACCTGTATGAACAGAAAAATCTGATCATTACTGTTTATGAGGCCGAAAACCTCCTGTTCTGGTCTCATAATGCCATCCCCAAATCAGATTATCAAGCGCCCGATGACAGTATTGGTGTTACACAACAAAAAAATGGATGGTACTATTATCGGGCAGCGAATGTGCAGGAAAAAACCCTGGTCATCTATTATGCCATCAAAAAAGATTTTGCGTATCAGAATCAGTACCTTGTCAACCAGTTTGATGATGCACTGCCTGACCTGGAAGAAGTGTTTTTCCTGTCTGACCGGAAAGACCAGGGTATACCTGTAAAATGTGCAGACGGGTCGTACCTGTTTTCACTGGTTTTGAGAAGGGAGGGGGCTCTCGTGCAGCCTGTGACACTCGTGTATGTCCTGTCACTGATTCTGGCTATTGGCGGACTCGCGATGATCGTATACTACTCTTTCCGTTATTTCTCCCGCCTGTTTAGTATTAAAAAACGGGGTTTGGCTATAAGTGGATTTATGCTCACCCTGGCAGTGGTTCGTTTGGTCAGCTTCTGGTGGCAGATTCCCCGCGTTTTTTATGAAGGCCGCATGTTTTCCCCGGAACTCTATCACGCCTCTCCCTATCTGCCCTCCCTCGGTGATCTGCTCATGAATGTGGCATTCATTACCATAATAGGGTATTTTCTCTTTCACCATTTGCGAAAATTTAACCTTGCTTCGGTTAAAAGGCGGAGCACAGCCGTTTTAAGCAGCATAGGACTCTTTGCCGCTATCTACCTGATCTGCAGCCTGGCGTTATACCTGATCGAAGGCCTTGTGATCAACTCCAACCTGAGCCTGGACGTAAACTTCATATTTAATCTTGATGTCTACAGCCTGGCAGGCTTTATCATCATCGGTTTTATCTTTTTCGCCTTTTTCTTCTTCAGTATTGTACTGTGCCGGCTTGCTTTGAATATCCTTAACTCGGTCAAAGATACCAGGTTAAGCTGTGCCGGTACTTTTGCCGTTTTATTCCTCCTGACATGGATCATATGGGGCGCCTCCCCATTGGTGTGGATGCTCGCGATAGCCGCCTTTTTGGTGTTTGAACTTGATCACCAACAACCCGCACCCCGCCAGACATTTGCCACACTGGTCATCTCCCTGTTTCTGTTCAGCCTGATCGCCTCCATCGCATTACACTATTTCAACAAGGAAAAAGACCTCGAAACACGGAAAACCCTGGTTAAACAGCTTGCCACCGAACAGGACCCCGTGGCCGAATTTCTGTTTGAAGAGCTTGAAGATGCCCTGTTTAGCGACAACCAGCTCCAAAACCTTGTTAGAAAAGACCCCTACAACGAATCAGTGATCGAGAACTACCTGAGACATCATTATTTTTATGACTTTTGGGCCAAATATGAACTGCAGGTTACCGTGTGCCAGCCTGATGAAATTTTATTGATTAAACCGGATAATGTCGAACGGGAATGTGCATCGTTTTTTTCTGAGTATATTCAAAGATATGGTGTAGAGACAGTTAGCGACAAGTTAGTCTATCTCGATAACGACACCGGACGAAACAGCTACATCACCAGAATTACTATCGGGCAGGAAGAAGGAATGGAACAAATGCCGGTCTATCATGTCTATCTCGAGTTCGATGCCAAATATCTCGTACGCGACATGGGATTTCCTGAACTGCTGGTTGACGAAACCATTGATATCAACCGTGAACTGGTTAATTACTCTTATGCTACCTACAAACAGGGATTACTGGTGAATGAGTCCGGGCCATTTATGTATAATGTGGATGCCGCTGTGTACGAATCTCCGGACAATGAATTCACGGTGTTTGACTTCGATGGCTACAACCACCTCCTATACCAGAAAGACCAAGAAACGTTATACATCATCAGCAGGCCCCAAAGAACGTTTCTGGAAACGATGGCGCCGTTTTCCTACCTGTTTATCACCTTTTTTATCCTGGTCGTGATATTTTGGCTGCTCACCAGCCGGAAAAAACCCTCACAACTGCTTACAATCACCTTGCGGCGACGGTTACAGTACTCCATGGTGGCCATTTTGGTTGTTTCGGCACTAACCATCGGCGGTGTATCGGCCTGGGTCATTTACAATATGTATGAAGACAAAAACCTCTCCATGCTGAACGAAAAGACCCACAGTATTTTGGTGGAACTGGAAAATGAGCTGGGGGAAACCTATTCGCTGGATGCTTCTATGGAGCAATACCTCTATGATTTGTTACTGGAATACGCCAATGTGTTTTTTACCGACATCAACCTGTATGACCCGGATGGCTTTCTCCTGGCATCGAGCCGCCCGAAGGTGTTTGAGGAAGGTCTTGTTGGCAGCAAAATGAACAGACTGGCCTATCATCATCTACATGAAGAACAGAAGAGCCGTTTTGTGCATACCGAACGTATTGGCAACCTCGAATACATGTCGGCCTATACACCAGTATATAACCGATACAACGAGGTCCTGGGCTACCTGAACCTGCCCTATTTTGCCAAGCAGGAAGAGTTGCGCAGTGAAATGTCCTACTTTTTGGTGGCCTTTATCAATATTTATCTGTTCTTGCTGGTGCTGGTCGTCGTGGTGGCCCTTTTTATTTCAAACTATATGACCAGACCACTTCAGCTTATCCGTGACCAGTTAAGCCGGGTCAGGCTGGGGAAAACCAATCAGAAAATTCCCTGGGCCAGGGAGGATGAGATCGGAGACCTGATCCGGGAGTATAACCGCATGATAGACGAGCTTACGGTCAGCGCTGAACTGCTGGCCAGGAGTGAGCGGGAGACCGCCTGGCGTGAGATGGCACGACAGGTAGCCCATGAGATTAAAAACCCGCTTACGCCTATGCGTCTTAATGTGCAATACCTTGAAAAAGCCTGGAAAGAACAGGTGCCCGACTGGGATGAGCGCCTGGAGCGGTTTACCAAAACCATGATTGAGCAGATTGACAACCTGTCGGTGATTGCCGGGGAGTTTTCTGATTTTGCAAAGATGCCCGCCGGGAAAAAAGAACAGATTGACCTGCGGATATTGATCCCTGAAGTGCTGGAACTCTATCAGGATTTCGAAAATGTAACGATCCACCTCGAAATGCCGCCGGACGATCAACCAATGCCGGTGTTTGCCGATAACAATCAACTGCGCAGGGTCTTTACCAACTTGATCAGCAATGCCGTACAGTCTTATGGCAAAGGTGAAACAGCAACCATCCGGATAAGCTGTACCCGTGAAACAGATTATTTCAGGATTGAGATAATAGACTGGGGATCAGGAATCCCGGAACAGGATAAAGCGCACATATTTAATCCTTACTTTACCACCAAAGCGAAGGGAATGGGCCTGGGACTGGCCATGGTCAAAAATATTATTGAGAGCTTTGACGGAAGCGTGTCATTTGCCTCGGAAGAAGGCCAGGGAAGCTCCTTTGTTGTTCATCTTCCCAAGGGGGATCAGTAATCTTACGTACGCTTTACGCGTCATGTAAGGCTGCGCCTT
>CAYMDX010000187.1:0-2375 GCA_964389125.1 uncultured Bacteroidales bacterium
AGCTTTTTTGAGCTTCTACATACTTCCAACAATGATAGCTGCGAGCCCTACCAGAAGACAATAAATGGAAAAGTATTCAATTTTGCCTTTTCTGACAATGGTCAGCATCCAGCGGCATGCAATTACGCCGGCTATAAACGCGGCCAGGGCGCCAATAATCATGGGCGTCAGATCCATAGTTCCCGCAGTGGCCTTTTCCGATATTTGGAGAACCCTGAGAAAGTTAGCGCCAAAGATGGGGATCAAAACCATTAAAAAAGAGAAGCGGATGGCCTGCACACGTTCAATCCCAAAATATAGGGCGGTGCTGATGGTGGCCCCGCTCCGGCTTATTCCGGGCAGCACGGCCAGGGTTTGAGCAATACCTATAACAATTGCACTTTTCAGCTTAACGTTTTTCTTTCCCGGGGGTGCAAAGCGGGTGAGGAATAACAATACGGCGGTAACCAGCAACATGGCCCCGACAAAGACTACCCGTCCCTCGAAAACATGTTCGATCTGTTCTTCAAACAACAGACCCACAATGGCCGTGGGGATGGCCGAGACCAGCAAGAGCAGCGCAAACTTCATTTCCGGATTCCATTTGAATCGGAAAAAATTGGCCACCAATGATATAATGTCCCGCCAAAATACGACTACCACACTTAAAAAGGTGGCGCCATGCACAACAATATTGAAGGTGAAAAAATCGTGGGGATCTTCCAGGCCGAATAAAGCGCCGCCCAGTTCGAGGTGTCCACTGCTGCTGACCGGCAAAAATTCTGTAAGGCCCTGCAAAAGGCCCAAAATAAGGGCTTCTAACCAACTCATGTTTCAGGGAAATAACAGGTTATCGTTTTTGTTTTGATTTTGAAGAAGTCGTTTCCGGTGGTTTTGTTTTCTTCATGATGGCGTAAATCTGGATACCATAGCCGGCCAAAACCATTATGGGTGCCAGGGTCAGCCGTCTGAAATTGAAAATGGCCTCGCTGAACCCGGTGGGATCATCACTGCTCCCGCCGATCATTAAAAGAAAACCGATGGCCGTTACGACCAGACCGATTATAAGCCAGCGGTATTTGTGTCTGTCAAATAAAAGTACACTGCCTTGTTGTTTCTCCATATCTGTTGTCTTTAAAATGTATTCTTCTCTCTGTTTAACGTTTGTAGCGTATCCATATGTGCGGTTCTTCTCTTCAATAACCTGGTCATCCTTAGTATAAATATAAATGGTCTGTGTTGATTTTGAGATATTTTTTTACGGCAAAATACGTTGACAACCAGCTTATAATAATACCCAGTAGCAAAATGGCCCCAAAAAGGGTGAGGAGCATCCTGACATCATAAAACATGGCCAGCTCAGGTATTTGTCTTTGGCCAAAATATAGCGTTGCGATAAGCAGGACAATGGTAATTCCTGCCCCGATGATTCCCTGAATTATGCCTTTGATAATGAATGGTCTTCGTATGAATGATTTGGTGGCGCCAATCAACTGCATGGATTTTATCAAAAACCGTTTCGAGAAGACACTGAGTCTGATGGTATTGTTGATGAGGGCAAAAGCGATAACCAATAATAAAATGCTGAACACCAGCAGGCCGGTTGCTATCCGGCGCACATTCTGGTGAACCAGGTGTACCAGTGATTGCTGGTAATCGATGTCGGTGATGATTTGCCGTTGTTCAAACTTCTGTTCAAACACCCGAAGGCTGTCGGGATTGGTGTGTTCCGCTTTCAGATTTACCGTAATGGAAGCGGACAATGGGTTGTAACCAAGAAATGATACAAAATCTTCGCCGAGGTCTTCCATCAGGTCTTCAGCCGCCTCTTCCCTTGAGATGAACCTTGTTTCGCTGACGGACGCCATGTCGTCCAATTCAGTCTGCAGGCTGTTTATCGCTGATTCACCGGCGTTGTTATCAATAAAAAGGGATACGGCGATGCTTTCACGAACATGTTCCGATAATTTTTGTGCGTGAAGAATAATCAGTCCAAGCAATCCCAGCACAAACAAAACCAGTGTGATGCTCATGATTGTGGAAATATAGGAAGACCGTAAACGCCTGCCAATGATTTTGTCCTCCGGCCTGGCCATAATGCTGCTTTAAATTATCCCACGAAAGTAATAAAATTTGTTGAATATGTGTTTTGCGCTATCCTGCGCCTCCGCCACCTGAGGAAGCCCCGCCACCTCCGCCGGCTGTGCCGCCACCACCAGCACCACTTGCGGAGCTCATAACCGAGCTTGTTGTGGACACAACGTCGTTGATGGCCTTACCGACAGATCCCATACTTGACTGATGTATCACCAACCAGGCCATAAAACCGGTATTCCCTGTGTGTTCAAGTCCATCAGACAGTGCTTTGAAGTAACGTGGTCCCAATCCCAGAGCCA
>CAYMDX010000187.1:2475-3873 GCA_964389125.1 uncultured Bacteroidales bacterium
ATCTGGTAATCATCTGCCAGAATAGCGGTTACGGGAAACAGCAACATGATCGTCGTCAGGAGTAGTGATCTCTGTGTTCTTTTGATAGCCATGGATATAGAAAAGCAGCACATATTACTAAGGTTTTGTTCCATCTGTAAAAATATAAATAATCTCGCTGCTCTTTAACCAGACAACAGTAAGATGTGGTATTTTAACGGTTCCACCCTATATTTTGGCCTGTAGCCTGAATATTTTTCCCGGCAGGGGTTTTACCACACCTTTAAATTCAAGGTTAAGGAGGACGGAGGTGGTTTTGCTCAGGTTAAAACCTGTACCGGTAACCAATTGGTCGATACCGGCCTCCCGGCGTTCTTTCAGGTAGGCAACCAGTATTTTTTCTTCTTCCGTGAGTGAAACAAACAGGCTTGTTTGGCGGCCCTTTTTGTTTTCCGTTCCGTTTTCCCAATTCATGATATACTGGATGTCGGCTACCGACTCTATAAGGTGTGCTTTATTGATTTTGATAAGTTTGTTGCATCCCTGGCTATAGATATCAGTGGTGCGACCGGGAAGGGCAAAGACATCCCTGTTGTAGGTATTTGCCACATTGGCCGTGATAAGTGCACCACCGGTCACTGCCGCCTCAATCACGATAACGGCATCGCATAAACCGGCAATGATGCGGTTACGCCTGGGGAAATTTTCCCGGTCAGGCTTGGTGCCTGACAGGAAATCACTCATCAGGCCACCTTTTGTAAGCATGTTTTTTGCCAGTTTGTGGTGTATGGACGGATAGATGCGGTCGAGCCCATGCCCCAGGACCGCGGCGGTATACAGGTTGTTTTGCAGGGCAGCCTCGTGTGCACAGGCATCTACACCATAAGCCAGGCCGCTGATAATTAATGGGTCATATGGTACCAGGTCGCCTACAAAGGCTTCACATTGCTCCCGGCCATAGTTTGTGATCTTACGGGTTCCTACGATGGCCAGTACCCTGGGATGGTTCGGATAGATCTCTCCTTTCGTGTACAATAGCAGTGGAGCATCTTCACACTGCTTCAGCCGGAAGGGATAGTCGTCATCAAGGTAAAAACGCGCCTTGATGCCATGTTTTTTCAGAAATGCCACTTCCCTTTCGGCCCGCTCCAGACAGCGGTGCTGGTATACGGCACGTGCCAAAGCTTCGCCTACACCCGGAATTTTTTTGAGGGATGCCAGCTTTTCTCTAAAAATAGGTTCGACGCCGCCACAGTAAGATATCAGCTTTCTTGCCGTAACGCCGCCTACCCCCGGTATTTGGGTGATGGCGATCTGATATATAAGGTCTTTTCCCATATAATTAGGTAGAAAAGACCAAATTTATTCCAAAAAGACCATAAAAGCTTCACCAAAAAAGGCTAACGGCAGGATAAGTTG
>CAYMDX010000188.1:0-3867 GCA_964389125.1 uncultured Bacteroidales bacterium
TTGGTGCCGGCTATGGCGCGAAAAAAGTGTATGATGCGCGGAGGAAGATCAGGGAGTAGTAGTGATGTAATCTATAACAGCTCCACCTCATCCTTATCCCAAGCCTTGCAGCATCCGCCATTTCAAAATAAAGTGTATATTTGTAACCGAAAAGATAAGAACATTCCTTAGATTTTCTTTGTTATCCCGTTGAGGGATACAATCTTAAAAGGGCGTATTGTTGCTGATGATGTGCCCGGTTAATATATTACTAACAGGAAAGAACAGGAACGCAGGATGGAACTTCCGTTACAGGTATTCATACTCGGTTTGTTGACCGTTTTTGTCGTACTTTTGGTGGTTGTAGCCACAGGCAATATCATTATCCGTATCGTGAACCGGTTTTTTGAACCCGCTACCCCGGCCGGACAACCCTCCGGCACCGGGACAACGGCTCCCGGCCGCGGTCGCATCGCTGCCATCACAGCTGCCGTCCATATTGCCACCAAAGGCAAAGGGAAGGTTGTGCATATCGAAAAACGGCATTAACCTGCCTCCCGCTCCTTCCGCAGCCAAATTCTACATATATGCAGAAAATAAAGTTCGCCTTAATGTACAGAGACATGTGGCAGTCGTCAGGAAAGTACGTGCCACGCGTTGATCAACTCACAAAAATCGCCCCGCACATTGTCGACATGGGTTGTTACGACAGGATCGAAACCAACGGCGGCGGCTTCGAGCAGGTTAACCTGCTTTTCGGGGAGAACCCGAACAAAGCCCTCCGCCAATGGACGAAGCCTTTCAATGAAGCGGGTATCGGCACCCAGATGCTCGACCGCTCCCTCAACGGCATCCGCCTCTACCCCGTCCCCGAAGATGTGCGCCGGCTGATGTATAAGGTAAAAAAAGCCCAGGGCACCAACATCGTCCGCATCTTCTGCGGCATGAACGACCCCCGCAACATCAACGACTCTGTGCGCTTTGCCAAAGAGGCAGGCATGAGAACGCAGGCGGCCTTAAGCATCACCTTTTCCGAAGTACATACGATCGATTATTATATTTCGCTTGCCGAAGAAGTGATCCGGGGCGGCACCGATGAGATCTGCCTGAAAGACATGGCCGGCATCGGTCGTCCGGTATGGCTCGGCAAAATTGTCGCCGGCATCAAAGAAAAACACCCCGATATCCCCATCCAGTACCACTCCCACTCCGGTCCGGGCTTCGCGATGGCCTCCATCCTGGAAGTCGCCCGCGCAGGGGCCGAATACATTGACGTAGGTATGGAGCCACTCTCCTGGGGCACCGGACACGTGGATGTGCTGGCCGTGCAGGCCATGCTGAAGGATGCCGGCTTCGACGTCCCGGAAGTCAACATGGAAGCCTATATGAAGGTGCGCAGCATCAACCAGGAATTTATCAATGATTTCCTGGGGTACTACATTAACCCCACCAACCGCCACATGAACTCCCTGCTGATCTCCTCCGGACTGCCCGGCGGCATGATGGGATCGCTGATGGCCGAGCTGGAAAAGAACCTCAATGACGTCAACCGTTGGCTGAAGAAGAATAACAAACCCCTGCTCAATGAAGATCAGTTCCTGGTAAAACTCTTCAACGAAGTGGAAGAGATATGGCCGAAAGTGGGCTATCCGCCATTGGTGACCCCATTTAGCCAGTATGTCAAGAACCTGGCCGTGATCAACGTAAACCAGATGGAGAAAGGCGGTGATCGCTGGGAGATGATCCCCGATAACGTATGGGACATGCTGACCGGCAGACTGGGCAAACTACCCAGCAAGCTGGCCCCGGAAATCCTGGAGCTGGCAAAGAAAGAAGGCAAAGAGTTTTTCACAGGCAATCCCCGCGAACTCGTTCCAAACAAGCTCGATGAATTTCGCAAAGAAATGGATGCCAACGGATGGGATTATGGGGAAAACGACGAGGAGCTGTTTGAGCTGGCCATGCACCCTGAGCAGTACCGCAAATATATGTCTGGCGAAGCCAAAAAAGCCTTCGAGCAAGACCTGACCGAACGGAAACAGAAAGGCAGCGGACTGTTTGCCAAAGCTGAAACCGAAGAGGCGCCGGCCAAACAAGAACCCCCGGTACAGCCCACTTCCCTTGTGATTGATGTGGATGGTGAGAAATACAATGTCAGCATCTCCTATGATGATGCCGGCAACCAGCCAGCCACCGGAAGCAAAAACCAGGCACAAAACCCAGAGGAGAAAACCGCCCGGCAAGAAACCGCTTCTGAAGAGGTGACGGCCCCGCTCTCCGGCAATTTCTATCTGACCCGGGAGATGGCTGAGAAGCCTGTTAAGGTAGGTGATACGGTTAAAAAAGGCGACGTGCTGGGCTATATCGAAGCCATGAAGACCTACAACACCATTCGCAGCGACAAAGAAGGCACCATCGCGGAGATCCTTCCCGAAAACGGCACGGAGGTTTTCGAAGATGATGTCATCTTCCGGATGAACGCCTAAGCGGTTGGTCACCGTTCAATCACCAGAATATATTATTCCGATGATGGATGATCATTCAGCATCCGGAATGCATAAAGCAGATTTCGTAATTCATAATTCTATAAGATGGATGCATTAAAAAAGCTATACGAGATAACGGCTTTCGGTGACCTGTGGAACCAGCCGGGCGCCCTTCTCATGCTCGTGATAGGTGTCTTTCTGTTATTCCTTGGTATACGGAAAAAATATGAGCCATTGCTGTTGGTGCCCATTGGTTTTGGCGTTATCCTTGCCAACCTGCCGGGAGCCGGCATGGGGATCGTGCCGGAAGAGTCCGTCATGGTGGATGAGGCACGCTACATGAACCTTTTGGAGATAGCCGGCGAGTATGGCATCATGAACTTCATTTACTTTACACTGATCAAGACCGGCTTTTTGCCGCCCATCATCTTTTTGGGGGTCGGCGCGCTCACCGATTTCGGCCCGATGCTGCGGAACCTGCGCCTGTCGTTATTCGGAGCGGCTGCCCAGGTCGGTATCTTCTCCGTATTTTTTGCCGCTATTGCCGCCGGTTTCACGCCCCAGGAAGCCGGAGCGCTTGGCATCATTGGTGGCGGCGACGGCCCCACGGCCATCTATATATCCATCCTGCTGGCACCACACATGCTCGGTCCCATCGCCATCGCGGCATACTCCTACATGGCACTGGTGCCGGTGATCATTCCACCCATCGCCAAGGGAATGTGTAGCCGCAAGGAGCTGTCTGTCAACATGAAAGCCATGGACAAACAGTATCCGGCCAAACGTGAGATCAAGAATATGGCGGCGGTAAAAATCGCTTTCCCGATCGTGCTTGGTATTATCGTATCCTTTTTTGTCCCGACAGCTGTGCCGCTCATTGGCATGCTGATGTTCGGAAACCTGGTGAAGGAGATCGGCGTAACGACCGGAAGGCTGTCCGAAGCAGCCTCGGGTCCCATCATGAACACGGCGACCATCTTCCTGGGGTTGGCCGTGGGCGCCACCATGACATCCACCACGTTCCTGGACCTGCGCACCCTCGGCATTATCTTTGGCGGACTGATCGCCTTTGCCATATCAGTGGTTGGCGGTATCCTGGCGGTGAAGATCTACAACCTGTTTGCCAGGAAAAAGATCAACCCGCTGATTGGCGCCACCGGACTTAGTGCCGTGCCCATGGCATCCCGCGTCGCCAATGAGGTCGCCGTGCAATACGATTCCAAAAATCACCTGCTGCAGTACTGTATGGCCAGCAACATCTCCGGTGTCATCGGTTCGGCCGTGGCCGCCGGTGTGCTGATCGCTTTCCTTGGCTGATACGTACTGATTGTTTTCCTCGGAAGAAGCCGGTGAACAGTGAACAGTGAACAGTGAACAGTGAACAGTGAACAGTGAACAGTGA
>CAYMDX010000189.1:0-3861 GCA_964389125.1 uncultured Bacteroidales bacterium
GTATCCTGGTGGGCCTGTTCTTTCCTGCTTTGCCGGCGGAAGTATGACCAGAGCCAGCCGGTGATAAACCCCACCAGGAAAATCACCAGAAAGACCAGGAAGCCATAGCCTTCAATATGTAATCCCAGAAAATTGAATTTAACAGGCTGCCAGTTCTGAATCACAAACAACAGTACAACCAGGGCGATGAGGCCATTTACCAGCCAAAACCAAAAGTGGTTCTTTTTCTTTTCCATAATACTTCCTTTTACAGTATGCTCAAAAATACGTAATTTTAACCGGAATTTTATCCCCCAAAAGGGAACTTTCTTATTGCCTGATCATGTTTTTCGTTTTGCATGTCGGTCAAACAGGTGATTCAGTAATCCAAAGCAGCAGCCGGTTAAACCGGTGCTGATAGTTGTTATTAAAATCAAAATTGTATGATGCGGGTTTTTTCTTTATTGATTGTTTGTACCTTGATGACGCTGCCGGACCTTCAGGCAGGTGAACAATTTGTCTTTTCCAGGGACTCTGTTATTTCGCGCCTTCAGCTGGATATCTATACCCTTGCCTCTGAGGAATTGGAGGGGCGCGAGGCCGGTACACCCGGTGAACATAAGGCGGTGTCCTATATTGCGTCGGGTATAATGGAAGCCGGGTTAGAGCCTTTGTTTGACGGCTCTTATCGTCAGGAATTCCCCTTTCCCGGTGAGTGGGTTTGGGGACCTGATAACTATCTGACCTATCAGGACAGTACCTTTGAACATGGTATGGATTATTATGCCCTGCCCGGTTCAGCCAGTGGCGAATTCACCGGCTCATTTGTGCATGTCAATTACGGTCTGACCGATATGGATGATACTGAAGGGTACGAAGATTATTGTGACTATGCCCTTGTTGGTGACGTGGAAGGCAGCATCCTGATCATGGAGTTTTATCTACCGGCTGACCTGGACTCTCTTGTTGACATGTCGCAGGCCCGTGTGGCTAACCAGAAGATCAGGCTGGCAAGCGAAAAAGGAGCCGCCGGGATCATCTTTGTAAACACGAAAACCGGTTATGACGATCCGCCCATCGACCTGCGGGTGTCGCGACGAGCCTTTGACATTCCGCTTTTGTTTGCGGACGATCACGTGCTGCATCATATGATGCGGGACCAGGATGGCCGGATAACAATGGAGGTAGATCTCGACCGTGAAGAAAATACCGGTACCAATGTAGCCGGCTATATCGATAATGATGCCGATTACACGGTGGTAATCGGTGGCCATCATGACCACGTAGGCTATGGTGGGCAGGGTTCCCGGGAGCCCGGCCTCCATGCTATCCATTATGGTGCTGACGACAATGCCAGTGGCACCGCCGGGGTGCTTGAAATGGCCAGAAGGTTGCAGCAGTCTGATATGCGTAATTACAACTACCTGTTCATCACCTTCTCCGCGGAAGAGAAAGGCCTTATCGGCAGCCGGCATTTTGTCGACAGTGAAGCCTATGACATGGACCGGGTGAACTACATGTTTAACCTGGACATGATCGGCCGGCTGGAAGAGCACACCCTGAGCCTGATTGGCACAGGCAGCTCCCCGGCCTGGGACGATCTGATCGATGACCATGCACCAGAACATTTTACCATACGAAAACGTCCCGGCGGCCGGGGAGGATCAGACCACACCGCATTCTATGTAAAGGATATACCGGTGATCTTCTTTTTTACCGGCATTCATGATGATTACCACCTGCCCGCCGATACCCCCGACAAGATCAACTATGAAGGTACCTACGAGGTCCTTTCTCTTGTTGAAGAGATGATCACCACCCTTGACGGACGGGAGCGGCTTGCTTTCTCATCAACCTCATCGGGACAGGAGCGCGACAGACCTTCGCGGGCGGATATGGTGACACTCGGGTTGATGCCGGATCACGCCTATGATGGTGAAGGGATGCGGGTGATGGCTGTTACGGACGATGAACCCGCCCACAAGGCAGCCATGAAAGAGGGCGATGTCATCATTCAGATCAATGATATGGAAGTGCGGGACATCTATTCCTATATGGAGGTGATGGGAAACCTGAGTGAAGGCGAAGAAGCGGAAGTGCTGGTGGTCAGAGGTGAAGAGGAAATTCTGCTGACGGTTGAACTCTGATCACCCAAAAAGTTATTTCTAAATCTTTTTTCCATGCGATGATGTATTGTGCTGATACACCATCTCCGGAGCACAAAAAACAGGATTATGCAAAAGGTGAAAGTGGCTGTTATCGGGTCAGGAAGCTGGGCAACTGCCATTGTCAAAGCATTGCTTAACAATGTAGAAGAGGTGCATTGGTGGGTGCGGGAACCGGATATTGTTACCCACCTGAAGACGTACGGGCACAACCCCCGCTACCTGAGTTCGGTCGGCTTTGATATGCAGCGCATCCAGGTTTCCGGGGATCTGAATCATGTGTTACAACATGCTGATATGCCGGTATTTTGTATCCCGGCAGCCTTTTTAGATGCTTCCCTGGCGGGGATGGATGCCTCCCTGCTGGATAATAAGCCTGTTGTGAGTGCCATCAAAGGCATTGTTCCCTCCTATAAATCCATCATTGCCGATTATTTTTACGAAGTGTGGGGAGTACCCTATGAGCAGTTTGTGGTGGTAAGCGGTCCGAGTCACGCCGAAGAGGTTGCCCAGGAAAAGCTCACTTATCTGACCGTGGCTTCCCGTCGCCGGGTGAATGCCGCGGCTGTCTCCGGGCTGTTTGCCTGCCGGTACATCAAAACCTGCCTGTCTGAAGATATTATCGGTACGGAATACGCGCCGGTCCTGAAAAATATCATAGCCATAGCCAGTGGGTTAAGCTCCGGACTGGGGTATGGCGACAATTTTCATGCGGTGCTTATCAGCAATGCGCTACAGGAGATCAGTCGCTTTATCGATACGGTCAAGCCCAACAACCGGGACATCAAAAAATCGGTATACCTTGGCGACCTGCTGGTGACCTGCTACAGCCAGTTTAGCCGCAACAGGCGTTACGGCCAGATGCTGGCAAAAGGATATAGCCCGGATTATGCTCATATGGAGATGAATATGGTAGCCGAAGGCTATTATGCCGCCAAGTGCATCAAAGAGATCAATGATGCGTATGGCGTGGAAATGCCGATCACCGAGGCGGTGTACGATATCCTTTACAGGGGAAAACCACCCGCGGAGACCCTTAAAGCGCTGGAAGACAGGCTCTGTTAAACCGGCAGGTCAGCATTTGTACCCGGCAACCTTTCCCTTGGTTCCTAAACACTTTTGAGATGTCTTTTTTATTCGAAAAGATTTACCCAAAGACCTTTCGTTGTTGGCGCTTTTGATCCTGAAATGACCATCGCGAAACTACTCAAATTCCATGGTGTCTTTCGTGGTGATCTTTTCGCAATAATGGCATTTTAACCGGGTTTCTTCCTTATTTACAACGGTGAAATAAGCGGCTATTTCTTCGAGGTTGGTTACACAGTTGGGGTTGAAGCACTTGACGATCCCGCGGATCTTGTCGGGGATCTCCACCACCTTTTTGTCGGTAACTTCAAAATCTTTGATCTCAATAATGGAAGCATGGGGAGCCACCAGGGAAATTTTATTCAGCTCCTTGTCGGCAAAGTACTTGTTGCTGACTTTGACAAGCCCCTTTCGTCCGTATTTTTTACTCTCCAGGTTGGTGGCAAACAGCACCATGTTTTCAAAAACATCCAGTTTCAATATGCGGATGACCTGGAAGACCGCGTTGGCAGGAATATGGTCGATTACGGTGCCATTTTCAATGGCCGATACCTTGAGTTCCGTTATTTTTTTGTTCTTCATGTGTTTATGTTTGTGTTACTGTTTGTAATTCAGTGTTTTGTGACTTTGT
>CAYMDX010000190.1:0-3723 GCA_964389125.1 uncultured Bacteroidales bacterium
CTTCCAGCTTCGAGCCCTAATAATCATCCCCACAGATTTTGGATACACTGTGGCAACAGCTCCCCAATATGTCGGAAATTTTGCCACATGACCAACCTAACATCCCAGTTGCTTACAAGCCGCGATAATATTTATTTAGCTGATTATCAGAACCTTTACTTCTTATCCCCCATCAGCTATGCCTTTGTGGCACGAATATTTGATTATGTATACAGGCTTACCGGAACCATATCGGTATGACAACTTGTAAAAACCTTGTTTTGTAAAACCAATAAACACAAAAGCCATGAACACAAAAAAATTGATTCCCTTGTTTGCAGCCATGCTGATGATACTGGCTGCCTGTCAGCCCGAAACCCGCCATGAGGCGGACGAAGTGGAAAAAACAAAAATAGCGGTATTGACCGGCGAAGGATTCCACGACGGTGAGGCTTACATGCCGATGGGCTACCTCATGAACCGTGGTGCCGAAGTAACCGTCATCGGCCCGGAGGAGGAGCTGGTTACTGCCTATAACAGCGACTTCACCATTTATATTGAGCGGGCCATTCACGATGTAGATGTAGCAGACTTTGATGCCCTCATCCTTCCCGGCGGAGAAGCACCGGATGCCCTGCGTGAACATGAGGCAGTCGTCGATTTTGCCCGTGACTTTTACAACTCCGGCAAGGTTGTCGCGGCTATTTGCCACGGTCCGCAGGTGCTGATTACCGCTGGTGTTATGGATGGCGTAACCAGTACCGGCTTTGATGGTATTAAAGATGAGCTGGAGGAAGCCGGCGTCAACTACGTGGATGAATCAGTCGTTATCCATGAAAACCTGATCACCTCCAGGACACCACCAGACCTTTATGACTTTTCCGCAGCCATTGAACAGGAAGTACTTGTAGCACCCGGCATCGACGAACTGCCGGCACAACCATAAACAGATACTTTTCCTGTTGTTGAAAGTGTTTAACGCACAGGAGGAAACCTTCGTGTCCTTCGTGCCTTCGTGGTGAAAATAATAAACACAAACATTCAACAATCATCAACTATGCCTATAATCACAAGGAAAACATTCAAAGAGCTTGCAGACGTTAAACAGGAGCCATGCGTTTCCATATACATTCCTACAAACCGTGTCGGAGACAACAAAGAAGCGCAGATCGCTTTGAAGAACAAAACACGGGAGATAAGGAAAACCCTTGAGGGGCACTGGCTGAAAGAGAAGCAAGTGGAGGAGTTTATGAAGCCTTTGAACATGCTGCTTGAGGATTCATCGTTATGGCGCCACATGTCGGACGGACTGGCTGTATTCATGTGTCCCGGCAAATTCGCCTATTCGACGTTTCCCGCTCATTTCCGTGAACGTGCCGAAGTCAGCAACCGTTTTCACCTGTTGCCGCTTATCCCGATGTATAATAACGACGGCCGCTTTTTAATTCTGGCGTTAAGCCTGCAGCAGGCAAGACTGTTTGAAGGCACCCGGGATTACATGATGGAGATTGGCATTGAAGACCTTGTACCACAAAAGATAGAAGATTCCGTGGGTCATGACCATGAAGAAAAGTCCCTGCAGTTCCGCACAGGCACGACCCAGGGCGGACAGGGCGTCTATCATGGCCATGGCAGCGGCAAAGACGATAAGAAAGAAGAGGTGCTGAAGCACCTCCGTGAGGTCGACAAAAACCTGGCGGAGGTGTTGCTGGACTACGATGCCCCTCTGGTGCTGGCCTGTGTCGAATACATCTTTGGCCTTTACCGGAAGGTGAACACATATAAATATCTGCATAACAGCTACATCCAGGGAATCCCTGATGACAAGCAGGTGGACACCATGCACAGGGAAGCCTGGGCGCTTCTCGAAAATGAATTTGACAAGCACCGCAGAGAAGCCCTGGAGCACTATCAGTTCCTGACCGGCAAAAGCCGGACGACAACCATCATGGGAGATATTGTCCAGGCGGCGGAAAATGGCCGGATAGACAGCTTGTTTGTCTTGAAAAACAAAAACCTGTATGGCATTTTTAACAATGAAAGCGGTGATGTGGAAATCCATGACAGGAAACGCCCTGACAATCATTGCCTGCTTGACCTGTCGGCCATCGATGCTTTTTTACAGGGTGGGCGCGTTTACATGATGGATGAGGATGAGATGCCGGAAGAAGGAGCCATGGCGGCAGCAGCCCTTCGCTACTGACACTACAGCAGGCGAATGCTGTACTCACGCATTTTGTTGTACAGCGTTTTTCGGTCTACTTCAAGAATGTCGGCTGCTTTGGATTTATTGTAGCCGGAAATCTTCAGCGCGTGAAGAATGGCTTCGCGCTCGGCAGCCATAGCGGTCTGTTTTAACGTAACAGGCCGCTCTTTGTTGGGTTCATCCCCTTCATTCGCGTCAACCCCTGCCCTTCTGATCTCATCCGGCAGGGTGTCGGCGGTCACAAGGCCACCGGAGGCAAGCAACACACACCTGTTAACGATGCTTTCCAGCTCCCTGACATTCCCGGGCCAGGGATATCGCCGGAAAATCGCTTCCACCTCTTCATCAAAACCAGCCACCGATTTATAGAATTCCTGGTTGGCGTTTTCCAAAAAACGCTGTGCAAACACAAAAATATCCGCTTTGCGATCGCGCAGCGGCGGTATGGAAATCTTAAAGCCATTGAGACGGTGATAAAGGTCTTCGCGAAACTGCAGCTGTTTAACCTCTTGCTGCAATGCCTCATTGGTGGCGGTAATGATGCGGACATCCACATCAACCGTTTTGCTGTCCCCCAGGCGGCTGATCATTTTTTCCTGCAACGTCCTCAGCAGCCGCGCCTGGTTTTCGTGTGACAGGTTCCCGACTTCATCCAGGAACAATGTGCCGCCACCGGCCTCCTCAAAACAACCTTTCTTGTCCTGGATGGCGCCGGTAAACGCCCCTTTTACGTGGCCAAACAGTTCACTGTTGGCCAGGTCGCCGGGCAGGGCGCCACAATCAAGCGCCACAAAAGGCTGATCCTGCCTGTGACTCCGATAATGAATGACCCTGGCCACATATTCTTTTCCCGTACCGGTCTCCCCTTCTATCAGCACACTCAGGTCGGTGGGTGCCACCAGGTCAACATGGGTCATCACATTCTGCATGGCCACGCTGGAGCCTGCGATAAATTGTTGTTCAAAAGCTGCCTTGTTCTCTGATTCATCTTGCAAACCCTTATACACAAGTTTAAGGACCGCTTCGGGCAGCAGGGGTTTGGTGACATAATCCAGGGCACCGCGCCGGATCAGCTTCACGGCCGTTCTGACATCGGCATAAGCCGTCATAAAAACCACCGGCACATGCGAATCTATCCTTTTGATGTGTGAAAAAGCCTCCAGTCCGTAGGTATCAGGCAAACGGTAATCACAAAATATGAAATCCACATCCCCGCTTTTGAGCAGCTTTAGACCCTTATTGGCTGTGTAAGCAGTGAGCACATCAAACCCGTGTTTTTGCAGAAACTCTGTCAACTGCTTACAAACATAGGCGTCATCATCAATGATCAGGATCTTACCCATAGGATAATCAGCGGATTGGTGTGGAAAATTATACTCACTTTACTCAAAGATAGTAAAAATCCGCATGTAAAACGGGGCAAAAAAATATCTGTTACCGCAGTGGGGGCTGCGGCAACAGATATACATATAAAAGCTTCATCTGTTTATTTTTTCGTAACTATATGGTATTTAGCTTTTTATGGTTGTGTTTAAGCT
>CAYMDX010000191.1:0-3700 GCA_964389125.1 uncultured Bacteroidales bacterium
TTTTTTTATTTACTTTGAAGATTCTTTTGCGGTAAAATTTTCGGTAATCAGCCGTAAATAGCGGTTTATATTTTTGTTAATCAAGACATTAAAAACAAAAACCATACAAATATGTCAATCAAACAGAAGACACTGGATCTGAAAAAAAGGATGCAGATCGCGATACAGGGCGGCGGGCAAAAAGCCATTGAGAAACAGGTTTCTCTGGGTAAGATGACGGCGCGCGAGCGTATCGTTTCGTTGCTTGACCCCAACTCTTTCCACGAATATGACCTGTTTGTGGAACATGCAGCCAAAGATTTTGACATGGACAAAAAGCACCTGCCCGGTGACGGGGTCATTACCGGGACGGGAACCATCAACGGCCACCCGGTCTGCATTTACGCACAGGATTTCACCGTAGCGGGTGGATCGTTAGGTCTGATGCATGCCCGTAAAATCGGGAAGATCATGGATCATGCCATGAAGATGAGGATCCCCATCATTGGCATCAACGATTCCGGCGGTGCGCGCATCCAGGAAGGTGTCAATTCACTGGCCGGCTATGGCGAAATATTTTACCGCAACACCCAGGCTTCCGGGGTTATCCCGCAAATTTCCGTCATACTGGGCCCCTGTGCCGGTGGCGCCGTATACTCCCCCGCCCTCACCGACTTTGTGTTTGTTGTAGACAAGACCTCCAAAATGTTTATCACCGGCCCGGAAGTTATTCGCTCCGTATTGGGTGAGGAGATCAGCATGGAAGACCTCGGCGGTGCCAAAGTTCACAGTGAGATTAGTGGTAATGCTCACTTCTTTTCCGAAAGTGAAACAGCGTGTTTTGAAAAGATCAAAAAACTGGTCTCCTTTATACCCTGGAACAATAACCGAAAAGCGGCATCCTTTCCCAAAAAGGCGCCCAAATCAAAACAGTTTAAGCTGGATAACATCATCCCGTCAGACCCACGCGAACCTTATGATGTTCGTGATGTGATCAAGGCTATCTGCGACGATAGCGACTTCTTTGAAGTACAGGAAATGTTTGCCGCCAACATGGTTGTTGGATTCGGCCGAATGAATGGCCAGACAGTCGGTTTCGTGGCAAACCAGCCACTAATCCTGGCAGGTGTGCTTGATGTGGACTCATCCGACAAAGCCGCCCGTTTCATCCGTTATTGTGATGCTTTCAACATCCCGCTGGTTACCTTTGTAGACCTTCCCGGATACCTGCCGGGTATTGATCAGGAACACTCGGGCGTCATCCGGCATGGAGCCAAAATTCTTTATTCCTACAGCGAAGCCACGGTGCCCAAGGTAACGGTAATTTTACGGAAAGCCTATGGAGGAGGCTATATCGCCATGTGCTCCAGGCACCTGAAAGCCGACTTTGTATTCGCCTGGCCCACCGCCGAAATAGCCGTGATGGGTCCGGAAGGTGCCGCCAATATCATCTTCCGTCAGGAGATCATGAATGCCTCAAACCCGGAAGATACAAGACAAAAGAAGGTGGAAGAATACAAGAAAAAATTTGCCAACCCCTTTGTAGCCGCTGCACATGGCTACATCGACGCAGTTATCGAGCCGGACGAAACCAGAAGGTTCCTGCTGCATTCACTCGAAATATCCGCAGAAAAAGCAGAACCATCTCCGCAGAAAAAACATGGTATCCCGCCATTTTAATACCTGCTTTTTTGTTATGATGCATAAAATGGTATGTTTGAATTCTTAAAGACATTTTTTTCATGAAAAAGCAAAAAGGCAACAAAGAATGGATCACCCTTTCGGTGGATGAGGTCGGGTATAAAACCCGCCCAAACAAAAAGTTTGAGTCACGCAAACCTTATACACCGCTCAACCCCATGATGGTCTCATCATTTATGCCGGGCAACATCCAGAAAGTGTTTGTAGAACAGGGGCAAAAAGTACAGGAAGGAGATCAGCTTTGCGTGCTGGAAGCCATGAAAATGAAAAATATTATGCTGGCCCCGGAAAATGGTATCGTCAAGAGGGTTAATGTGAAAGAAGGTGATATGGTACCCAAAAACCACCCGCTGGTAGAGCTGAAATAGCATCCTATGATCAGCATAACGTTTGCCAGTCATAACCATGACAAAGTTGAAGAGATCCGGGCCATCCTGGAAGGTAACTTCCTGATCACCGGTCTTCACGACCTGGGATGTCATGAAGACATTCCGGAGCCATACGACACCCTGGAAGCAAATGCCCTTACCAAAGCAAGGTATGTATACAACAACTATTCCGTGAACTGTTTTGCCGATGATACCGGCCTGGAGGTGGACGCCCTGAACGGGCTGCCGGGCGTGTTATCCGCGCGGTATGCCGGTCAGGCAAAGGACAACAATGCAAACATCAACAAATTGCTATACGAACTGGAAGGACGGGATAATCGCCAGGCATGCTTCCGAACGGTCATTGCCCTGATCATCGATGGAGAAACACACCTGTTTGAAGGGAAAGCATGTGGCCATATTACCGATCAACCAAGGGGCACCAATGGCTTTGGCTATGACCCGGTATTCGTGCCGGATGGCTACCGGCAAACCTTTGCCGAAATGGATGCAGCCACCAAAAACAAAATCAGTCACCGTTACAGAGCCCTTCAGAAGCTGGCCGAGTTTCTGCAAAATTACCGTTCCACCCTCTCATGACCGGATTTTCATAAAACATAACCCATAGCACCAACAGGTTGATGAACGATGTAAACACATTTATATAGTCCGATAACAATTACCAACCACATCCATATATGGCTAAAAAAACGATTGCCCTGATTGCAGGCGGAGATACCGGCGAATACGTCATATCGATACAAAGTGCGCAGATGATTGAAAACAATTTGGATCCGGCGCTCTTCGAGGTGTACACCATCGTTATCCGGTTTGGAAAATGGGTATATACTGACAGCCACGGCCAGGAAGTGCCCGTTGACAGAAATGACTTTTCAATCTGCGTGGATGGACAAAAAATTTTGTTCGACTGTGCCTTCATCACCATACACGGCACACCCGGGGAAGACGGAAAACTGCAGGCCTATTTTGAACTCCTGGGAATCCCGTACACCACGGCCGGCGTGTTGGCATCGGCACTTACGTTCAACAAGTATTATTGCAACAGGGTCGTCGCAGAAGCAGGTTTTACGGTGCCAAAAGCCGTTAGGCTGACCCGCAACAACCCCTATTTTACGGACACTATCTTGCAATCAGTCAATTTGCCTGTTTTTGTTAAACCGAATGAAGGAGGATCCAGCCTGGGTATGTCTTTTGTTAAAGAAAAGGCGGTGCTCCGGGATGCCATCGAAAGGGCTTTTGAACACGATGATGCCGTCATGGTTGAGGAATTTATTGACGGGACAGAGTTAACCTGTGGGGCTTACCGGAAAAAGGGTGCCGTGAAGGTACTGCCGGTAACGGAAATCATCAGCAAAACAGAAGCCGACTTTTTCGACTATGAGGCCAAATATACTAAAGGTGCCGCCGATGAAATCACACCAGCCCGCATCACGGATGAATTAAAGGACAAAGTGCAGAACCAGAGCGCCCTGCTATATGAACAACTGAACCTGTCAGGCCTGGTACGTTTTGATTTTATCCATCGCCATGATCAGCTTTATTTCCTGGAGGTTAATGTAACCCCGGGAATGACACCCACCAGTCTGGTACCGCAACAAGCCGCCGTTGCAGGCATCAGCAATACAGACCTG
>CAYMDX010000192.1:0-3697 GCA_964389125.1 uncultured Bacteroidales bacterium
AGCTTTTCCTGCCTATCTTGCTCTGATGGTTGTTGTTTCGTTGATCCAGCATTCTACGGTGATTGTATCGCCGACGTCATACCCATGGAAAAATATCAGTTCCCGGTCGGGGAAGTACTGGCGGTAGGTGTCTGCCAGCTCGGCGGCACGATCGCGAATGGCCGATTCTTCGGCGACATCGCTTGCCTGTTCAAACTTATCCACGGCGGCGAGATAAGGCGTTGTTTCCGTAAACTCGTCTTCACCGCACTGTTCAGAGCTGGCTGCATACATCTCACCGATAAGAATGAAAGGGCGTCCATCGTCCGGGTCGGCTTCATGCGCTTCAAGGGCTAACCTTCTGGCCTCGGAGTAATTACCGAGTTCCCGGTAGGTGATTTCGGACATATACCAGTAGGCACGGAAAATCTGATCTGAGTGACGTTCTGCGTTATCAGCCTCATAGCGATCAACGGCTTCCTGGTAATAGTCCATGGCCTGGTCATGGTCTTCACGATCTCTTTCAATATCGCCAAGCAGGAATGCAGATTCGGCGTCAGGGTCAAGCTTATGCAATTCGGTGGTGACTTCGTAATAGAGTTCTTCCTCCTCACAATCCGCCGTTTCCATCATGTCGATGATCTGCTCCAACAGCTCCTGGTCTTCGGGGGATTCTTCGAAACGCGGTTGAAACATGTTCACCAGGTTTTCACAGCTGGCAAAGGGTTCAAACATAGACAGGATATTGTCTTTCGCCGACTGATAGTAGCGCTCATCCTCGGGGTTGTGCTCCAGGTTGTAATCTATAATGTCGGTTGCCCTTTCAAATTTTTCCACAAGGACATCTGTATCCTTAACACCAGACTGTGCCAGGCGCATGGTCGACTGAAAGTTGATCAACAACACATCTGCTCCGGCGTTCATTCCCTGCAGCTCGATGGATTCCTCGGTAATATCATAGAGTTCCTGGACATTGTTCGGGCGGAGCTGGTAGAGGTCTGCGGCTTTACGGCCCAGATTCCGTCCCTTGTTTCCAAAATGCTCAATGCGTTGGTCATAGAGCATCATGAGGCTGTCGGCCCAGGCCTCCTGTTCTTCCGGTTCGGTGGCTTCCTGGTAAAAGTGCTTCAACATGTTCGCACCATGGATATAGATGTTGATGGTTGACTTCGGGCATATGTCAAGCATTTCCCGCCAGGGGTCATAGGCCATATCATAATTTCTTTGCCGGTAATATTCGGCATACAGAGACCAGTTTCTCACACATTGTACACTGTCTTCTCCATACTTGTCATCACCGTCCTGCAATACTGCGCTCATGTCTGCTGCTTTCGTCATGTCTGCAGCAGCATTTGATGCTTCTCCGGCCATTATATTGTTTAAGGGCAGGGTTAGTATGAAGGTCAAGATAAATAGGTGTATTGTTTTCATCTGTGTTGAATGTTATTGGTTACTTTTATATGATATTACTGAAATGAAAAAATCAATTAAATCTTCTTCTGACGAACCATCTTTCAAAGATATTTATTCCCAGGTTAACGCGGAAAAAATCTTCGTGCATATTGCTGTTGTCGATGGCTGCCCGCCGGCTAAGCTCAACATCAATGCTCAGACCGGATTGGGTTCCTCTTATTGGTATACCGACTCCAAAACTTATGCCAAACTCATTGAGGGTTTTGTCATCCGGCCGCAGGTATGATTGTCCGTAACGCAGGCCGGCTTTGTATTGGAAACGCCGGAAGATGGTAGAGTAGGTTTCTGCATCGGGACTGAAACGAACGCCGGAGGCAATTTCATAATGATTGTTAAAGTCTTCATCGTCACCCAGATAGCTAAAATCTTCCCAGTTTTGCCATTGGAAGTCGATGCCGGCTTCCCAGTTTTCGTTAATACCGGAAAACACCCCGATTCCATAGTAGGCAGGAAGCGTAATGTTTCCTTCCTGGAGGATGTTGTGGGCGATGGTATCATACCGAAGGGCATTGGGTTCCCGGCGGCGCAGTGTTTCTTTGCTGGTCACCCCCACGTCTGTCTGGTTGCCAAAGGTGGCGCCAACAGTTATGTGGCGATGTTCTGTGACCTCATGGTGATATTGCAAACCAAAACCGACAAGCAGGCCGGAAACCCTGTCTGATTGTATCATGTTGGTCTGATAGACACCCACAGAGTCGGACTCCACGGTGGCCTGATCATCCAGGTTGCCAAACAGGTAGGAGAAGTTGGCACCTACCGAGAAACCATCGAAAGGCTCGATGGCGCTTCCCAGGAACAGTTGACTGATCCCCCCGTTTCCCTCATAGATGTAGTCGACGGCGCCGGCTTCGGTACCGGTCTCCCTGTCGCTTACCTTATATCCCAGGCGGCTGTAGGGTTTCAGTCCGGCTCCGACAGACCACCAGGAGGTAACGGGAAAGCCCAGCGACAGGTTCCCGAGCGTATAATAGTCGGACTCCTGGGTGATGGCCGTTGTTTTCTGCCGGTAAAATTGTGAGAGCAGGGTTGTCTCAAAGACAAAAGAGTTGCTGTCGAACGCCGCGTAGGAAGCGGGGTTCACATCATTGACAGACAGGTGGCTGCGATAACCCTGGCTCAGTCCGCCCATTCCCATGTTCTGGAGGTACTGGTTAAACTGAACGTCGCCAACGCCATACATGGTATAGGGCATATTGACGGACAGTTGTGCCCGGGCTGTTTCACCCTGCCCGCCTATGAGCAGGAGGAACATGATGACTACTGCCACCTGTTTTATGTTCACATTCGTGATAAAGGTTTTACACATTATATTGGAGTATTATATTCAACCCGTGCAGGACGATATTGTCGACTGCAAATATCCTATTTTTTAGCTTTTTGTCAAAAAAAAATGCATCGCCCCCGCTGATCACGACGTTAAAAAAACTTATTTTTTGTTGCCAATTATCTATCATGCCATCTATTTCTGCCATCATTCCGTTGGTGACGCCAGACAGAACGGATTCTTTCGTAGACTGCCCGGATAGCGGCACATCATTGTCGGTGGGCATGAGCAGCGGCAGGTTGCCGGTATACTCGTGCAGCGCTTTGAGGCGCATTTGCAGGCCGGGGGCGATGGAGCCGCCCAGGTATTCGGAATGTTCGTTCACGAAATCGAATGTCAGGCAGGTGCCGGCATTGATGACCAGCACATGTTCATTGGGGAAACGGTGGTTGGCGGCTATTGCGGCGGCCAGACGGTCGGTACCGAGCGTTTCCGGGGTTTTATAGTGCATGGTAATTGGTATCGACAGGTGGTTGCCGGCCATGAGCACCGGAAAATCCGCTTCCCGGAGAAATTGCATTGTCGCAGGGAGCAGGTCTTCGCCGGCTGTTTTTACTGAGGATACGATGGCGGCTGATACCGTTTCCCGGCCGGTCAGTTCTTGTATGACGGCGGCATCGGCCTGTTCGCCACGCCATAGTTTAACAAGGTCATGTCCGCGGAACAGGGCCACTTTTGTCAGGGTGTTGCCGATGTCGATAACCAGGTTCATGGGCTTTGGGCGACGGGTTTTTTTGACGGTATTTGTCTGCTCTTTTGTGAAAAAATTCGGGGCAAAGGTATTTAATAATCATGGTTTTACGAAAATTTGCAAAAATTTGGCTTTGGGAATTAAAAACTTTATTACATTTGCATCTCTAAAACGGCGGTACCATAGCTCAGTTGGTAGAGCAACGGACTGAAAATCCGTGTGTCCCTGGT
>CAYMDX010000193.1:0-3690 GCA_964389125.1 uncultured Bacteroidales bacterium
AGCTTCCAGCTTCGAACTTCGAGCTTCTATATAATCATCCCCCTGTGTGTCAAAAAAACCTGTTCCCGAATAGTCGGGATCTTTGTCATGGGCGTTTCATCTGTTTATACTTGGATAAAATGTCTAAATGTCTAAATGTCTAAATAACAAGACGCCCACTTCTCATACCAAAAATAAGAAAAAAACGAAACTTCTCCCATTTGTGGCGCAGGGAGTGTGGAACGGGGATGTTTCATATTGCAGGAGAATTATTACCTTAGCTGATTATGCATCCTATATGATGCGTTGTAAATTTACCATTACCATTTACCCATTTTTATGAAACGTTCTATACTTTTTTTCTTTACCTGCCTGGTCTCCATGCAGCTTCTGGCCGCTGACCTCTTCTTGATCCGGACTTCGGACTTCAGGGAAACCGAACAGATGATGAAAAACCCGGACATTACGGTGAACCTTTACCGGGATGATTTTGTCATTGCCACCACACACCTAACTCCCAAACAAGACCATGTTTTGGTGGATCATGCCCCCTGGAGCAATGCGTTTGATTATTACATCGTGTATACCGATGCGAGTACCGACAAGGAGGGATACCTGGAAGCTTTGGGTTCAACGGCGGATGTGCTTTATGACTCGAAGTATTTTATGATAATTCGCCGGGATAGCTCACGGTACGGCCAATTGCCACCGGCCAAACACGACGGCCTGGTATACATAACAGAGCGTGAAGCCGCGCTACCGGCTGCATTTCCGTTTTCAACACCTGAACGGAGTGAGCCCGATCCGTTTGTGCAGTCGCTGCTCGACCAGGTCGACGGCACGCTGATCACCGACCAGGTTCAGCACCTGGAGGACTATGGCACGCGTGATGCTTATGAGCCGGAGAGCATTGATGCCCAGGAATGGATTGAATCGCAATTCCTTGACTGGGGACTGGAAGTAGAGGTGATGTCATTCACGATGCCGGGCGGGCCCTCGAGCGACAATGTAATTGCTACCAAAACCGGTACGGTATACCCGGATGAGTATGTTGTAGTTGGCGGACATTATGACTCCATTTCTTATTCGGACGAGGCGCCCGGTGCCGATGATAATGCCTCCGGCACGTCCGGGGTCATGGAGATCGCCCGCATCCTGAGTGAATACGAGTTCGACAGAAGCATCATCTTTTGTGCCTTCTCAGGCGAGGAGTACGGACTTCACGGGAGTGAAGCCTATGCCAGTCGCAGCGCTGAAGAGGGAATGGACGTCCTCGGCTATTTTAATATGGATATGATCGGTTACCTCGAGCCGGGCCATACAACCATCATGAGCTCGCTTATCTACCCGGAATCCGCCCAGGAGTTGGCAGATTTCTATACCCAGGTGGCAGCCATTTACCTGCCCGATTTTGTCATTGAAACAGCCTCCCTTCTCGGCGGTGACAGCGACCACTCTTCCTTTAACGACAACGGCTATATGGGCATCTTTCCTTTTGAGGATGTCGACAACTACAGCCCCTACATACACACGCCAGACGACATTGTCGGACTCAGCTATAACCATGAAGAGCAGGCCGTCATCTTTACACAGGCAGCCCTGGCCTCTGTTGTTACCATGGCGAATATGCTGACACCACCCCGTCACCTGACTGCCATACCTGGTGATGAACAGGTTGATTTGCAATGGAGTGAAATGGTCGGCATTGACTTTTACAACATCTACAGAGATGGTACCTTGCTGGATCAGTCAAGTGTCAACAGTTATACCGATTACGACGTGGACAATGAAACCGAATACAGCTATTATGTAACCGCTGTTTACGAAGATTCGGGAGAAGAATCCGGCCCTTCCAATGAAGTTACAGCCACGCCCATGCCACCCGTAAGCTTTCCGCTTGTCATTGATTTTGAAAACGGCGCACCATACTGGAACCTTGATGACGAATGGGGCATTACCACCGAAGAATCATACTCAGTCGGTCATGCCCTGACAGAAAGCCCTTACGGCAACTACGAAAATGACCGTGACGATTTTGCCACCCTGCAGCCGCTCAACCTGATGGGATACAGCGATGCAACCCTCTCTTTCATGACCAAATATGATATCGAAGAAAGCTGGGACTTCATGTACCTCGAAATCTCCACCGACGGGAGCAACTATACCACGCTGGATACCTTTACAGGCACGCAAAATAGCTGGACAGAAAAGACATACAGCCTGGCAGACTATCTGGATGAGCCTTTTGTAAGCATTCGTTTCCATTTTTACAGCGATTATACGATCAATGAGGAAGGCATGTATATCGATGACTTTACGATAGTCACGGAAGGTGGATATGAAACCCAGACCCTGGAGATCCCTGCTGGCTGGAGCGGACTATCTGCCAGTATCATTCCGGCGGATACCCAAATTGCCAACCTGATGCAACCGATCAACAACGAACTGGTCGCCGTACAAAGCATGAGCGACATTTATTGGCCGGCTCAAAACATGAATACCATCGGGGATTGGAACAGTCAACAAGGATACAAGGTCAAAATGGAGGAAGCCGTTTCGTGGGAGATAACCGGTAACTTTGATAGCGACAGGAGTATCGACATCCATGCCGGCTGGAACCTCATCCCGGTGCTAAGCCAATGCCACGTCAGTACAGCCGATTTACTCTCCCCCTATGAGCAGGATATGGTATTGTTAAAAGAGGTAGCCGGGAATGCTGTTTACTGGCCTGCTGAAAACATCAATACCCTGGATGAACTGGCTCCCGGCAACGCCTATCTGCTAAAAGCCGGGGACTCGTTTACGGTTGATTTCCCATCATGTGATGAACCGACGCAGGCAAAACAGCAACATTCCCGGCGGGGAACTGCTGCCCCCTGGGACGTCCTGCCACCAACCGGAAACTCGCATACAATTGCTATCCCTGGTACCATACTAAATCCTTTTGCACCGGATGATGTTATCGGGGTATTCACTCCGGGTGGGAACTGTACCGGCATAATTCAGCTAGATGATTCCAACGGGAACCGGGCACTCACCGTATTTGCACACGACTCCATTGCAGATCAGACAGATGGATTTGTAACCGGTCAGCAACTGTCATTTAAACATTATGAGGCCGCCACCGGTGAGGTTTATGAACTGATTGCCAGCTATGACAACCAGTTCCCGGATGAAGGACTGTTTGCTCTTGAAGGGATTTCCGTATTGACAGGACTCGAAACAGATGTTACGGGCATGAACGAAATCGCCCGCCAAACCAGGGTCTACCCGGTTCCGGCCGGCGATTATATCCATGTGGTACTACCTGAAAACAGAGCGGCCGAAGTGAATATTCTGAACCTGGCCGGTCAGTCATTGCTGCGAACCACCATCCGTGGTCAGGAGCGCATTTCGCTGATATCCATTCCCCGGGGCACCTACCTGATCCGTCTCAGGGGAGATAGCTTCAGCGAAGTACACAAGTTGATTATTCGTTAAACGTAAAAAAGGGGGTAACCCGGTCTTTGTCGTTCTTGCTGAACAGAAATCCATAGGGGCTCAATGCAGGTACGTACCGGCATACGACTGTTATCATGCCAAAAAGGGGTATGGCCAGTACCAGACCGATGATCCCCCAGACCAGGTAACCAACCACCACAGACAGAATAATAAAAACGGGATGCACATCGACCTTGTCACCCAGGACGATCGGCTGCAGAATATAGGTGT
>CAYMDX010000194.1:0-3687 GCA_964389125.1 uncultured Bacteroidales bacterium
GCAAATTCAGCTATCATGAAACAGGTAAACGCTATCAGGCAGTTTTTGCGCGGCTTACAGGGTGACAGAGCGGACGGATCTCCATAACCACTTCAAAAAGTGTAAACACAAGTCAGGACAGTACACCCCAAAATCTTTATCTTTACATCAAAATTTATCATCATCACTCAACTTTATGCATGTGAAGGCAAGGCCAATTTTCATACTCTTTACCGTATTATTCGCCCTATATATGTTATTCCCTTTACAATCCTGCAGAAACAAGCAGGAAGCCGGCCGTGAAACCACGAATAACATCCGCACGTTTCAGGAAAACAACTCCCGGCAAACCGACACCGCCAGGCCGTCAACTGTTCCGGCCTATCCGGGCACGATACATTATGAACTTCCGGATGGATATGTGCTGCGTATCCATCTGGAGGGAGACGAACACGGTCATGTGGCAAAAACCACGGATGGTTATTATTTGCTAATGAACGATGAAGGTTTTTATGAATATGCCTTTAAAAATCAAGACAATGAAATGGTCAGCACAGATATCAAGGCACGAAATCAGGATGACAGAACGGAGGAAGAACAACTCTTTTTAAATAAGTTGACGGATTAATTGAGGCGCGAAAGCAAGTGAGCCAGGCATTTTAGAGGACTTAAACAATACAGACCAGGGCTCAACGAACATAAGACCGTAATACAAAATCAAATATTCTACATGTATGTTACATTTCTTATTACCTTCTGCCAGGAACAAAAAGATATTTCCATATTATATACTGTTAGCCTGTTTTTTCCTTTTCCAAACATCCTATATTTATGGGGTCCCGGCTTATCCGGAACCTGTTGAATTTGAACAGCCGGATGGCCAGCGTATCACCATTATCATGAAGGGTGACGAAAAAATAAACTGGGCCGAAACCCCGGATGGTTATACCATTTTAGTTACGAAAGACGGGTGGTATGAGTATGCTGTCAAGGATGAGCATGGAGATCTGGGATTTTCCGGCATTCGTGTCTCACCCCTTGACCGGCGTCAGGAAAGGGAGTTACAGTTGCTGGCAGATACACCAAAAGGTTTGTTTTTCAGCAAAAGACAGGTTGAAGCCAAAAAATCCATCTGGGAGGTGCGTGATGCGTATCCGTCACGGTCGTTTCCAACTACGGGGGAGCAGACCCTTTTGTGTATTTTGATGGGCTATCAGGATCTGGCTTTCACCAAAACACAGGACGATTTCGACGCCTTATTCAACCAGCTAAACTATACGGTAGATGGTGCTACAGGGAGTGTCAGGGATTATTACCTGGAAAATTCCTATGGTCAGTTTGACCTTACCGTGGATGTGGTTGGTCCATACAGTGCAGAAAACGACATGGAACATTATGGTTCGACCTGGGCCGGCGCGAGGGATCTGGTTGAAGAAGCGGTTCAGCTGGCCAACCCGGATGTTAACTATGCAGATTATGATAATAGTGGGAATGGCTGGGTTGACGGCATCTACGTTATTTTTGCCGGTTATGGGGAAGAGGCCGGTGGCGGGCCCGATGCTATCTGGTCACATGCATGGAATATAGACCCGGTTGAGTTGGATGGCACCATGATCAGTCGTTATGCATGCTCCCCTGAGCTCAGGGGGAACAGCGGTTCCAACATCACACGAATCGGTGTCATTGGCCATGAATTTGGCCATGTGCTTGGAGCGCCTGACTATTATGATACCGATGGCAGTGATTCCGGCGGACAGTTCAGTGGCACCGGATCCTGGGATATGATGGCCGGAGGAACCTGGAACAATGGCGGCGCAACACCAGCCCATCACAACCCATACACCAAAATCTATATGTATGACTGGGCAGAACCGACACTGCTGTTTCAACCGGATCACATAAGTCTCGATAATGCAGCTGAAAACAACCACAGCTTCTACCGCATCAACACCAATACACCCGGAGAATACTATCTGCTCGAAAACAGACAACAAATACACTTTGACAGCCACATCCCGGGAGAAGGCCTACTGATTTATCATGCTCACAAAGAAGTAGCATTGGTCGGCAATGCCATCAATGTCGGTCACCCGCAAAAGCTATATCCGGTATCTGCCGGGGCGCATACGGACCCCCAGGGCACCCCCGCCTCCTATGGAAACATCAATTCAGCTCAAACACCCTTTCCCGGCACAACCGATCAGACAAATTTTACAGATTATTCCACACCCAGTGCCATATCCTGGCAAGGGGACAACACACATAAACCCCTTACCAATATATCACTGAATCAGAATGACAGCACGGTAACCTTTGACTTCATGGAAAATACAGACCATATAGCCGACTGGTTCTTCCTGGATGACGGAAACCACAGTGGCTCTATCGGTCTCAATGATGGTGGCGTTTATCAGATTGCCGCCCGTTATGAACCCGCAGACCTCGAGCCATATACCAATTTTGTCGTAAATAAAGTCAGGGTTTATGTTAATGATGTTCCGTCAAATGCTGCCATAAAAATCTGGAAGGGCGAAGATCAGGAAAGCCTGCAGGAAGTGGCACATAAAAACTTTACGCCCGGTGCATCTTCCTGGATTATTGTGGAACTCGAGGAAACCGTGGTTATCGATACCAATAAAGAGCTTTGGATCGGAGCAGAGTATGATGATCCGGGCACAGGTGTCTATACGGGCTCAAGAGATATACAGACTGACCACGACGGCAGGGGAAACATGATCCGAACAGATACCACTGACCATGCTGAATGGGTACCATTGTCAAACTATGAAATCGACGGCGACTGGAATATTCAGGCCCATGCCATTACCGCTGACCTGAACGTGGTTCATTTTGATGTCATAAACAACAATGGAATGATCAGAGCCAAAGCAGATAGTGTTTCCATTCAATCCGGAGAAGCTGTCATCGACGGCAGGGACATCCTGTTTACAGCAACTCCGGATACAGGTTTTCAAATAAAAGAATGGATAAAAGACGGAGAAACCGTAGAAGGCCATCACGCTACAACCTTCGAGCTCCCCGACATTCAGGAGTCCGTGCAAGTAAACGTGGCTTTCCAGGGTATATATCATACAGTGGATTTTGCTGTAGAAGGCGATGGCGGGGAGTTGATTGCCGAAAGCGGCCAGGAAGCCATCCAGCCGGGTGGTGATATTCAGGAAGGAAGCGATATCTTATTCACCGCCATCCCGGATACCGGCTTTCAGATTTACGAATGGCGGAAAAACGGATCTGTCATCGAAGAATTTACAGATGATGATTTTTATATTAATGACCTTAATGAAGATGTGATGGTCACCATTGCCTTTCAGAATGTGATGAATGTATTTGAACCCTCCGCCGGCCAGGTTCAGGTGTTTCCAAACCCGACAGCCGGCAAGGTGACCATCAAAGCTGATCAGGATATTAAAGAAACCCGCCTCCTGGACATTAACGGACAAATAATCAAAATTTCAAAGCACAACAGCCCCCGGCAGGAAATGAACCTGCAAGACATAAACAACGGCTTTTACATTTTACAGGTCCACCTGAAGGACAGGGTTGCGCATCAACGCATTCAGCTGATAAATTAATCGCGCTATTTCTTTTAAGCCTGCAAAAAAACCAGGGAAAGTTGAAGCATTAAAACAGGTTTATTTTGTATTTTAGCATGTCACAGTCAATTAAAGCAATTACCCATTCAAAAAA
>CAYMDX010000195.1:0-3606 GCA_964389125.1 uncultured Bacteroidales bacterium
TATGAGCTTCATACCGGTACTTTCTCACCTTCCGGTGATTTCCGGGGCATCCTTGACAAGCTTGACCATCTCTGTGACCTGGGCATAACTGCCATTGAAGTGATGCCGGTTGCACAGTTCCCGGGCGGACGAAACTGGGGGTATGATGGCGTCTTTCCCTTTGCCGTACAAAACAGCTATGGCGGACCACGGGAGCTTCAGAAACTGGTAAATGCCTGTCATCAGCGTGGTATCGGGGTTATCCTTGATGTGGTTTACAACCATGTGGGTCCCGAAGGGAATTACCTGCCCTCTTTCGGTCCCTTTTTTACGAAAAAATACAAAACCCCCTGGGGTGAGGCTATAAACTTTGACGGAAAAGCAGCCCATGCCGTACGCCGGTATTTCCTTGAGAATGCCCTGATGTGGCTGCGCGATTTTCACATCGACGGACTCCGGCTGGATGCCGTCCATACAATGAACGATACCAGCCAGAAACACTTTTTGAGGGAGTTGAAAGAGACAGTCAACAGTCTGAGCGATGTCACAGGCCGCCATTACCTGCTTATTGCCGAAACGGAAGGTCCTGAACTACACTACATAAAACCGCCTTCAATAGATGGTTTTGGCCTGGATGCACAATGGTGCGATGATTTTCATCATGCAATGCATGCCCTGACGACGGGCGAACGCATTTCCTATTTCGCTGATTACGGGGATACAGAACAAATGGCCGCTGCTTTTGAGCAGGGTTATATCTTTCCTGCGGAGCGCAAATCAGGTGATAAACTGTCCTCAAATGATAAAAAAACCCTGCATGCACCGCATCAATTTGTGGTTTTTTCACAGAACCATGATCAGATGGGTAACCGGGTGCAGGGCGACAGGCTGACAACCATGCTGGATTTTGAAATGCTTAAAGTCGTTGCCGGTATGACCCTCCTGTCACCTTTTGTGCCCTTGCTGTTTATGGGTGAAGAATATGGTGAGAAGGCCCCATTCCTGTTTTTTACCAGTCATGGTGACCCGAAACTGATTGAAAAAGTGCGTAAAGGCCGGAAAAATGCCTGCATTAACTACAAGAAAGGTGATAAAGTACCGGATCCACAGGCAGAAGACAGCTTTCTGCGCTCCAAAATATCCCTGCATAAAGGGTTTGATGCACAACAGAAAACGTTGTTTGCATTCTATAAAAAGCTTATTAACCTGCGTAAGACGCATCCCGTGTTGCAGGTTATGGACCGGAATAACGCTACTGCAAAAGTGATGGGGGAGAGGGTTCTGTTGGTAACAAGGAGTTGCCACGGCCGGGCTATTCATATGCTTATCAATATGGGGAAAGAGGCCTTCCCGACCGATGATGTTCCCGGCTGGAATGAGGCAAATCTGCTCATTCATTCTGCCTCTGAAGCGTGGGGCGGGTCCCTGTCTTTACCATCCGGTAAGCAAACGGCCGGATCACAAGCTGCTATTTCGCCGGCTTCTTTTGTGGTTACAGAAACTTTCTGACCTTAGAAAACCCTTTAAAAGGTGGATAACGCAACGGGAGGTCAATCCATGTCGGTGTCCGAAAGACAGCTCTTTCATTGCTGAAAGCCTGGAAGCTCGCCTTTCCGTGATAACGGCCCATACCGCTGTTGCCGACTCCACCAAACGGCAAATGGTGATTCGCCACATGCAAGATGGTGTCATTGATGCAGGCACCCCCTGAGGAGCTTTTGCGGAGAACCTCCTTTGCTTTCCTGGGTTTGCCGAAATAATAGAGCGCCAGCGGCTTCTCCCGGCTGTTTATAAAATCCAGTGCCTGCTCCATCCGGTCGAATTCCATTACCGGAAGCAAGGGGCCAAAGATCTCTTCCTGCATGATGGGGGAGTCGCCGCTAATAGCATCGATGATTGTCGGGGCAATATACCGGTCTTCCCGGTCCATTCCGCCACCATGAATGATCCGGCCATCCTGCATAAGCTTCTCAAGACGTTCCATGGCTTTCCGGTTGACAATGCGCGGATAGTAAGCGCTCTGACGGGGATCGTCACCATACATTTTCTGCCAGTGCCTGCTGATTTTATGAAGCAAGGCTTCTTTTACGGCATGGTGAACGAATAAGTAGTCGGGGGCGATGCAGGTTTGTCCGGCATTGATGGTTTTACCCCAGGCGATACGTTTGGCGGCAATGTCGAGGTTGGCATCCTGATCCACAATGCAGGGGCTTTTCCCCCCGAGCTCCAGCACCACGGGTGTCAAGTTTTGGGTGGCTGCTTCCATGACCACCTTCCCGACGGACGGGCTTCCGGTAAAGAAAATGATGTCAAAACGATGGGCGAGCAATTCGGTGTTTACCGACCGTCCACCCTGGGCTATGCCGATGTACTGTTCGTCAAAGGTTTCCCTGACCATCTCTTCCATAACGGCTGCCACATTGGGTGTGTAGGGCGAAGGTTTCAGGATCGTACAACAGCCCGCCGAGATGGCTCCCACCAAAGGGTTTATCAGCAGCTGGAAGGGATAATTCCAGGGCGCAATGATCAGGGACGTGCCTAGCGGTTCATAGTGCACCCTGCTGCTTGAAGGTAAAAGGTGTTTCGGCGTTTTTACCCGGCGTGGCTTGCTCCACTTTCCGACATGATGCAGGTGATGGTCAATTTCCTGAAGCACGATGCTGATCTCGGTGAGATAAGCTTCAGCATAGGATTTATGAAGATCCTGCCGGCATGCATCGGTAATCTTTTGTTCATACCGGAGGATAGCTGATCGCAGGGCTTTTAGTTTTTCTTTTCTGAAGCCGATAGCGCGGCTTTGTCCGGTAGCAAAAAATGCTTTTTGTTTGTTTACCAGGGAGGTAATGGCTGCTTTTGAGGTTTCTTCCATGTGATGAAAGGTTTGAATGTGAGGTTTGAATAAAGTGAAATAACTGGTGTTATGGCTGTGGGATGTGAGTTTACCAGCCTATGATTTTCAGGAAATCAGTCAAAATATCGAATAAAATGTATTAACTTATCTGAATATAGTTCATACTGCTCCAATTGGTTATAGCTATTTGGCAGATAGTGTCAGGAAAATGATTTCCGAACAAATAAAGTTAATAAAATATATGCAATCAGCATCTGAATGGAAAGCATATTAAGCATTTGATCTATGAAAATTTTTAACGAATCTCACAAAATACGTTTATACGCGATGCCGTGCATATACATCCTGCGGTGGCAGAGTTAATACCCACCATGCTGGAAAAGCCAAAAGAAATGTAATACGTTGTGTTGTGAATAAGCTGTCTGTTTCTTATATTTGTTTAGAAAACCAAAACAAAATACTATGTCAGTACTGCTTGAATTTGCGATGTTTCCAACCGATAAGGGCGAGAGCGTCAGCCCCTATGTCAGTAAAGTAATAAAAATGATTGACGACTCCGGGCACAATTACCGGCTTACGCCAATGGGGACCATCGTGGAAGCCGGCACCATGGAAGAGATCCTGGATGTCGTCAATAATGCCTACAAGGTGCTGGAACCCGATTGTAACAGGGTGTATTCAAGCATCAAACTGGATATCCGCAAAGGGACTGATAACCGGCTGGAAGGCAAAGTAAAAGCAGTAGAAGACCAAATCGGCACAGTCAAAAAATAACC
>CAYMDX010000196.1:0-3579 GCA_964389125.1 uncultured Bacteroidales bacterium
CACCGGCCATAACCACCTCGCCGTCTTCTGTCCAGTTAACAAAGTGGTAACCGGTTTCCGGTGTGGCCGTCAGGGTGACATCTTCAAAGTGTTCATAGTCACCATCACCTGAAACGCTACCATACGCTTCATCGTTAGGCACAGCATTTATGGAATAGGTGATCAGGTTAAAGTGAGCCTCCAGGCTACGATCGGCCGTTGCCATAAAACTCAGGGATTCATCCTCCTCATTGAGGGCCTCCCCGTTTCCCTGCCAGTGAGAAAATGTATATCCTGTATGAGGAATGGCTAGCAGGTTAACAGTGTCAAAGTGATCATACTGTCCGGATCCGCTAACCTGGCCACCATCCGCTGGTATAGCGAAAGCTTCAATGTAATATGATTTTAATCCAAAGTGGGCGATTATGTCACGGTCTTCCAAAGATGTAAATACGTATGTCTCACCGACGGGTTCCTCGTCATCCATAATTATATTACCATCTTCCGTCCAGTGAAGGAATTCATAACCTGCATTTGGGTTTGCTGTTAGTTCAACTTCTTCAAAATGGTCATGGTTACCAGCGCCAACAACATAACCCGCCTGAAGCGGATTTACCTCAGCAGCAATGTCGTAGGAGTGAAGACTGAAAAATGCTTCCAGATGTATGTTGCTGGTCATCAGGATGGTTGTATCAGCACTATGCGAATAAATAGAGGCATCCTTGATCCAGTATTCAAACCGATAGCCTTCATTTGCTGTTGCAAGAATATCTGTTTCTGCTCCGCTTACATACGATCCGGCACCCGACACAACACCGGCCTCTTCAGGCAATGCTTCCAAAGTGAGGATATGGTCTTCCAGTTGTGTAAAATGGGCAACCAGATCACGATCTTGCGTGACTGTAAAGCTATAGACAGAGTTTACTGAGACCTGTGGACCTTCGGGGCCTAAGGTCCATTTGTCGAAACTGAACCCGGTGTTAGGTGTTGCGCTGACGGTGGCAAGCTCTCCTTCGAAGAAAGTACCGTCGTTGCTGACTTCTGCCAGACCTGCATGTGTTGGTAGTGCGGCTACATCAACAGCAAACAAATCACCGTCAAAAACTGCTGTCAGATGTCTGTCTGTGTCTGCAATAAAGGTGTAGTCCTCGCCGACAGGATTATCATCGCCATCCACAATGATTTCTCCATCTTCCTGCCACAAAGAAAATTCCAATCCCACATTGGGGGATGCTGTAAGGGTTACTTCTTCTCCGATGTCATAATATCCTTGTCCAAGGACAACGCCTGTATTTTCAGGATCTGCAGATGCGGTTATCAGAACCTGGTCGTTGGCCGTTATCTCCGGATCGGTCAACCACTCTGGTGCAAGCTCTGCTGTGAGGTCTCGGTCTTTGTCAGCGCTGAACTGGTAAGGATTGGCGGCACTGACCTGGTTATCTTCTTCCATCCAGCGGAGAAAATAATACCCTTCAGCCGGTGCGGCTGTCATGGTCACAATATCGCCTTCATAATATGTGTCTGTTCCGGAAACATTACCAGCTCCGGTTGGTTCTGCGTTACCAGTTATTTCGTAAGTGCTTCCATCGAAAACAGCTACCAGGTTATAATCATCGAAAATATTAAAATCGTATATCTGCTCTGTACTGAGTGTATCCCCATCCTGATCCCAGTGCGAAAACGCATATCCATGGTTTTGATAGGCTTCTATGGTAACTGTCGAGCCATAAGGGAAAGTTCCTCCGCCAACTGCTGTACCACCCAGATTGTCTTCTGGTGTAGTTTCCAGAGTCACATCGAAAGTTTTTTCCTTGAATGTGGCCACCAGATGACGATCTTCGGTTACGATGAAATCATAGTCGGTCTCAGAACTGATGACTGCAGCTCCCTCGCGCCAGCTTACAAATGTGTACCCTTCTCCGGGTGTGGCTTGCAAGTTAACTGTATCTCCATGCTGATATACCCCTTCTCCGGTCACCGTTCCTGCATCTTCGGGCAATATGGATACTGTGATGGTGCGGTCATCCCTGGCAAAGTTGGCCTTCAGGTTACGGTTTTGTTCAGCAATAAAAGAGTAAACGTCCCCGGTAGACTCATTGTCCTTCATGAGAGTGTCCCCCTCCTCTGTCCAGTTAACAAAATGGTAACCATATGCCGGTAAAGCCGTCAGAGTAACCGTGTCGCCCGGGGCAAAAACGCCTCCCCCAAACACCTGACCGCCATCAGCAGGACTGGGAGCAGCATCGATCACGATAGCATCTGCATCAAATGATGCCGAAAATGACCGGTCAGATGTAACGGTGAATGTATAATGTTGATCAGCAACATCAATGGGGTCAGATCCTTCTGTCCATTCATCAAATGAGAACCCCGTATTTGGGACAGCTGACAGGGTTAATTCTTCTCCATGATCATGTGTTCCAACATATTGGTTTTCGCCATTTATGGTGCCTCCTACCCATGGATTGGCTGTTGCAATAATAGTATATGACAGCAATTCAAAATGCGCCACCAGGTCACGATCCTCCGTGGCAGTGAACGCGTATACCTCTCCGGCGGGGTCATCGCCGTCCATGACGACCTCGCCGGCCTCTGTCCAGTTGACAAAGTCGTAGCCCGTTTCGGGTATGGCTTCCAGGGTGACCGTCTGCCCGTGGTCGTAAATCCCATCGCCGGTAACGCTGCCCCCTTCTTCCGGGGAAGCTGCAGCTGTGATGGTGTAAGTACTCAAGCCAAAATTGGCTGTCAGCGTGACATTTTCTGCCGGCATGGAGAAGGTGGTGGACGCTACCTCAGGATCAGTAAGATGCTGGGTGTCCCCGCTCCAGGTGTCAAAGTGGTAGCCGGTCTCCGGGGTGGCCTCCACGGTAACGGTTTCTTCGTAGGCGTAATCACCACCGCCCGTGACACTGCCGCCCTCTTCCGGAGAGGCTGACAGGCTCACCGTGAATGCCTCCTCGGAAAATTCAGCCACCAGGTCGCGATCCTCCGTAGCGGTGAAGGTGTATTCAGTATTCGTAGAGACTTCCTGGGTATCCTCGAGCCAACGCAGGAAGGTATAGCCGGTGGCGGCACTGGCCGTCAGGGTGACCGTCTCGCCGTGGTTATACGTTCCACCACCGGCGACACTGCCGCCTTCTTCCGGGGAAGCTGCAACCGTGATGGTGTAGGTTTTTAAGGTAAAATTGGCCACCAGGTCGCGGTCTTCCGTGGCGGTAAAGGTGTATTCCTCCCCGGCGGGGGCATCACCGTCCATGACCACCTCGCCGGCTTCTGTCCAGTTGACAAAGTCGTAACCCGTTTCGGGTATGGCTTCCAGGGTGACCGTCTCGCCGTGGTTGTACGTCCCACCACCGGCGACACTGCCGCCTTCTTCCGGGGAAGCTGCAGCTGTGATGGTGTAAGTATTCAAGCCAAAATTGGCTGTCAGCGTGACATTTTCTGCCGGCATGGAGAAGGTGGCAGAGGCTTCCTCAGGATCAGTCAGGTGCTGGGTATCCCCGCTCCAGCTATCGAAATGGTAACCGGTCTCCGGGGTGGCCTCCACGGTAACGGTTTCTTCGTAGACATAATCACCGCCGCCCGAAACGCTGCCGCCCT
>CAYMDX010000197.1:0-3491 GCA_964389125.1 uncultured Bacteroidales bacterium
CAAGCTGTTTAAAAATACTCACTAAAATCGGTGAACTTGATTTATTGCGCCACCTCGTAAGGGAAATCCCGCAAATCAGCTACTGTGAATAAACCAGGAACGTTTCTGTGTATTTTCAATATTTTTAAAGTTGAGCTGGCAAATAAATTTGATACATGCTATAACTTCCTCAAAGTGTCCGCCTTGGATGATCATTTAATCTGGATACATGGTAAAAGATGATAACATAAGGGCTGCAGCATTCGAATGGCTACAAGAGCAAACCTTGCTATATGGGGACGCATTACCGCGGGATATTTTGGAAAAAGGTTTTGTTTCCCAGGGTCATCAAATTACTTTATTGGGTCCAAAAGGCATATGGAAACCAAAAGTGATGCAGTTGCCCATATCCATAACGACTGCTCCCCATGGTCACTATGATGACGGCGCAGTAGCCGATGGCAGTTGGCATTATAAATATAGGGGTTCCAATCCCTACCATAAAGATAATGTTGGGTTGCGGGAGGCGATGCGCCTGAAAAAACCATTGATTTATTTTTTTGGCATTGTACCGGGTGCTTACGTGCCGCAATGGCCGGTTTATTTGGTAAAGGATAATATGGAGCAACTAAGCTTCACTTTGGTCATCGAGGATGACATTCAACGAATTTTTCCCGATGAGCCCGACCCGGTTGAAATGTATAAGCGGAATTACAAAACGGTAAGTACAATCATTCGCTTGCATCAACGGTCCTTTCGTGAAAGGGTGATGATGGCCTATAAGAACCAATGTTCGTTGTGCCGACTCAAACATGAAGAGCTCCTGGATGCCGCTCATATTATCGCTGATAAGGAAGATTGCGGTGATCCTTTTGTGACCAATGGTCTTTCATTGTGTAAAATACATCATGCGGCCTTTGATAAGCATATTTTGGGTGTCACGCCGGATTTTACCATCAAAATCCGGCGGGACATTCTACAGGAGGCCGACGGGCCAATGCTGAAACATGGCATCCAGTCGCTCGAAAACAGACAGATCATATTGCCTGGTTCCAAAAAAGATTGGCCGGATCGGGACAGACTAGCAGAACGGTATGAAGTGTTTAAGCGTGTGGGCTAATTACGTTGTTTGTTTATCCATCACGCTCACTCCCAAAATACAGATCAATGAGATTCTACCTTGGCGTAACCGACATCGAATGGTATGATTTTCTCGCAAAACGAGAAAATGAAGACATTAATTTCTGGCAACCCGGGGGTAAAGTAAACTTTCGCGTACTTCAGCCTGGGGAACCCTTCTTGTTTAAACTCAAAAGCCCTATAAATGCTGTGGCTGGAGTAGGGTTCTTTGCTTCGCATGCCATTTTGCCCATAAATATTGCATGGAACATTTTTAAAGAAAGAAACGGGGTGCCGTCGTACAAAAAGTTTCTGCAAAAAATCCTTGGTTACAGATCGACGGTGAATCCGTTTCATGCAAACCCAAATATTGGCTGCATTGTGCTTACTGACCCGATATTCTTTGATCGCGATGATTGGATACCTGTCCCTGCTAATTGGCATAGGAGTATTGTCCAGGGTAAATCCTATAGTACCGAGACCGATGTAGGGGCAAAGCTCTGGCAACGGGTAGATATGTTGTTAGAGAAACATAAACTCTTTGACCGTGAGGAAAGCAGCAAAAGTCAGCTCATCCTGAGCAATTCCAATGAGGGTTTTTCAAAGAGGTATTTAACGAAGGTCAGGCTTGGACAGGGCGCATTTCGGGTTCAACTTACAGACGCTTATGCACGCCGTTGTTCCGTCACAGGCGAACGAACACTCCCTGCTTTGGAGGCTGCACATATAAAACCCCATGCTGAATCAGGGCCATATTATCTCTCTAATGGGATCTTGATGCGTGCCGATATGCATAAACTCTATGACGCTGGTTACATGACCTTTACGAAAGATTACAAAGTTGAAGTAAGCCAAAAGATACAAGAGGAGTTTGAAAACGGACGTGAATATTATTCTTTTCATGGCCGACCTCTTATCATTTTGCCGGAGAATATGGCCGACCGGCCCTCACCGGAATACATCGAATGGCACAATAATCACATATACAATGGATAAATCTGTTATTGATACCTTAACGGCAAAAGTCCTCAAATTCAGGGACGACAGAAACTGGGCGCAATTTCACACCGGGAAGGACATCGCCATGGACCTGAGCGTGGAAGCATCAGAAGTACTTGAACTATTCCTCTGGAAACATGATGATGGGATCAACAAGGAAAAACTCAAAGATGAACTGGGCGATGTGTTTTATGCCCTTCTTCTGTTGGCGCATCATTATGATATTGATATTCAAAAAGCCCTGACAGAAAAGATTACCAAGAACGAGAAAAAGTACCCGGTAGAAAGATTTAAAAATTCCAACAAGAAGTATAATGAGTAAGCGGGTAAACATTCTGCAAGCTTACGGTATTTCCTGCGAGGACCATATAGGCTTTACGTAGACTCGTTTTTTGAATAAGGGAAACTGTAACTTCATTCCATAAAAAACAGAAAAAACCACTCCAAACTTTGATTCTGTAGAAATATTGTTTAGGTTTGTCCTTAAAGTTTGATAATCAACAAGATAGAGCCTTCCATTGCCTGGGAAGCGGGTAAAAGAGATTGGTTAGTGGGTATAAAAGAATTGGCCCACAGATGTAGCCATCATAAAATTGAATAAATTAAGAAATACATATATGAAAGAATAAGGCTATACTACTTCGATTCTATCTTGGTAAATTATTTCATCAGCAATTAAAATATTAGAAAACTCAATTTCAGAGAGAAATCAAATCTATTTTTAAAGAAGCGAAAATCAACATTGAAGAATTGTAAAAAATTTGTTACAATAATTTTTCAAACCTATTAGAATAATTATATAAATAAACGTGTACTAACAGCAAATCTAAGTAAGTTATGCAAATATGCAAATGTGCTAATTTTCTGAATACATAAATAAACTTAGTAACAGTTTTATAGCGATATAGCTTGAAAAACCAAGCCTGCTCATATTTGCGAACCTTTTTCGCTCACCTACTCTTTTTGTTTGCAAGGATTTTAGTATTTTCAATGGAAATTTGGTTATGATATGACTTCGAAAAAGGATTTATCAGAACAAGACATTCGTACAAAATTTATCTCACCCGCGATTGAGAAAGCCGGATGGGATAAAATGACCCAACTTGGCGAAGATGTTGCATTAACCGATGGAAAGGTATTCATTCGCGAGAAAATGGTTGCCCGTGGAAACTGAAAGGTATTGAAAATGAAACTGAGGTTACTGTCGCAGAACAAGATTGCTTCTTTGACAGCTGGATATACCGGACTATACTGACCCCCCTATACCGGCAGAAAAATGGCCTTAAAAACCCCCTGCCATTCCGGCGGATGTTGATCCCCCTGTAAAAATGAAAGGGATTATTAGCAGGCAAGCCTGTTATAACTGTTTTTCACCAAAGAAAATATAATATCTC
>CAYMDX010000198.1:0-3479 GCA_964389125.1 uncultured Bacteroidales bacterium
AATACATCCCTTATGTAGTAGAAATACCGGCTGCTGCACTGGAAGGCCCGTTTGTTGTTTTGGATGAATTTACCATCCAGGATCCTGAAGGCACCCAGCAGGCTAACTATGGCGAAACATTCTCCATCGACGTGACCATTCAAAACGTTGGCGACGACCCGGTCAATGAAGTGACAGTTACCCTCGAGGGCGAAGATGAACATATCACGCTTCTGAATGCGGGCGAAGAGATTGTTTTTGATGGTATGGGCGCCGATGAAGATGACAACACATCGGACGAATATGACGTCTTCTCTTTTGAAGTCGCCCACGATGTTCCCGATCAGCATCGGGCTCAATTTGTCATGACCATCACCGACGGGAATGAAGAATGGGAATCCAACCTGAATATCACAGCCAATGCTCCCGTCTTTTCCATAAACCCGGATTACGTTGTGGACGACGGAGAGGATGGCAATGGGCACCTGGACCCGGGTAATCAGGCACTGTTGGTTTTTGAAGTGACCAATCATGGGCATGGATTAGCCAGGGAGCCTGTGTTTGAACTTCAGGCAAACTCACCATATATAACTATTGAAGATAACATCAAGGACCTTGATCCAATTCCGCCTAATAAAACAAAAGAAATCTATTTTCAGGTTGACGCACACCCCTCAACAGTTGACGGAACCCATGTTAACATGGAGCTGCTGATTGAAGACGGCCATAAAGATCATGTTTCTACAGATATCGTTATAGGCCAGGTACCTGAAATCGTGTTGGGAGAAGGCCATGAGGAATCCAATGAGTATCCTTTTTACAATTACTATGAAGCCAATCGTACGCAGATGTTATACAAGGCCGATGAAATTGGTGAAGGAGAGAAAGACATTATAGAAATCGCCTTTGATATCATTTCAGTTGCGGATGATCAAAACGATCTGCCCAATTTTGTTATCAGGATGAAGCATACCGATGTAAGGGAGCTGGGTGATGCCTTTTTGGATACAGAGGCTGCACAGGAGGTGTTTGAGGCCGGTATCTATAAAATGCCTATGGAAACAGGCTGGCATACATGGGAACTTGAAGAAAGCTTCGCTTATGACGGTGAAAACAATTTGCTTGTGGAAATAGTCTGGGGCCAACTTGGAGGCTGGACCTTTAATAACTATGAAGTTGCCTGTTCCAACACCGAATCACAAAGCGTCGCTTATGGTTACAGCGATACCCAGGTTGTACCTTCGTTTGAAGGAACCTCGAATATACGGCCAAACCTTTGGCTGGCTTTTGCCGCCGAAGAAACCGCAGAAACAAAAACGATTGATTTCATTGTGCAGGATTATCAGGACAATTTACTGGAAGACGCCGGTATTCGTATTGGTTCATTGACACAAATGACAGATAATGCAGGAGTCACCAGATTTACACTTATGCCTGGCGAATATGACTTTACGGCTGAAAAAGAGGATTATCGGCCTCATAACAACAGCTTTAAGATGATGGAGGATACGGAGATCCTGGTAAGACTAGCATCATTGGATAATACATACGAAGTAACCTTTAATGTAGAGCTTACGCATGCCATCGCATTAGATCTGCTTGAAGGCTTCGACCCGGAAGACCATTATATCATGATCAGCGGCGATTTTATTGACTGGCCAGAACCTGGTGAAGGTCCGGATGAGATGGTTATGGAGCAAACCAGTGATGACCCCTTAATTTTCAGCAAGACCATAGAAATGATAGCTGGCGAGCATGCTTATAAGTACTTCTCTGACCGGCTAGGAAAGGGCTGGGAAGGTGGTGAATGGGATAAAGGTGATAACCGACTTGTAAAAGTTTACAAAGACATGCAGGTCCATGACCACTTTGGTTATTTTGATGATGAGGTTGGTATCAGTGATATTTCGGAAAGTGAGATAAATGTGTATCCCAACCCGGCCAGAAACCACATAACTGTTGTATCCCAAAATGCGGAAATGACACATATCAGAATGGTCGACATAATGGGAAAAGAGGTATACAATATGGAACCCGCAAACAAACACCGATATAAAATACAGACATCCGGACTGACTCATGGTATGTATTTTATCCAGGTATTTACATCCTCAGGTATCGTTACCCATAAAATTCAAATTACCAGATAATACATCCCCATTATATGTGATACAGACCGTGGACACGTTCCGTCAGTTTGTTCTGCTGAGATAAAATGAGATATTTATGAAGATAAAGGTCTGCTTTTATTTTTTTCTACTGTTGGGAATGTTTTCATTCTCAAACGCACAGACTGTATGGACCGGGATACATCATCCTCATCCGGCCCCGGCTGATGTCAGGCTGGTACAAAGCGATGTTAAAAACTCCAGCATCCGGTTTTCCCTGGACGGCTTTCTGGAAACAGCCGTGGAAACACCGCAGGGCAGAGAGGTTGTCATCAGTGTTGATGAAGGTGTGCAGATCCTGGAAAAAGGCAAACCCGACTTACCCAAATTCGTATCAAATCTCATCATACCGGACCTTTCCAAGATGGAGGTAAATGTAACCAGCGTAAAATATAAAGAGTTTTCCGGTATAAAGCTGGCCCCATCCAAAGGTCACTTTAACCGCGATGTCCTGCCGGAGGATGTGCCCTATACATATGGTGATGCCTATAACAGGGATGAGTTTTGGCCCGGTGACCTTGCAAAGCTGGAAGACCCTTTTATCATGAGGGATTTCCGCGGACAGTCGGTAAGCATCTTTCCTTTTCAGTACAACCCCGTTAGTCAGACCCTGCGGGTGTATACCGATATCGTGGTTGAGGTGACAGCTACCGGAGAAGCAGGTAAAAACACCAAAATCCGCAACAAAGATGAGATCACTGTTGAGCCTGAGTTCGGCCAGATCTATGACCGTTTTTTTCTGAACATGGATGCAGCTTCAAAGAACTATCCCCTGCTGGATGGTGAAGAAGGCAGCATGTTGATCATCGCCTATGATGATTTTATGGAAGCCATGGAACCTTTTGTGGACTGGAAGCGAACTACCGGCAGAAAAACAGAGATGGTTTCCAAAACGGAAGCCGGAAATACCCCGAATGAAATCAAAAGTTATGTGGAGGATTATTATGATGACAATGAGGACTTTACCCATTTGCTGATCGTAGGAGACGGACCTCAGATCCAGCCGATAACAACCAGTTGGGGACACTCTGATAATGCTTACGGATTTCTGGAAGGAGATGATTCTTTCAATGAGATTTTTGTGGGTCGTTTTTCTGCTGAAAATCCTGCGCATGTTCAAACACAGGTTCAACGCACCATTGAATACGAAAGGGACATTGATGAAACAGACACCTGGCTAAGTAAGGGTATGGGCGTGGCCCGCAATGAAGGACCAGGGCATTATGGTGAGTCTGATGACGAACACATGGACTTTGTTCGTGACACCTTGTTGAATGCTACCTATGACGAGGTTTATCGTCATTATGAGGACGTATCAGGTATGCCCGATCC
>CAYMDX010000199.1:0-3474 GCA_964389125.1 uncultured Bacteroidales bacterium
ACCAAAACCGACAGTCCGGATCCGGTATTGGCCGGCAACCAGCTGACATACACCATCACCGTGACCAACAACGGGCCATCACAGGCTGAAAATGTGGTGGTCACCGACAATATCCCCACAGAACTCTCTGATGTGGTTGCCACCCCTTCTACCGGTACATGGACCGATCCTGAGTGGAGTATTGGATCCCTGGCCAGCGGCGAAGCCGTCAGCCTGACGATCCTGGCAACGGTCAACAGCAATGTCACAGGTTCCATCAGCAATATCGCCACGGTGACAAGCACCACAACCGATCCCGATACCTCAAACAACACGGCCGAGGAAACAACGACCGTCAATGCATCGGCAGATATGGCTGTTACAAAAACAGCTGTTCCCGATCCGGTTATTGCCGGTGAGCAGATCACCTATACGATTAACGTGGTAAACCACGGCCCTTCGGATGCGGTCAATGTGGTTGTTACCGACAATATCCCGTCTGCACTATCAGATGTCGTGGTGGAAACCTCCGCAGGATCGTGGAGTGCACCAAGCTGGAGCATCGGAACAGTGGCTGCAGGTGAGGGGCAAACCCTGACGATCACGGCCACGGTTAATGCAGATGTTACCGGATCAATCACCAACACCGCCAGCGTCAGCAGCGACACGCCCGACCCAGACACCTCGAACAACACCAGCACGGTGAGCTCCGGCGTCGATGCCGTAGCTGATGTCTCGGTGGTGAAAACACAAGTCGATGGAGACGTACTGCCAACCATGGCAACCATTGACCCCTCGGTGATAACCGCGGGAACAAAGATCTACTACCGTCTTTTGGTCACCAACCACGGGCCCAGCTATGCCCAGGATGTGGTCATTACCGACGACCTGCCCGCAGGCCTGACCAACCCCGAGTACTCGCTGAACAATGGAAGCACGTGGGACTCATGGAGCGGAACAAGAACGCTCAACCCCTTCGAGTTCCCCGGCGTGAACGACATCCTCATTCGTGCTGACCTGGATCCTTCGGCTACAGGCAGTCTGACAAACCTGGCCACGGTCACCAGCACAACCCCCGATCCCGACCCGGATAACAACGAAAGTGAACTGGTAACGGACATCCTTCCCGAAGCAGACCTGGCCATAACCAAAGCATCTAACACCTCACCCGTAGTGCTGGGTGGAACCATATCCTATACCATCACTGTCACCAACCTTGGACCGGCAGATGCGAAGGATGTGGTGATCACTGATATCTTTGACCCGTCCAATATTACGGGCGTGGAATACCTGGATGGAGCAACCTGGGAACCGTGGACCGGCAACCTGAATATCGGCACACTGGAATATGATGACATATACACCCTGGTAATCAGAGGAAACGTTGAGGAAAATGCTTCCGACCCAATACCCAACACGGCAACGGTGACCTCTACAACCGATGATCCCAACCCGGACAACAACAGCCAGACCATCAACACCCCGGTTGATGCCGAGGCGGATCTGGAGATCATCAAGGACGGTCCGGCGCAGGTCATTGCCGGTACCACCGTGAGCTATACCCTTACGGTCACAAACAACGGGCCCAGCTCTGCCACCAATGTTATTGTAACGGACAATATGCCGGCATCGCTGGTAAGCCGCACTTTCTCCCTCGATGGCGGTGATACATTTACCCCATGGACAGGATCTGTGAACCTGGGAGCAATCCCCGATACAGAAACTGTATCCTTTATCATTGAGGCTGAGCTGGCTGACCATGCCACCGGCACGCTGACAAATACAGCTAGCGTTAGCAGCGATGTGCCCGACCCCGACACCTCGAACAACACCTCAACCACCGCAGCCACTATCTCTGTGGTGGCCGACCTGGAGATCATCAAAATACAGATCGACCCGGCCATATTGCCCGTGGATGAGGACAACCTCCCGGCTGATATATACGATTTGGCCGTTGATCCCCCCGTGGTTAACGCTGGCGAAATGATACATTACCTGTTGGTATATAGCAACAACGGCCCTTCTGAAGCGACCAATGTTTTGATCGAAGATGCCATTCCCGGGGAAATCCTCAATCCAGAGTCTTCCAGGTGCCAGGCCGCTTATGTGGACTGGACAGGCTCGGCCACCATCGGAAGCCTTTCTACGGGAGAGTTATGCGTGATTGTCATCCGGGGAGAAGTAGCCCCTGATGCGACAGGCAGCATTGTCAACACCGCTACCATCGCCAGCGATGACGTGGATGACCCCGTTTCGGGGAACAACAGTTCGACCTTTACCACGACCATCCAGGGCGAGGCAGACCTGAAGATTGCCAAAAGTGATTCGCCCGACCCGGTCATTGCCGGAGAGGAGCTCACCTATGTGATCACCGTCACCAACGAGGGACCTGCTTTTGCCAATGATGTGGTTGTAACGGATGTGCTGCCCGCCGGGCTGACACTGTTGTCAGCAACCGCCTCTGCGGGAACATGGAATGATCCCGAGTGGAGCATCGGCACATTGGAAAATGCCACATCGGTTGATCTGACGCTTGTTGCCAGTGTAGATCCCGCTGCCACGGGAAGCATTATCAACGTGGCCACGGTAACAAGTACAACCTTCGACCCGGATACGGGGAACAATACCGTTACCCAAACAACGACCATCACCCCGCAGGCAGACCTGGCAATCACCAAAACCGACGGCCAGTCAACCTACACCCCGGGAACAGAGGTCGTATACACTGTGGTGGTATCCAACAGCGGCCCATCTGATGCCCCGGGGTCGATTGTCACCGACAATGCACCTGCGGGAACAAGCATATCCGAATGGAGCGCGAGCTTTGCAGGAGGTGCCTCAGGCACTGGTTCGGGAACAGGAAACATCGACCAGGTAGTGGACCTCCCCGCAGGGGCGACTATCACCTACGCCATTACTGTGGATGTGCCGGCAGATTTCTCCGGTGATTTGACAAACACCGCTTCGGTAGCGCCTCCCACGGGCGTTACGGATCCCGACATGACCAACAACTCGGATTCTGACACCAACACCCAAACCAGCCTGGCGGATGTGGCCGTCTCAAAAACCGTGAACAACCCCACGCCAGAAGTTGGGGAGAACATCTCCTTTACCATCGAGGCGTCCAATGCAGGGCCCTCCCAGGCTACCGGCATTGTTGTGACAGACCAGCTTCCGGCGGGACTCAGCTACGTGAGCAACGACGGTGCAACCAACGGAAGCGTTACAGAAAGCGCAGGTGTTATCACCTGGACCATGGCCACGCTTGATGCCGGTGAAACGGCCACCCTCAACATCACGGCACTGGTACTCGATCCAACGGGAGCGCCCGATCAGTATGTCAATATCGCGGCCATAACGGCTCAGCAGCCGGATCCCGATGAAGACAACAACGAAGATCAGGCAGAGATAACACCCGTGGTGAACCCGGAAATCACCCTGACAAAAACGGCTGACCAGGCCAGTTATAACCAGCAGGGTGATGTCATCACCTAT
>CAYMDX010000200.1:0-3458 GCA_964389125.1 uncultured Bacteroidales bacterium
TTTTTGTGTTTAGAAAACGTTTATTTGGTAGTCATTAACACAGCACTTTTTGGTAACAAAAAACACCTGACATAATCGTCAACATTTTCAAATATAGAAAATAATTAATTAAATTCCAAATTTTTGATTACCATTTAATTATACAATCAGGAACAGTGAAGGCGTTTATACAGATCAACTGAAATTGTTTACATTTGTCGAAATCAAAAAAACAACTATACGCGGTCATATTCTCCAAAAGGGTTAAAAAACGACCGCATGCAAAAGCATCTTACCAAAAAAAACGAATTATGCAGTACGCGTACACCAAAGGTTTATTGATTCTATTCATTATTTTATTGACCGGATATCAGGTAAATGCAGAAAAGCATCACCGTGTTGAGGTCGACCTTGATGGCAGGAAGGTTCAGGAATTGGCCACGCTGGGGGTGGCCATGGATCTTGTGGATTACAAACCAGGGGTATCCGTGGTTGGTGAGTTTTCTGAATCCGAACTTAAAGACATTTCAGAAGCCGGCTTTTCTTATGACATTCTGATTAACGACATGACCAGTTATTACCGGGAGCGTAACAAAGCCTTCGATCGCGAAGAACTGAACCGGCAGATGCGGGAGACCGACAACGGCACGCCCTACCCTACTCCCGAAAACTTCAGTCTTGGCTCTATGGGCGGTTTCCATACGAATGATGAGGCGCTGGATGAACTGGACGAGATGCATGCCTTATACCCTGACCTGATCTCTGAGAAGCAGCCTATTGGTGAAACCACCACCATAGAAGGCCGGGATGTTTACTGGGTTCGTATATCCAACGACCCGGAGGTTGAACAGGACAAACCCAAAGTTCTGTACACCGCTCTTACCCACGCACGAGAGCCGGCCTCCATGCAGCAGATGCTTTTTCAGATGTGGTATCTTCTGGAAAATTATGACCAGGATCCGGAAATACAATACCTGGTTGATCAAACAGAAATGTATTTCGTGCCTGTTGTCAACCCCGATGGATATGTGTATTGCGAAACAACCCATCCGAACGGCGGGTCGATGCACCGCAAAAACAAACGGCAAAACAGCGATGGCAGTATTGGTGTAGACATTAACCGAAACTTTGGGTATGAATGGGGATATGATAACATTGGATCATCGCCCAACCCATCTGCCGCAACCTATAGAGGCACAGCTCCTTTTTCGGAGCCTGTTACGCAGCTCCAAAAAAAGCTGGCCGAAACATTCGACTTTAGTCTGGCCCTCAACAACCACACATACAGCGACCTGTTGATTTACCCATGGGGATACAATGGCCAGCAAACAGAAGACAATGACATTTTCATGGAGTACGCCGACATGATGACGCGCGAAAACGGCTATGTGTATGGAACCTGTTATGAAACGCTTGGTTACTATGCCAACGGTGGCTCTGATGACTGGTTTTATGGTGAACAGGATACCACTGAAAAAGTGTTTGCGTTCACACCGGAAGCCGGAAAGCAAAGTGACGGGTTCTGGCCGGCTATGAACCGTATTGAAGAGATCTGTGCCGGTCATACACACATGAACCTGAGCCTGGCGAGACTGGCCCTCTCCTATGCTGAACTGACTGACCTTACAGGCCAATATATATCCGAACGATCTACTGATATAGAATTTGAACTACTCAACCTGGGGCAAAACAGCCCGGCAGATTTCACAGTCGCATTAACTCCCCTTACCGAATCCATAGTCGATCATGGCGACCCGGTTGATTTTACCGATATGAATGTCCTGGAAAGGGACACTGCTGCCATTGCCATTGAACTGGATCCCTACCTGAACACCGGTGATGAGATTTCTTTTGTTTTGGGTATTGACAATGGAGATTACACCTGGAACGACACCATTACAAAGTATTACGGGGAGCCGGAAGTTGTATTTTTCGATCCCTGTGACAACCTTGATCATTGGACGACAGACAGCTGGGGCAACTGCAATGATGTTTATTACTCTGCCCCTGCCTCCATAGCCGACAGTCCGGGACAAAATTATGAGAATAATGCGCACACAACCCTAACGATCAAAGATCCTTTCGACTTTAGCGAGACGTTCCTGGCCTGGGTTGAATTCCAAACCAGATATGATATTGAGGCCAACTGGGACTATGTACAGTTTTTATATTCCACGGATAACAAACAGACGTGGATTCCGCTCGGGGGAGAATTAACCAGTGAAGGCGGATCCAACCAGGATCCGGGAGAACCGCTATATCATGGCACGCAAAATCAATGGGCAGCAGAACAGGTTGACCTGTCGCACCTGACCGGGGAAAGCGAAGTATGGCTGAAATTCAGATTGGTGAGTGACCACATGATCAACAAAGAGGGATTCTATATTGATGATTTCAAGCTGATAACCCTTGATTATGATGAATCCTACCACTTTCATCCACCGGAAAATATCTCCTTCTACCAGCACCAGGATACCGTGATTGACTTTTCAGAGCATGTTTCCTGGGAACTGGAAGGGGACATCCAGGTAACCTGGGATGAAACTGAACACATTGATGTCGGTCAGACAGTAGAAACAACAGTGACCCTGCAAAATGCGGACGAAACCTGGACGGGAGAGGAAACTATCCTGTTCAGTATTTCTGATGATCTGGCAGAACGTGAGGAGGAGATAACCATATCGGTTGAGGCTGTTCCTGCGCCCGTTATTGCCGGACAGGAGGAAACAGAAATGCTCCAGGGTACAACACTGGACTTTGAGCCCTATTTTCTGACTATATCAGATGATTTTTTCAGCTACCCGGAAGCATTTACCATCAACCTGCAGGATGGAGAAAACCACACGGTGTCAGATGAGCTGACGATCGTTCCTGATCCTGGCTTTTCGGGCGATCTGACCGTTCCGGTAACGGTCAATAACGGGTTTTACGACAGCGAAGTGTTTGATTTCCTTCTAGAAGTGCAATCAACAACAGGTCTTCCTGCCTATACCGATGAAACCCTCCGGATATATTATGATAACCGGACCGGGGAAATTGTGGTTCATTTACCCGGGAGCGATTCCAACGAGGAGATCCTGTTGCGCATAAGCGACATTAAAGGCAGAACGGTATTTGAAAAGGAATACAAGGCTGCTGAACGTATACGGGAACATGTCCCTGGTCTTAAAGGCGGAATGTACATTGTAACGGTTCAGGGAGATGGTAATGTAAGCGGGAAAATCATCCTACAGTAAGGATAGGGTTCATAGTGTGTAGATCTGTCCGTCGTTTCCGATGAATATCTGAATGAATCCTATGTTTCCTGCGCTATCACTATCAAATGAGATGGATTATTTTGGAATGCGGGCTCCGTAAAGTTTTATAAAACAAATGGGAAAATGAGAAAATAGCAGGTGGGGCATGTGTAAATAAACAAACCGATACATACGTACCAACACGGATGTTTTTTAAGATCATTTTACCCGGCAGTACGGATT
>CAYMDX010000201.1:0-3442 GCA_964389125.1 uncultured Bacteroidales bacterium
ATGATTTTTTCGTTGTATAACGTGCATTATTCCTGCCAAAGGACATCTTTGTTATCAAAAAACAATAATAAATGCTATCCGAAGAAAAAAAAGCGTACCTTTGCACCGGTTTTAAGAGAATGTACTGCAACGATCCCGCCAATATTAGAACAATTCACACTGTTTTTTCCGGGTAAACACGAAAGACTGCATTTCCTGCTGTCTTTGCTCAAAGGGGTTTATACTGGCATTCTGTTAAACCCAAACTGGTCATCAGCGCTGCTTGATTAACTATCAAAAGCCTGAAAAGAAAAGGGCTTTGGCGTTGGAACATGATACCGAATGACCAATGGGGTTCAATTAATTATTAACAGGTGTCCAGCTATAAGATTGGGCAGACAACGAACAAATTTACTATGCTATTTACAGAAATGGGGCTTTCTACGGAAGTCCTCAGGGGTCTTGATGCCCTTGGCTTCAAAGAAACCACCCCGATACAGGGTGAAGTGATCCCTGTATTATTGGAAGAAAAACGTGACATTATTGGCCTGGCACAGACCGGAACCGGCAAAACAGCTGCTTTTGGCTTACCAGCCCTCGAAAATATCACCCTGGCGGACCAACATCCGCAACTCCTTATTTTAAGTCCCACCCGGGAGTTATGTTTGCAAATCACCCGCGACCTCGAGGATTTTAGTCGTTATGTGAATGATTTACGCATTGTTTCCGTTTACGGCGGTGCGTCCATCCAGGATCAGATCGCGTCGTTAAAGCGTGGCGCCCATGTGGTGGTAGCTACGCCGGGTCGCATCCATGACCTGGTGCGTCGCAAGCGTATTGACCTGTCGGAGATCCAGACATTGGTGCTCGATGAGGCCGATGAAATGCTGAAGATGGGATTCCGCGAAGATGTGGACGCTATCCTGGATAAAACGCCGGATGAGAAAAACACCCTCTTGTTTTCGGCCACCATGTCGCAGGGGATTGCGGCGATCACCAAAAACTATATGCGAAGCCCGCTGGAGATCACTGTTGGGAAAAAGAATGCCGGTGCCGAAAACGTGAGCCACATCTACCACATGGTACATGCCCGTGATCGCTACGCGGCACTCAAGCGTATTGTAGACAGCGACCCGGCCATTTACGGACTGATATTTTGCCGGACACGGCATGAAACCAAGGAAGTAGCTGCCAACCTCATGAATGACGGTTACAACGCGGAAGCCCTGCACGGCGACCTGTCGCAGGCCCAGCGTGACAGCGTGATGAAGAAGTTCCGCAGCAACAACCTGAACGTGCTGGTCGCCACCGATGTAGCTGCCCGCGGACTCGATGTGAACAACCTTTCCCATGTGATCAACTACAACCTTCCTGACGACAGCGAGGCGTATACACATCGCTCCGGCAGGACAGGCCGTGCGGGAAAAGAAGGCCTGGCCGTCTCTATCATCAACACGAAAGAGAAAGGGCGCATCGCACAGATCGAGAAAATCCTGCAGAAAAAGATCACCTATATGCCGGTACCCAACGGCAAGGAAATCTGTCAGCGTCAGCTCCTGAGCATGGCCGGACGTATGCAGGAAACAGAGGTTTCGCATCACGACATTGAGCCTCTCATGGAAGAAGTATACGACACCCTGGGTGATCTTTCCAAAGAAGAGCTTATCAAACGCTTTGTTTCCCTGGAATTTAACCGTTTCCTCGACTATTATAAAGATGCACCCGACCTGAATGTACGCGACAAAAAAGTAGCGGATCGTCCATCTAATGGAGCTTCGAAAGGCGACAAGAAACGCCGGACAAGCAATGGCCGCCCCATGTCGCGCGTACTGTTTAACCTTGGAAAAGGGAAAAATGTTACCAAGCGCGAGATCATTCAGCTTTGCGCCGGTGTGCCGGGAGCCCGCAATGTTGAAATCGGACAGATCGAGATATTCAAACGTACCTCAGCCGTGGAAGTCGAGAGCCGGATGGCCAACAAGATCATTGGTACTTTGAACAACGCCACATACCGGGGCGTGCGCATCGAAGCGGAAGAAAACGAAGATTTCAGCGGCAACGATTTCCGGGACCGTCAAAAAGGACCACGGGGTAAGAAAAGGCGTGCCGTCGCCTGATAGCCCAAAACCCCCGGATCAGCTACCCTGGTAAGGACCGGATAATTGCCTGATGAACGACCATAAGGTCACGGCCGCCATGACAGCCGCGGCAACCATAGCCGTTATGGCGATTGGCGGATAATCCGCCTGCCGGTTCAGGTATATGCCGATGAACGCCCAGATGACCGCCAGCCCTAAATAAGGATTTCTCAGCTGATACAATGCCAGTGCCGTGATCACAAGTCCGGCCAGAATCATCGTGATAGCCCAGGTGACATCTGACAAGCCCCAGCCACCCCAGTTATAATGAACCAGCAAGGCTGTCACGTTGGCGATGGTGGCAATGGCGACCCACCCAAGGTAAATGCCGAAGGCTGCGCGGATGATGCCCGGCGCAAACCCGCGCAACTGCAGGTTAATATAGATGAGTGACGCCAGCAGGCCAAGCATGATCAATAAGGACAACGGCAGGCGTTCGTAATGCCAGGCTAAGATCCAGGATGCATTCAGCAGGCTGCTGATGGCAAAGGCCCAGCCGAGGGCATCTACAATGGCTTTGTTTTGTTCTCGAAACTGAAGCACCACGAAAGCAGCCAGCAACAGGTAAATCACACCCCATATGGAAAAGGTGATGCCGGCCGGAACAAAGAGGTTCGGATATTGGGCTGACAATTCGCCGGTTGTTTTATCATTAATGGGCAAGGCGTTGGCGAGGTAGTTGGTCACCACCATCAAAACAAAAAACAGCAGGTTCAGATATTTCATACGTTGTGAGTTTTGAAACAGCTTACATAAATAATAAGGATTCAAGTAGAACACACAACTGTAAATATACACTTATCCTGTGAAGATTGCAACAACACGCCAACGAACAAACAGCATCTCTTCAGTGAAGCTATCAACGTAGGGTCGCAAACACAAAGCTTATCAAGTTAGCAAACATGCATATTGCCGGCGATGCCTGTACACCATAAACAGGTTCATCAACATAACAGGTACACCCAGGGCTGGCATTCCGACGACAAAGACGTCATACATCAGGATGTTGGTGGTCACTGGCAAAATCAGCAACCAGGCCAGCGGACGCTGAAAGTTGACCAATAACATAACGGCCACTGCCAATTCCAGGAATTTAACCGCTGTCATGTAACCGGTAGCGCCCAAAACCATCATGTAGGTAGCTGCATCCCCTTCCAGCGGGGGCATCGGCATGAAGTCGAAAAAATAGTTCAACGCAAACACCAGAAATATAAGCGCAAAGGCATAAGTGATAATCGTTTCGGTTGTTTTCATAGGTTTAACAAGGTTCTTACAGTTTTTTTGTTTGATGTTGAATAGATATACAAGCATTGTTTACATGCAGA
>CAYMDX010000202.1:0-3392 GCA_964389125.1 uncultured Bacteroidales bacterium
GTCAAGCCATAAAACAATCATATTGTTGAACCAATCAAACTAAAAACAGCTATTCGATAATTAACTAAATGTTTACCAAAACAACACAACACATGAGAATGAAATCAGATCAAAATGAGCTATTTTATCACAAACCAAAAAACTAAACCAATGAAACAACTATTAACAATTTTTATGGTTTTTGCAGTTTTTGTTGCTTACGGGCAGCAAAAAGATGCAACCATGGTACACAAACTAGAATCAGCTCCGGTGTCAGCTGATTTTGACGTGAAGGAGAATGATGATGAAGAAGAACCCGTGGGGACGTGGATCCACTGGGATGATGGTGCCCCTTTCAGTGCATTGGGGCTGGGTGACCCACTAGAATGGGCTACCGCCGCACGTTTTACACCAGACGACATTGCAGCCTTTGAAGATTGGGAGCTGACCCGGGTGTTGATTGGCGTAAACCACCTCCCCGATTTTGTCGACATTGTTGTTTGGCAGGGCGAAAGCGAAGATGACCTCGAAGAGATGGTCAGGCAGAATTTTGAACCCGAAGGGGGATGGAACATGGTTCACCTGGACGAACCTTACACGATCGATGTGACGAAGGAACTATGGATTGGTGCAATATGGGGCGACCCGGGAGATGGTGTTTTTCCTCCTTTGTTTGATGAAGGACCCGCGGAACCAGGGAAAGGCGGAAAGCTGGTTTTCCCTTATCCTGATGGAGATTGGGCAAATATGGCAGATTTTGGATTTGATAATAACTGGAATATCCAGGGTTTTATTGAAGGAGACTATAATGTTACCTTTAACCTGGAAATGAGTTATGCTACCGTAGATGGTGATCCCATTGACCCCGAGAATCATGATGTTTATGTAACCGGTTCTTTTGCTGACTGGGCTACGCCTGGCGAAGACGATGAATTCAAGCTGGAGCAAATGACCGATCTTGGAAGTCAGACGGTGTTGCATGCCGATTTTGCCGATGGAGTAATACCCGATGGTTGGGATAACATTGATGCAAATGGTGACGGACGCAGTTGGGAAACAGTAACAACCCCGGCTTTCAATCCATATTCAGGTGAATATGCATTAAGATCAGAATCATGGGCTGGTACAGACATTCCCCAGGATAACTGGCTGATATCTCCCGAAATTTATGTGCCGTTTGATGATTATGAACTGAGTTTCTTTGTAAAAGCCCAGGATCCTGATTATCCGGCAGAAAATTATTCCGTCCTTGTTTCAACGGCTTCTGCCGACCCCGATGACTTTGAAACCATTCATAACGAAACACTTAATAGTGCTGAATGGCAACAGGTCACGCTGGATATGTCGGAATACGAAGGAGAGAATATGTATATTGCCTTCCGGCACCACGATTGTAACCAGCTGTCAATCCTTTTGGATGAGATCGCTGTTACCGGAACGCCTCCGCTCATGTATCAGGCAGCCATTGAGAACCTGGATCTGGGTGTTCATGAATATAAATATTTTATCGTCCCCGACGAACCTACATGGGATTACGGCGAATGGGAAGGTGACCCCAACCGGGGTATCATTGTTACAGGAGAAATGGCTGTACATGATATCTGGGGCGAACAGGTTCTTCATGAACTGGTATTCCATGTCGAGGATGAAGCCGGAAACCTGTTGAGTGATGTGGATCTCACATTAAATGAAACTACCGGTGAAGATACAGACACTGATGGCGTGTTTGTATTTGAAAAAATTGAAGGTGTTTATGAATATACAGCCACGCTTGACGGATATGCCCCTGTTGAAGGAGAAGTTGAGTTGACAAGCGACCAGGCAATTACAATCACTTTGCCATTGTATCGTACACTCACATTTGACATTCATGATGAAGATGAAGCGCCTATTGACGATGCAGTTGTCACATTCGACGGTGTAACAAATCCAGAAGGCGACTATGTGTTTGAAGATGTTGTAGCCGGTACTTACGATTATACGGTAGAAGCCGAAGGTTACATGACCGTTATGGATGAGTTTACCGTAACTGACGACGTGGATCAACTTGATGTTACGGCAAGTGTTATGATGGAAGATGCTTACTTTATAACTTTCAATGTTGATATGTCTGAAGCCGAGTTTACAGCTTATGGTGAGGATGTGCCTTTCAACCCCGATATGCACAAGGTTTATCTGGCCGGACCTGAACTACCGATACCAGGCAGTCACCCGGGATACCAGCTTCATCATGATGAAGACACGGAGCTTTTCACACAAACCATTCCTTTTGCCGAGGGAGAGTATGATTACAAATATTATATTGTAATGTATGGTCAGACCTGGGATTATCCCGAATGGGAAGGTGAACCATATCGCCCGCTGCCTGTAAGCGAAGATCTTGGTGACTATTCGATAACCGACGTATGGGATGACTATGAAGAAGTTCCGGACCCGGTACTTAGCATCGATGAAGGATTTGAAGACGGTGTATTGCCAGAGCACTGGAGAAATGTTGACCACAATGGTGATGGATATGAATGGGTGTTAGGTGAAGTTGGTGAAGAAGGAGCCGTTGCCGGTGAATATGTTATGATTTCCCAGTCATGGGACGGTAGTCCGTTAGAACCTGACAACTGGCTTATCACACCACAAATAGATGTTGTTGCTGATGATTATGAACTTAGTTTCTGGGTAAAAACACAAGATCCTGACTGGCCAGCCGAGACGTATTCCATCATGGTATCCACCGGTGAACCGGTTGTTCCTGGTGCTTTTGAAGAAATATACAATGAGACACTGACAGAGGATGATGGTGAATTCAAGGAAGTTACGCTTGACCTTTCTGAATATCATGGAGAATTAATCTATATTGCTTTCAGGCACTGGGATTCAACAGACTGGTTCCAAATATGGCTTGATGCTATTACTGTAGAAGGTTCCCCTGTTGGTATTGAGACAGTAGATGAAAGCGTGGCGAATGTGTTCCCGAATCCCGCTGTTGATCATTTAACCGTGAATAGCAAGGAGAATATCAACAGTGTCCAGATTTACAACATCACCGGTCATAAAGTATATGACACGTATGTTGGCGGTTCAGAGTCTGTGATCAATGTATCTGGTCTGAGTAATGGAATGTATATTATGCGCGTCCAGACAGAACAAGGTATCGAGCATCATAAATTCCAGATAAGTAAATAATATAGGCATTGTTTACCGCCCGGTTCCATCCGGGTGGTAAACAACAATGCTGGCTTTGAATCACCAAATCAATGAAAATAACAGAAAAATTTTTACTAACCAACTAAAAAAAATCAGCATGAAGCGAATTGTAATTTTAGGATTGCTGTTGCTTATAATGTCTGGAATGCAGGCATTAGGGCAAACTATGACAATCTCAGGTATTGTTACCGATGCCGATGAAGGGGAGACGC
>CAYMDX010000203.1:0-3341 GCA_964389125.1 uncultured Bacteroidales bacterium
GAAAGCCGTCAGGCGAGCGTCATGGGGCGCCGCGAGGTACTGACCGGCAAGGCCAAATTCGGCATATTCGGTGACGGAAAAGAAGTTCCCCAGCTGGCCATGGCCAAAGTATTCAGAGAAGGAGACTGGCGGGCAGGCTATTACCGGGATCAAACCTTTATGATGGCCGCCGGATTGTTAAGCCTGGAGGGTTTCTTCAGCCAGCTATACGGTGACACGACCATTTCGGCCAATCCGGACAACGGCGGACGGATGATGAACAATCACTTTGCCACAAGAAGTCTGGACGAGAACGGCCACTGGAAAGACCTGAGCAAGCAGAAAAATGTATCGGCCGATATCTCTCCCACCGCCGGACAAATGCCCCGGTCGCTCGGACTGGCAATGGCATCAAAGGTCTTCAGAGAGGAAGAAGGGCTGCATGCCTTCGAGCAGTTCAGCGACAAAGGCAATGAAATTGCATTCGCCACCATCGGCGATGCCAGCACCAGCGAAGGTCACTTTTTTGAAACCCTGAATGCCGCTGCCGTGCTGCGGGTTCCCCTGGCCATCTCGGTATGGGATGACGGCTATGGGATCAGTGTTCCGGTAGAGCACCAAACCACCAAAAGCAGTATTTCCGAAGCCCTGAAAGGCTTTGAAAAAGGAAAAAATGACCATACCGGGATTCGCCTATACACCGCCAAAGCCTGGGATTACGAAGGACTGCTGTCCATGTATAAAAAAGGGATTGACCGGACAAGGAAAGAACATGTTCCCGTACTGTTCCATATTACGGAATGCACACAACCCCAGGGACACTCTACAAGCGGCTCCCACGAAAGATACAAGTCTGAAGAAAGGCTGCAATGGGAAAAAGACAATGACTGTATTACCGGTATGCGTCAATGGATCATCAAAGAAGGCATTGCCGACGATGAAACCCTTGATAATATTGAGAAAGAAGCCGTAAAACGGATAAAAGAAGCCAGACGAAATGCCTGGAAGCATTTTCAGGATCCTATCATCGAGCTTCGCGACACCTTTATTGAAAAAGTCAACATCTCCTCATGCCGTTGTCTGAAAGTAGATAAAATTGATCAACTCCTCCAGGAGCTGGCCCGTATTGGGGAGCCGACGCGGAAAGATATTATCTCAACAGGAAAGAAAATACTCCGCCTTATTTGTAATACCTGTACGCCGCAGGAGACCACCCTGAAACAGATTGTCACACAATGGCTCTATGAAGCCTTTGATGATAACCAGCGCCGCTATTCTTCGCACCTTTACAGTGAATCAGAATTTTCGCCACTGAAGGTCAAAGAGATAAAGCCTGTTTACACAGACGATGCACCCATGGTAAACGGCCGGGAGATACTCGTTGCCAATAACGACCATCTGTTCGCAAACTATCCGGAGGCGCTGATCTTTGGAGAGGATGTCGGCCACATCGGCGGGGTCAATCAAACCCTGGAAGGGCTGCAGCAAAAGTATGGTACACTTCGGATCAGCGACACCGGTATTCGTGAGGCAACGATCATTGGTCAGGGTATAGGCATGGCCATGCGCGGGTTACGACCGATCGCCGAGGTGCAATATTTTGATTACCTGCTGTTTGGACTTCAGGTAATCAGTGACGACCTGGCCACCCTGCATTACCGGAGCGCGGGCGGGCAAAAGGCGCCGCTTATCATCAGCACCCGCGGGCACCGCCTGGAAGGTATCTGGCACTCCGGAAGCCCGTTGAGCATGGTGATCAACTCCATCAAAGGCGTCCATGTACTCGTACCGCGCAACATGACCCAGGCAGCCGGTTTTTACAATACCATGATGCAGTCTGATGATCCGGCACTGATCATCGAGCCACTCAATGGCTATCGTCTTAAAGAAAAGATGCCGGATAACATCGGTGAATTTACGGTCCCCTTAGGGAAACCGGAAGTTATGAGCGAGGGAACGGACGTTACGCTGGTGACATACGGCTCGTGTGTCCGCATCGCGCAGGATGCCATCAAACAGCTGGAAGAATACAATATTTCAGTAGAGTTAATCGACATTCAGACCCTTTTACCTTTTGACATCAATCATACCATTGTAGAATCATTAAGGAAGACCAATAAGATTGTCTTTTTTGATGAAGATGTCCCGGGGGGAGCCACCGCTTTCATGATGCAAAAGGTGCTTGAGGAACAGCTGGGCTACCGTTATCTGGATGCAGAACCTTCGACAGTTACTGCACAAAACCACAGGGCAGCTTACAGCACGGATGGCGACTACTTTTCAAATCCCAATGCGGAGGATGTGTTTGAAAAGATCTATGAGTTAATGAATGAATACAACCCCGCGGCCTATCCGGAAATTTTTTAAAATCCGTCTGGCCGGAGGGTTCTAAAAGACTGCTTTTCCGTACAATGAAGTCGGGCGACCTTTAGTGAAGTCGGGCGACCCTTAGTAGTTTTCGGCAAGCTCTTCAAACCAGGCTTGCGGATAACGGCACGCCGGGCAATGCTTCAATGCCTTTTCCCCTTCATGGATATACCCACACTTTATGCAGAACCACCTGGTTTTCTCCGGACGGTGGAATACGCTGCCCTCCTTCACACGTTCACGCAGTTTCAGATACCGCGCTTCGTGATGCTGTTCAACCTGGGCTACCAGTTTAAAAGAGGTAGCAATACGTTTGAAACCCTCTTCTTCGGCCACCCTGGCAAATTCCGGATACAACTCCGACCACTCTTCATTCTCACCATTGGCCGCTGATAACAGGTTATCCAATGTAGTGCCTACCTTACCGGCCGGATAAGCCGCCGTGATCTCTACCTTACCCCCTTCCAGGTATTCATAAAAAGTTTTGGCATGGATCTTTTCATGGTCGGCTGTCTGCCGGAAAATATTGGCTATCTGCTCATAGCCCTCCTCGCTTGCCACGTTGGCATACATTTCATAGCGCCTGGCCGCCTGAGACTCACCGGCAAAGGCTTTTAACAGATTCTGTTCCGTTTTCGTTCCTTTGACTTGTTTTTCTGACATATAAATATCTCCTTTACAATTTGATTAGCAATAAAATAAACCCATGGCAGACTGCATTGCCGCAATGCCATAAAAACAAATGTAGGATAAATTTGCCCAAAGGAACGAACGGCCAATCAATTTATAAACAGATTAAATAAACCCCGCCCCGGTTTCATCTGTTTATAAATGCGTTAGTGTTTGTTTTCAATTGTTTCACAAATTATCTCAAATAAGCATTGCACATCTCAGAGAGAGATTTGTTTAAAAAATTTGTGAAAATTTGAGTCTTCATTTGAGCAATTTGTGGATATTCTTTTTCCTTCCAGTTTCAAGCTTCGAGCTTTTTTCAC
>CAYMDX010000204.1:0-1653 GCA_964389125.1 uncultured Bacteroidales bacterium
GCACTTGGGCTGCTAACGCAAATATAAGCAGATGAAGCATTATCCAAAGAGCAGTTGAAAAGCCTGGTCGATCCGTGTTACCGGGTGCACTTTGATGCCGAAATCTTTTTTCTCCAGGCCTTTAAGGTTATGTTTGGATACCAGGATATCATGGAAGCCCAGTTTTCCGGCTTCCGAGATACGTTGTTCTATGCGTGTCACGGGACGTATTTCTCCGGTAAGGCCTACCTCGGCGGCAAAGCAGGTATGTTTGGTCACGGACATATCCTCGTTGGATGACAGCACGGCGCACAGGACGCCCAGGTCGATGGCGGGGTCATCCACTTTCAGGCCTCCTGCTACATTCAGGAAGACATCTTTGGCGGCGATACGGAAGCCACATCTTTTTTCAAGCACGGCCAGCAGCATGTTGAGGCGGCGAAGGTCAAAGCCGGTGGCTGATCGCTGTGGCGTTCCGTAGGCTGCCGAGCTGACCAGTGCCTGGGTCTCGATCAGTATGGGTCGCAATCCTTCGATGGTGGCCGACACCGTCACACCGCTTAAGGTTTCTTCGCCCTGCGAAAGCAGCAGTTCAGAAGGGTTGGGCACCTCCCGTAGCCCGTTGTCGCGCATCTCAAAGATGCCCAGCTCACTGGTGCTGCCAAAACGGTTTTTGGCTGACCGCAGGATGCGGTACATGTGGTTGTGGTCGCCTTCAAACTGCAGCACCGTATCCACCATGTGTTCAAGCAGCTTTGGTCCGGCGAGGTTTCCTTCTTTGGTGATATGTCCGATCAGGAATACCGGGGTCGCACTTTCTTTGGCATAGCGCTGAAACTCGGCCGCACACTCCCGGATCTGTGAAACGCTGCCGGCAGCCGCGTCCAGCTGGCTTGTTGTCAGTGTCTGGATAGAATCGATGATCACCATCTGTGGCTTCAGCGAGGCGATATGGTTGAAGATGGCTTCGGTGTTGGTTTCTGTTAAGACGTAGCAGTCCTGATGCTGGTGTCCCAGTCGTTGGGCACGCAGGCTGAGTTGCATATCACTCTCTTCGCCGGAGATGTAGAGCACCCGCTGATCCTGAGCCAGCATGGCTATCTGCAGCATCAGGGTCGACTTGCCGATGCCGGGCTCACCGCCTACCAGCATCAAGGCACCCGGAACGATGCCGCCTCCCAGGACCCTGTCCATCTCAGGACTGCCGGAGGGTATGCGCTGGCCGGCACTGGCGTCCACCTCATGTATCAGCTTGGGTTTGGAAGGTTCGGTAGTCAAGGCGCTGTTTCGTCCCCCGCCCTGAGACTTATCCCGCTGCAGGATCTCCTCCACGTAGGTGTTCCACTCCCCGCAGGACGTGCACCTGCCCATCCATTTGGGAGATTGCGCCCCGCAGCTGCTGCAAACATATACTGTTTTCGTCTTTGCCATAAATTATTAAAGTTAACGGTGAACAGTAAACAGTAAACGGTGAACGGTATGTCAATGCCTGAAATACGTTGACCGGTATATTCATTGTCATTTGGCGCTGCACGCCGTCATTCATTTTGCTGTTATTGCGCTGCGATGTCATTTACTTTGCTGTCATTTAAGGCTGCGCCTTGTCATTCAACAGGCATTGGGTAACTGGATTGTTGGGTGCCTATCTGTTTTTACCCACAAATTTCTCAAATT
>CAYMDX010000204.1:1753-3264 GCA_964389125.1 uncultured Bacteroidales bacterium
TGGGTAACTGGATTGTTGGGTGCCTATCTGTTTTTACCCACAAATTTCTCAAATTAAAACGCAAATTTTTACAAATTTTTCAGCAACCCTCGCTCTCTGGGAAGTGCAATAGGATTTTGTGCTAATTTGAGATAATTTGTGCAACAATTTGAGCCAATTTTTGGATAATAAAGATTTTCCGTAATTGTTTAACACTTCACTTAACATGATCAATGTGTACTCAACAGATCCCCAAACGCTTCCTCCAGCCGTGGAAAACGAAAGAAATAATCATGATCCTGTAATTTTCCGGGCAAGGCGGTCTGGCCATGTGTCAGGGTTGCGGCTGCTTTTCCGTACATTACCTTCAGTGCCAGGGGAGGGACGGGAAGGATGGCTGGCCGTCGGAGGGTGGAAGCGAGTTTTCTTGTAAACTCCTTATTGGTGACCGGGTGCGGAGAGGTAATGTTTACCGGACCGGTGAGTTCCGGCTCTTTCAGGGCGAACTGAAAGGCACCCAGCACATCTTCGATGTGTACCCAGGACATCATCTGTCGTCCGTTACCAATAGGGCCACCAATCCCCGCTTTAAAGAGCGGGAGCATCTGCTTTAAGGCTCCGCCGTCATCGCCGAGAATGACACCAAAGCGAAACATAATGGTTTGGCAGGCAAACTGTGCTTTAGCCGCGGCTGCTTCCCAATCGAGGCATACTTCGCCCAAAAAGGTTTCGGCCACAGCATCGCTTTGTTCATCATGGGCCCCTTCTTCCGGATAAATCCCCACGGCGGAAGCACATATAAAAGTTTCGGGTTTCCATGCCATATAGCTGATGGCTTCTGTGAGCAGTGTGGTGGTCTGTACACGACTGTCATAAATAGTTTGCCGGTACTTTTTTGTCCACCGGCGCATGATCGGGGCGCCTGCCAGGTGAATGATCACCGAAGTGCCTTCAAGCTTTTCTGCCAGCCTGGGGGCATCCATGTCAAAAACCTCCCGCCCGAGCGGAAGGACCTCATGGCCAAGCAGCTGAAACATTGACGTTACCTTGCTTCCTACAAACCCCGTGGATCCGCTGATTGCTACTTTCATGTTGATATTGTTTTGTTGCACACTGTAATGTGGTGACTTGCTGTTTTACTTCTCGCAGAGACCCGCAGATGTTTTCGCTGATGCTCGCAGAGGATCCCATTGTGATCTGGTTGCTCAAGCTGTTGTCTTTTAGGTCATTTAAGCTGCCCTTTCAGGGCGAGACACAGGCACTCTGGTTTGGTTTGTCCAATCAGGAGGATGGAATCTCCTGTCTGAGGATTCCATCTCCCCGGGGAGTTTCCATCCTCCGTCAGGAGATGGAAACCTCCATGAAAAACCAAAAGCGTCCTCGCGTCCTTGCGTCTTTTCTTATGTCACCCTGACCCGTCCTGATTTTTGTTCACACTTTACTTTTCACTTTTCACTTTTCACTTTTCACTTTTCACTTTTTTCTTCTTCCTTCCAGCTTCCAGCTTCGAGCTTTTTTCACCGTTTACTGTT
>CAYMDX010000205.1:0-3235 GCA_964389125.1 uncultured Bacteroidales bacterium
CAGCTCCCAGCTCCCGTTCACCGTTCACTTCTTCCTTCCAGCTTCAACCTCTGAGACTTCTCCACATTTAGACCTTTCCACATTTCGACTTTCCGACCTTTCTTCCTTCGAGCTTCCAGCTTCGAGCTTCCAGCTATTGTATCCAACATCTTTTTTCAGGTACAATAAAAAACCCATTAACTTTACACTTTATACCAATAAGCTTTTAGTTAGATGATTCTCGTGTATAGTCCAAAATTTTCCAAAAGGATAACCTATACCATGGGGTTGCTCCTGGGCAGGTTGCTTGGAGCTGAATGGCAACTGACCAGCAACCTGAAGCAGTTTGGCAACTATGAAGGACCCAAAATAAACTATAGCACCCGGCGCCGTGGTGATGACATGGTTCATATTCCTGCGCATGGGTTCCTGATGGAGCGTGGTATCCGGGAGTTTGCTCCCGAACTGCGCTGGCAGGACTCCCTTCCTCTGCTGTTCCCCGCCACCGATAAAGAAGCCGACCTCCCGTTCGATGTTTTTGCCGCCGCTTTCTACCTGGTTAGTCGCTACGAAGAGTACCTGCCCCACCGAAAAGATGTTTTCGGTCGTTTTGAAGCATCCGAATCTTACGCGTTTCAGAACGGCTTTTTGCATAAACCGGTGGTCAATCATTACGCCGCCATGATCAGGAAAAAGTTGCAGGAGAAATTCCCGGAATATAGCTTAAATACCCCTGCTTTCACTTTTATTCCGACTTATGACATCGATGTTGCCTATGCCTATAAGGGCAGGGCAGGGGTACGCTCTTTCCTCGGCGCTGTTCGTTCGCTGGCTCAATTCGACTTCACGGCTCTGAAGCAACGTATTCGGGTACTTTCAGGAGCAGAACAAGATCCTTTCGACTCATATGACAAGCAAATACGTTTATATAAAGAAAGCGGCATCAAAGCCTTCTATTTTTTTCTGGTAGGCGATTACGGGCCTTATGACCGGAACCTGAGCGTTTATTCTTCAACGCTCTTTTCATTGATAAAAAAGCTTGGTGACTATGCCCACATCGGGATACACCCGAGTTATGCATCCAACAAAGATGATTTCCAGCTTGAAAAAGAGATAAGGCGGTTATCAGAAATCACCCATCAGGAAATCCGGTTCAGCCGGCAGCACTATCTGAGACTGAATATCCCCCAAACCTTTCATAACCTTCTGAAGCATAATATCACTTATGATTTTACAATGGGTTATGCCAGCCAGCCGGGCTTCAGAGCAGGCATTTGCTCACCCTACCCCTTTTATGACCTTGCCCATGAACACAGCACACCTCTGACGATTATTCCTTTTGCCATAATGGATGGAACCTTGCGCGACTACCTGCAGTTAACACCGGAAGAATCGTTGTCAGTCATTAAACAACTCATTGAAGAAGTGGCCGGTGTTGGCGGAACATTTGTGAGCCTGTGGCATAATGACGCACTCTGCGATTACGGGCCATGGAAAGGCTGGCAACACGTATATGATACCATGTACAAACTCGCTTCAGAAAAACACGAAAAAAATTATGATCCAATACATCAAACATGATTCGATAGACATTGAAAAATGGGATGCCTGTATCGACAAGGCCATGAACGGACTTTTTTATGCCTATGGCTGGTATCTGGACATGACTGCTGAGACCTGGGATGCCCTTGTGGAAGATGATTACAAAGCGGTGATGCCGCTCCCCTATCGCCGGAAGGCCGGTATCAAATACCTTTTTCAACCTTTTTTTGTTCAACAGCTCGGAGTGTTTAGCACATATAGTCTGACACCTGAAGTTACCAGCCGATTCCTGAATGCCATACCGGATCATTTTCGCTTTGGTGAGATGAACCTGAACACATACAACCAACTGTCTGCGGAAAATCCAGTTGTTTCCGGTAAAGGAGTTACTTATGAGCTGGATCTGATAGCCCCATATGAACAATTGCGGCGTTCTTATTCGGAAAACACCCGAAGAAACATCAAAAAAGCAAACAGGAAAGGCGTATTTATTACTTCATATGGCCGTCCGGAGGAGATGATTAATGCCTTTCGCCGCAACAGAGGACGCCGGGGAGTACCTTTTTCGGAGAAAGACTATCATGTGTTGAAACATTTGATCTACGCCGGTATTCATAAAGGTTTGGTTTCCATTAAGTTTGCCTATTCCGAAACAAATAATTTTTGTGCAGGCATCGTTTTTTATAAAAGCCATCAAAAGGCGGTATGGCTGTTTTCAGGCACCACTCCTGAAGCACGTGAAAACGGCGCTATGAGTATGCTGGTGGATGAATTTATCAGGGACCATGCCGGTCAGCCAATCGTTCTTGATTTTGAAGGATCAAAAGACCCAAACCTGGCACGTTTTTATCGTGGGTTTGGTTCGGAAGAATGTGTATTTTTACAGATAAAAATAAACCGCTTACCTTTGTTATTAAAACCATTGGTCAATGGTTATCTGGCCATACGAAAATATGTACAATAAAATGCCTGCATCGATGATTCATGTCTTGGAAAACTCTTCTTCTTTGCTAAATCAGTATATTGTGGAATTGCGTGATTCGGAGACTCAACGCGATTCATTGCGGTTTCGCTATAATATGGAGCGGATAGGTGCCATTTTTGCCTATGAGATCAGCAAGAAGCTATCCTGGAAGAAGAAGGAAGTAATTACCACTCTGGGTGTGGCATCCTGTGAAGTACTGGAGGAACAGCCTGTGATTGCAACCATATTGCGTGCAGGTCTCCCCATGCATCAGGGCTTGCTTCATGCTTTTGACAGGGCCGATAATGCATTTATCTCTGCTTATAGAAAACACAGAAAAGATGGACGTTTTGACATACAAGTAGAGTATGTATCAAGCCCGCCGCTCACAGACAGGGTGCTTATCATTGGTGACCCGATGCTGGCCACCGGGGCCTCCATGGTGCTGGGCTTTAAAGAGCTTATCCGTAAAGGTCGTCCGGCGCATACCCACATTGTATCCATTCTGGCAAGCAAACAGGGCCTTGAATATATTAAGCGAAACATGCCTGTCGAAGATTATACCCTATGGCTCGGAGCCGTCGATGATGAGCTAACAGCCAAAGCTTATATCGTGCCGGGCCTGGGTGACGCCGGTGATCTGGCCTTTGGCAGCAAACTCTGATAGCAAAAAGGATGATGGTCCCATTGTTACGATGATATTTGAGACGCGGGAATAAGAAAGGTCGGAAAGTCGAAAGGTCGAAATGT
>CAYMDX010000206.1:0-3214 GCA_964389125.1 uncultured Bacteroidales bacterium
CTTCTTCCTTCCAGCTTCCAGCTACTTTTACCCTATCTTAATCATACTATCCAGGTCTTCCACAAATTTTTTGAAGCGCTTATCGGTGTCCTGCAGGTTACTAACCGTTTTGCAGGCATGCAGGACGGTCGCATGATCCTTGTTACCGCATTTGTTGCCGATCATGGCCAGGGAGGATGATGTATACATCTTGGAGAAATACATAGCCAGCTGTCGTGCCTGGACAAGATCGCGCTTGCGGCTTTTGGACTTTAGCTTATCGACGGGGATATCAAAATAATGACTGACAGCTTCCTGTATGTAGTCGATCGTGATCTCTTTGGGGGTGTTTTTGACAAACTTTTCAATGACCTCGGATGCCAGCTCCAGGTTAATGTCTTTCCTGTTCATGGATGACTGGGCCAGTATCGAGATCAGTGCCCCTTCCATTTCACGGATGTTGGTCTTGATCTTCGAGCCGATTAGCTCCAGGACTTCATTGGGCATTTCAACGCCGTCGTTATATATCTTTTTTTGCAGAATGGCCACTCTGGTTTCAAAATCAGGAAGTTGTAGATCTGCAGAGAGGCCCCATTTAAAGCGTGACAAAAGCCTGGGTTCTATGCCACTCATTTCCACGGGTGGCATATCACTGGTGATGATGATCTGTTTTCCATTTTGATGCAACTGATTGAATATATGGAAGAAAACATCCTGGGTCTTGGGTTTTCCTGCCAGACAATGAATATCATCCATGATCAGCACATCAATCATCTGGTAAAAATGGATAAAATCATTCTGATTGCCGTTACGAATGGAATCAATAAACTGGTTGGTAAACTGTTCTACCGTAACGTATAACACCGTCCGTTCCGGGAAATGATTTTTTACTTCAATACCGATGGCATGGGCCAGGTGGGTTTTGCCCAAACCATTCCCGCTATAGATCAAGAGGGGATTAAAGGAAGTTTTTCCCGGGTTTTGGCCAACGGCCAGACCGGCACTGCGGGCCAGACGGTTGCAATCTCCCTGGATAAAGTTGTCGAAATTGTAAGAATCTATGAGCTGGGGCTGAATATTTAATTTTTTAAGTCCCGGAATGACGAACGGATTTGGTACGTTACGCTCGTTCTCCTTCCCGTTGTCCTTCTTTTTGTTCAGGTCAACCGGCATATTGACCGGCGGATTTTTCAAAGCCTTTTTGTTCAGGGTAGGGGCATGTACGGTGAATGGTTGCTTTTGATCGGCCTTTTTGGTGTTGTCCATCACAATACTATACTCCAGACGGCCTTCCGGACCCAACTCTTTCTTGATGGTTTTTTTCAATAAATCAATGTAATGCTCTTCAAGCCACTCATAAAAAAACTGGCTGGGAACCTGAAGCGTCAATACATTATTCTTAAGACGCACAGGCTTGATCGGCGAAAACCAGGTATTGAAACTGGTCGGACTGATATTGTCCTTGATAACTGCTAAGCAATTTGACCAAACCTTTTCGTGTGCTTGCTCCATGGGTGATCTCGGATTTGTAAATTTGAAAAAATGCCGTTGGTTGATTGTCAATGACTACCGTTACCAGCCACCTCCATAATCATTTCTCAACAAATATTACCCAAAATTTGTGAATAAAAAAATGTTTTAGCTCTTGTATTTTCTAAATTTTTGTTGTATATAATTCGACGAAATCAATTACGCCCATGGTGTCAAAAACAACTTCCATAATACCCATATAGGCACCTCCATATCCGGCCTGACCAATATATACCGTATCGCCATCCCTGTTGGTAACTTTTTTGGGCGGATCCAGCAGATTATGCGTATGGCCGCCGATGATGATGTCGGTATGTTTTGTATGACCTGCTACTTTCGTGTCACTGACCTGGTCATCACCATACGCCAGACCGAGATGGGAGAGACATATGATGACATCACAACGATGCTTATCGTGCAGGATTTGTTCTTGTTCGCTGGCCACTTCCAAGGCATCCAGGTATTTTGTATCTTTATAAAGATTTCTGCTGACAAGCCCTTCCGGGTCAATGCCAAGACCGTAAATACCAACTTTGTAATTCCCTTTTTGCAGGACAAGGTGATCTTCTACCTTACCGGCAAGGATGGTCTGACTGAAATCATAATTGGCAGCCAGGAAAGGAAAGTCTGCATTTGGCAATATATTGGCAAAACCATCCATCCCGTTATCAAATTCATGATTGCCGAATGCGGCGGCATCATAGCCCATTTTACTCATCAGCCTGAACTCAGGCTTTCCGCCATACATGTTGAAATAGGGGGTGCCCTGTAAAATATCTCCGGCATCCAGTAAGAGAAGGTTCGGATTTAGCTCCCGTAATTCCTTGATCAAAGCAGCCCGTCTGGCAAAACCTCCCATGCCGGGATAATTTGGATCATTGTCCGGAAAGGGGTCCAGTCGGCTGTGCACATCATTTGTATGGAGGATGGTAAGGGTGTTCTGGCCACCATTCTGAAACAGGAACGACGGTATGCCGGTAAGTGTGACGGTACCCGCTATGCCAAATGTTTTTAGAAAACTTCTTCTGTTTATGTGTTGCATAATTATTTTTGTATGCGTCCGTCAAGTTGACTACTGATCTTGTTTCCCTGTTGATCTTGTGCTGTCAGGTAATCGATGATGGCATCCCTGATGCGTTTGCCAAGCATTTCACGATCAACCGGCTCCAGAAAAAAGGTCATGTCGTCACCCCCTCCGGCCAAATAGTCAGAGGTGAGTACCTTATAATGTCGATTGGCATCAAAGGGTTCTCCACCAATAGTGACCTCGTTCACCTGATCGCCTTCAATGTTGATACGCATTCCGGATACCGGCATGCCACGGTCTGCTTCAGCAAGGTACTCAAACAGTTCACGTGTTTTTTCCGGGGTTAAGGTGATCACCACCATCTCATTCTCAAATGGCATCAGTTCATAAATGCGTGCCCTGGTGACCTCACCTTCGTAAATACTGGCCCGCAACCCCCCGTAATTGAGCAGACAAAAATCGATCGGTTGACCGTCATTCGGTGAATACAGCGAACGTCCCTGCTCCAGGATCAGATCAGCCACAAAGTTGTTTAACAGGCCCTCCGGGGAGTCTTTTTCCATTGTTTGTTCTGAGTGGGCCAAAACTTCATTCATCTCGGCCTCCATCTGCGCACGATATACAGCAATGAGGGAATCTGCCGCCGGATCTTTCTCCTTCACAGCGGTGCTGTCGATA
>CAYMDX010000207.1:0-3189 GCA_964389125.1 uncultured Bacteroidales bacterium
GGGTTGTCAGAAAAAAACCGATGGAAGCATATTTTTGTTCATAAAAACATAAAATGACCAAATCAACGTTAGGTGTTTGTGAGGTTATGATGTTACAATGATCATGACAACATGATCGAATCAGCATTTTATATTACTTTTGTCATTCTGTAGACGCTTACTATCATATCATGGATATCCGGAGTTTCATTACCAGTAAATATTTTCTTCGCCAAATGATTTATGCAGCCGCCCTGGCAGTGGTGATCATATGGGTTGCATTAAAGCTGCTGGATCTGTATACCCTTCACGGGCACCGTATAGATGTCCCTAACCTTGAAGGTGTTAATCTGGAAGAGGGCAAAGCATTGTTGGCGGAAAAAGACCTCCGTTACGTGGTGAATGATTCCATTTTTGATGAAGATCGGGAGGCGGGCAGCATTGCCATGCAGGATCCTTCACCGGGGACAGAAGTGAAGCGCAACCGCACCATTTATTTAACGACGGTTGCAGAGATCCCTGAGATGGTGCCTATGCCGAACCTGGTTGACCTTTCGCGACGCCAGGCCATGACAATCCTGGAGACCCACGGTTTAAAAGTCGGGCGCCTGGAATACCAGCCGGATATCGCACGCAATGCCGTACTGGAGCAAAAATATGAAGATGGTCCCATAGAACCGGGCACTCCTGTGGAGAAAGGAACATCCGTCGACCTTGTGCTTGGTGAAGGACTGGGTGAAAATGTAACCCAGGTGCCACTTGTGATCGGTATGCCGCGCGAAGAAGCTGTCAGAAGCCTTAACAGCGCCGCACTCAATATAGGTGAAGAAACCTATATGGATGACAATGAAGAGAATATCAAGGTGTACCTGCAGGAACCCGACCCACTGGATAAAGAACAATACCTGGAAGCAGGCAGCACGGTAAACCTTTATTACCGCTCAGCGGAGGAGTTTGACTTTGAGGAATACCTGGAACAACTACTGTCCGTTCCAATGCCCGACCTTGCCGGAAAAACACCGGAAGAGGTCCGGGATATCCTGCAGGAAGCTGAACTGGAGCTGGGCATGGAAGCCTTTGAAGATGGTGTTTCCCGCGACAGCGCCAGGGTATTCAGGCAGGAACCTGAACACCAGGAGGGTAGAATTATTCCGAAAGGGGAATCTGTGGATGTGTGGTACCGCCACCCTGAGGAACCCGATAATGATGACAATTAATTTTATGCGCATAAAGTCTATATCACCCTTTTTGCTGTTGCTGTTTATGTTACCGGCATCCTTACCTGCCCAGGAGGTTTTGCTGCCCTTACAATACAACCCCGAAAAGTCAGTAGAAACCCTCCATACCCATTTAACAACCACAAAAGATACTGACCTGCCGCTGACCTTGCCTTTTTGGGATGACTTTACCCATGAAGGTCCCTACCCGGACAATAATTTGTGGGCAGACAATGATGTTTTTATCAATAGCGGGTATGCCGTGCATCCGAAAACATACAACGTAGCTACCTTTGACCTGCTGGATGAGCACGGCAACATATATGAAGAAGCCGAACAAGACAATATCCCATTCCGGGCCGATAACCTTACCTCCCATCCCATTCAGCTTGATGAGCTCACCCCTGCCGACTCGGTCGTACTGAGCTTCTATTACCAACCCCAGGGCAGAGGTGGTGATCCCCTCGAGAGTGACAGGCTGATCCTTGAGTTCTATCTTCCTGCTGACGGAAATGGTGAAAACGAACCACATGGCACGTCTACAAGGAACGATAATGGCCGAAATGACGATGAGGAAACAGACAACTGGCAGGAAATATGGCATGCCGAAGGCGAAAAGCTCGAAGCGTTTTCCCAGGATACCTTCCCCTACTTCAAACGTGTTACCATTCCTATTGTCGATGAAGACTATTTCAGGGAAGATTTCCGGTTCCGTTTTAGAAATGAGGCAGCCATACCCCTGGGAGAACCATGGAACCTTTCCGGCACCCGCAGCATCTGGAACCTTGACTACGTTTATATGGACCAGGGAAGGAGCGTATTCGACGCTTCCTATTATGATGTTGCTTTTGCCTCACCGGCACAATCCATTCTGAGAAACATGACCGCCATGCCCTGGTCACAATATATAGCGAACCCGGAAAATGTGTTGCGCAACAATTTTGATAACAACATCACCAACCTGGATAACAACACCTATAACTATACCTATAAATATGTTATTCAGGATGAGGACGGCAACACCCTCAAGACCAACTCGGGTGGCTCATTTGTGATCTCCCCGTTTGCCGAAGACGGCTATCAGGATTATGCCCCGCATAGCGAACCCATTGTCCTGAATGACCCCCTGCCGACAGCGCCGGCCAGCATGCGTGAATTCCATATTGTACACATCCTCAGGGAGGGCGCCACTGGCGATAAGTACCCGCGTAACGACACCATTGCCTACAGACAACGATTCTCCAATTACTTTGCCTATGATGACGGCAAACCTGAATTGATCCAGGTCGTAAGGGGTTTTGAGCCAAGACGGGCCGTCCAGTTTTTTGCCGAGCACCCGGACACCCTCGAGGCCGTTCAGTTCTTTTTTGCAGAAACCGTGAATGAACAAGCTGGGGAGGCGAGGTTTGACCTTGTTGTATGGAACAGCCTTGACCCGGAGGAGGAGCTCTATCGCTCCGGGGAGCCTTTATTCATGTCAGATTTTGAAAGGAACCGATTTGTAAGTATCGAACCTGACCAGCCGGTTCTTGTGGAAGACACCTTTTATGTTGGTCTGCAGCAAAACGCAAATAATGTAACCATTACCAATGCCATTGCCATAGGCTATGACATGACCAATAATATGAACCAACGCGTTCTTACCGATGCAGGGGGCGGCGATGGCTGGTTGTATTCATCGGAGTCCGGCGTACCCATGATCCGGCCGGTCATGAAACGGGATCAGATCACCGGCACACACACGCCGGTGGCAGAGGAACTGGCCATGACACTCTATCCCAATCCGGTCAGCGGACAGCAGCTGCACATACGTCTTGATGAGCCGGATATACCAACCGCAGAAGCAGACATACAAATTATTGATACCCGTGGCAGACTGGTATTCAGCGGGGCTTTTTCCTCAACGGTTGATGTGTCATCCCTGCCGAACGGGATCTACTTCCTGCGCATTGTCAGTCGGCAGAATAAAAAGATCAGCAGTTCAAGGTTTGTG
>CAYMDX010000208.1:0-3109 GCA_964389125.1 uncultured Bacteroidales bacterium
TCACTGTTCACCGTTCAGCTCCTCCAGGGCGAGCTGCGCCTCTTCCCATTCCGTTTCTGTTTTGCGGAGCTGTTTTTTTACCGCTTCATATTCGGTGAATACCTCTCCGCTGTCCACCTTTTCCTGATCAAGGGTCGGATTGGCTATGATCGCTTCCAGAGAGGCTGCCCGCTGTTCCAGGGATCCAATCTCTTCTTCGCAACGGCTAATGCGCCTTTCCAATTTTCGCACTTCACGTTCGAATTCCTTTTTCTTTTGGTAAGATTGTTTGCGCGAAGAGGTATTGTCGGAGGCGGTGTTTTTCTTGCCAACCTTTTTTATGGTTTCAAGTTCAGAGAGGTTTTCTATGCGGCGTGATTCAATAAAATCGTAAATATCGCCATTGAATTCTTTGATCTGCCGATTCCTGAATTCAAAGACCTTTTCCGTCAGCCCCTGCAGAAAATCCCGGTCGTGAGAGACCACAATGATGGTTCCGCCAAACTGAAGCAGGGCATTTTTCAGGATATCCTTGGAGCGCATGTCCAGGTGGTTGGTAGGCTCGTCAAGCACAAGCAGATTTACCGGCTCCAGAAGGAGTTTGGCAATTGCCAGCCGTGATTTTTCGCCACCTGATAAGACCTTTACTTTTTTTTTGATGTCTTCACCACTGAAAAGAAAGCCCCCCAGGATATTCCGCACATGTTTCCTGATCTCACCGGTAGCTTCATGGTCCAGTGTTTCAAACACTGTTTTCTCTGGGTCCAGGTATTCTGACTGGTTCTGGGCGAAATAGCCGATTTTGACCTGGTGGCCCGGTATGATCTCCCCCTCGTGGTCGAGGTTGCCGGTGATGATCCGTGCCAGGGTGGTTTTCCCTTCTCCGTTACGGCCTACAAAAGCTATGCGCTCTCCACGGCCAACAAGGAAGTTTAGTCCGCTAAGCACCTCTTTGCTGTCGTAACGTTTGTGGATGTTACGGGCTTCCAGACTTACTTTGCCAGAGGGCGGTGCTTCGGGAAAGCGGAAATGGATGGCACTGGTATCCATGGTATCTACTTCCACCTTTTCTATCTTTTCCAGAAGCTTTACTTTCGACTGCACCTGGCGTGCTTTGGTTGCTTTGGCTCTGAAACGGGTGATAAATCTCTCTATCTGGGCGATCTCACGCTGCTGGTTGTTATAGGCTGCCATTTCACGTTCCATACGCTCTTCGCGCAGCACGACATAGTCGGAGTAGCATGCCTTGTAATCATACAGCTTTCCCATGCTAAGTTCGATCGTGCGGCTGGTGATATTGTCGAGAAATGCACGGTCGTGTGATACCAGCATGACGGCACCGGGGTATTCTTTCAAAAAGTTCTCCAGCCACTGAATGGATTCAATATCCAGGTGGTTGGTGGGCTCATCCAGCAATAACAGCTCAGGGTTTTGCAACAGGAGTTTGGCCAGCTCCACCCGCATCTGCCAGCCCCCGCTGAAGGTTGCCAGTGGCCTGTCAAGGTCCTCACGTTCAAAACCCAGGCCCAGCAAAACCTTCTCTGCCTGTGCTGTCTGGGCTCCTCCGCCAAGCAGTTCATAACGTTCGCCGGCCTCTGCCAGCTCCTGCGTTAGTTTTTGGTAGGACTCGCTGTCGTAATCCGTCCGGTGGGTGACCGCTTCCGTGAGCTTGTTGATCTTCTGCTCCAGGGACTTTACCTCGGCAAAGGCGTTCAGGGTTTCTTCAAGCACGCTTTTCGTACTTCTGAAATGCACCTCCTGAGGCAGGTATCCGATCCGGCTGCCTGCAGGCATTGACACCGTTCCCTGCTCAGGCTGGAACCGCCCGGCAATGATATTCATTAAGGTGGTTTTTCCGGCTCCGTTCTTACCTGTCAGCCCGATACGGTCACGCGGGTTGATGATAAAGGAGATATCATCAAACAGGATTTCACCGGTGAACTGAACGGTAAGGTTGTTGACGGAGAACATATTATACCAGCTTCAGGTGTAGCTCTTTTAGTTGTTTGGGTGCGATGGGAGCGGGGCTGTCGATCATCACATCACGACCTGCGTTGTTCTTCGGGAATGCGATATAGTCGCGGATGGTTTCGGAGCCGCCAAAGAGTGCGCACCAGCGGTCGAATCCGAAAGCCACACCACCATGGGGCGGTGCGCCGTATTGGAAAGCATCCAGCAGGAAGCCGAACTGCTTTTTGGCTTCTTCCTTGGTGAACCCCAGGGCGTCAAACATCTTTTCCTGCAGGTTGCGGTCAGCAATACGGATGGAGCCGCCCCCAATTTCCACACCGTTAATCACCATGTCGTATGCATTGGCGCGCACATTGCCCGGGTCTGTCTCCAGTAGCGACTGGTCATCGGACAGCGGCGCGGTGAACGGGTGGTGCATCGCATAGTAGCGACGGGTGTCCTCATCCCATTCGAGGAGTGGGAAGTCGGTGACCCAGAGGCAGGAGTAAGTGTTGGGGTCGCGTAATTTCAGCCTGTTTCCCATTTCCAGTCGCAGCTCGCCAAGGGCTTTGCGGGTCGCATCTGTTTTTCCGGCCAGGATCAGCAACAGGTCGCCTGGCTTGGCATCAAAGGCTTCCGCCCAGGACTGTAATTGTTCCTGGTCAAAAAATTTATCAACAGATGATTTAAAGCTGCCATCTTCATTGTATTTGACGTATACCAGTCCTTTGGCGCCGATTTGCGGACGTTGTACCCATTCTGTGAGGGCATCCAGCTGCTTCCGGCTATATTCGGCGCAGCCTTCTGCACAGATGCCAGCCACCAACTCTGCGTTATCAAACACCTTAAAGCCTTTGCTCATGGCCAGTTCATTAAGCTCAACAAAACGCATACCAAAACGGGTGTCGGGCTTATCGCTGCCGTAATACTTCATGGCATCATGGTAGCTCATACGATCAAAATGAATGTTTTCAACGCCTTTGACCGTTTTGAAAAGGTGTTTGGCCAGTCCTTCGAAGGTTTCGAGCACGTCGTCGCGTGTCACGAACGACATCTCACAGTCGATCTGGGTAAATTCGGGCTGGCGGTCGGCCCGCAGGTCTTCGTCGCGGAAGCACTTCACGATCTGGAAGTAGCGGTCGAGGCTGCCTACCATGAGCAGCTGTTTGAAGGTCTGCGG
>CAYMDX010000209.1:0-3103 GCA_964389125.1 uncultured Bacteroidales bacterium
TGCTTCATAGTGATATTTTAATCAGTGTCAAAATTCAGAAAAATGACCATATCGGTAGCCTCAGGTGGGAGGGAGGTGACTACCGCAAAGCTTCCATGCTGTATATTCCGCCGCACGTGGAGTTAACCCGTGGTGATACCATTGTCTCAAGTGGCTTTTCCACCATTTTCCCTGAGAACATCCTGGTCGGCACAATTGATGACTGGGAGATCCGGCGGGGGGATTCATTCTTTACCGCTGAAGTAGAACTGGCGGTGGATTTTAATAAACTGACCTATGTGTATGTTGTTAAAAACCTGATGAAGGAAGAACAGGAAGAGCTGGAAGCTTCTGTCATGCCTGATTCATGATCTAATACTGTCTATGGTAAAACTGCCCCGGAAGTTTATATTGTTATTTGTCCTGCTGGTGCTGGTTCAGGTATTTGTTATTGATAATATCGTGTTCTGGAACAACATGCATCCGCAGGTTTATGTTCTCTTTGTTCTTTTCCTGCCGGCCAATATTCCGGGCTGGTTATTACTATCTGTATCTTTTTTACTGGGATTATCCATGGATATTTTTTCAGATACACTGGCCATCCATACGGCAGCAACCGTTTTCATGGGTTTTTGCCGCCCCGGCACCTTAAATATGATTACCCGGCAGCTGGATCATCCCGGGAAAAAATCTCCCACATTTTCAACATTAGGGTCTTTGTCTTTGATCGCCTACAGCGCAATCCTGATTTTTTTACATCACCTGGTTCTCTTCTTCCTTGAAATATTTCGCCTTTCTGAATTTGGTACTATCCTTTTGCGTGTACTCTTCAGCACCATTATTTCCATTGTATTGGTAATCATTGGATATGCTTTGCTCGATCGGACAATACGTTCCTGATTAGTGACCCTACAGGCCGGTTGTTCCCACAGGTTAAAAATTCTTAAAAGGCCTGACTGGCAGGGCAAATGTTTTAACTTTGATCTGTTTTTACGCCACTCCCCGTACCATGATGAAGCGGAAAGTCCTGACATTGTTGTCACTCTTAATGATGATACCTACCTTCCAGATGTGTGATACATCAGAAGACCCGGACCATTATATTATAAAAGGACGCCTGGATAATGCGGCTCAGCAAGAATTCAGACTGCAGGAACTAACAACAAAAGACCTTTTACCCGTAGATAGTTTTGAAACAGACGATGAAGGATCATTTTCTTATAGAGGCAACCTGGAGGAGGCTGGTTTTTTTATTCTTCGTGTCGACCGTAACAATTATATAACGTTGGTTATAGAACCCGGGGAGGAGTTATTCATCAGGGGTGATGCTGACAATCTTCCACTGAATCATAGTGTGGAAGGTTCAGAAGGTTCTGAACTTCTGAGCGAACTTAAGCAATACCTTCAGCGAAACCATCAAAAAGTTGACTCACTTGCGGATATTTTCCATGCCAGCAAATATGATGATGATTTCATGGAGGTACGAAAAGATCTTGATCTGGCTTACGAAGAGATTTTCAAAAACCAGCAGGAGTTCGTAAAACAGTTCATTGAAGACAACCCCCGTTCGCTTGCTTCGCTTATTGCACTTTACCAGTATTTTGGTGATCGCCTCCTTCTGCGCGAGAGCGAGCATTTTTCTTATTTTGAAGACCTTAGCAGATCATTGTCGCAGGCATATCCCGCGAATAAGCACGTCCTGGATCTCAACCGCCGTGTTAGCCGCCATAAACGCAACGATGCCAGGCGGCAACTGTCAGATGAAAGCCTTGCTAAGGGCAATGAAGCACCCGAAATAGTATTGCCCGGCCCCAACAGGCAAATGATCGCTTTGTCTGATTTTAGAGGACAATATGTCCTTATCGATTTCTGGGCTGCCTGGTCACCACCATGCCGGGAATCTAATGCCCGGTTAAAGGACATATATCAGGAATATAAACCCCAAGGGTTCGAGATCTATGGGGTATCTCTGGACCCAACCAAAGAACAATGGTTAAAAGCCATAGACGAGGACGATATCACATGGACACAGGTTAGCGACCAGCGTTTCTGGAACTCCCCGGTGGTGAACCTATATAACATTGAAAGTATCCCATTTGCCATCCTTATCGACCCGGAAGGGAAAATCGTTCAAAAGGATATTACCCCTGAAGAGCTTCGGGATACCCTCTCCAGGGTGCTTGGTGAATAAATCTTACCCAGGTCGTTAACAACTTACCAAAGTTTTTCTACATCATAAGCATCCTCCAGAATTGAATCATAATGATCTTCAGGAAGATCCCAGCTAAGGGCTTTGGCTTTCTCATTCAGTACCGCCATTTTCCTGTTTTGGGCATCAAAAATCATCGTGCCTTTGTATCCCACAGACGGCGGATAATAAATATGAATACTTACTGTGGTCTCGAGTGGTGACGTGTTTTGCAGCTTGTGTATCACATTATAGGGCTCATAAATAATCTCACCCGGCTTATAAGTTTTTGTGGGATGCAGGTATACTTTTTTCTTCCTGGGAGCATATCCGTAGATGGTTTCAGATACAATGCCCTCCAAAGGAAAGACAAAACCCCAGAAATTTTTATGCTGATGGATTGGTAACAAAAACTGGGGCGGCCATGTCATTAGGGATATCTGTAAAGGACTTTCTGATAGCTTAATACGATTGTATTGACCCAAATCGTAGCCTTCCAGATAGGACTTATAGGAAAGGTTTTTAAAATCGACTGATTGTAAAACCTCACGGACCACTTTAGGCTTGATGTTCGAGGTATCAATGTTTTCCAGGACGTTTAACAGATTCTTCATTATCAGCATGTATTTGGTTGATAATACTATATTTGCGTTGATTTATTCCGTCTTTTACCGGTTTAAAGATACAATATTCTGGTTGATTTTGCCGCCATCATTCGATCAAACGGTTAAAATTCCCTCCGTGTAGCTTATGAAACCTATTATTTCCGGAATATTTGCCTATATAGCAAAATTCCTGTAGGTTTGCTTTGTAAAAAACTGTTGTGTTACCAACATGAAACGACCATGTTGAAGATCCCGATTATTCGGGAACAAATATTTTGACACACAGGGGGATGATTATTAAAGCTGGAAGCTCGAAGCTGGAAGCTGGAAG
>CAYMDX010000210.1:0-3103 GCA_964389125.1 uncultured Bacteroidales bacterium
CAGGTAGAAGCCATCATCTGGTCGCTGGAGTTTGAAGAAGAGGAGGAGGAAGAAGATGAAGAAGCAGCGGAGCAGCCGGAAGTCTGACCAACAAACAGGTTATTCCCATATACGCTAACGAAAAAGATGGTAATTTAATAGGAAATGATAAAATCTGTCAGATTGGTGTTACTGGCGAGATTGAGTTTTTTCCTGAGCCTGTACCTGCTTATTTCAACGCCACGAACGGAAATATTCATAAGCGGAGCTATTTCTTTTGTTGACAGGTTCATACGCAGGTACGCACAGAGGCGCAGCTCTTTGGGCGAAAGATCCGGATATTTCTCTTTAAGCCGGTTCAGGAAATCCTGGTGAACTTCATCAAAATAACTGTTGAAAAGCGACCAGTGCTTTTCATTTTGCATGTCCCGGTTGACCTTTTTCAGGAGGTTGTTTACCTGTTGTCTTTCAGGACTGCCAGAAGGATGTTCTTTCAGCAACTTGCTGATTTCATTTTTAAAGCCGGTCAGCATCTTGTTATTCTGAATAAGGTGCATGGTAATGTTGGCCAGCTCTTTATTTTTATGTTGCATTTCTAGTTTCAGGCTTTCATTACGCAGGCGCAAGATCTCTTTTTCGCTCAGCGCCGTTTGTGCCTGAAAGAGCTTTTCCTTATGGGCAAGTTTCTTTTCTTGTCTGATCTTCTCCCTTTGCCGGATCTTAAGCATCCTCCTGCGAATGAAGTATACCGTGCCTGCAATGGCCAGTAACAACAGAACGACATACACGATGTAGGCTGCCGTGGATCGCCACAGCGGTGGAGAGATACTAAAATGAAAGGCGCTAACCTCGCTTTCAATGCCCAGGGCGGTGCGCGCTTTTATCTCAAAGACATAGTCTCCTTCGCGCAGGTTTGTATAATCCTTGAAGCTGTATTCGTCCCATTCCGACCATGTTTCATCAAATCCTTTTAGCCGGTTAGAAAACATTGTAGAAGCAGGATCTTCATACATGGGTATGGTAAATTCAAATGTCACTGCGTTTAAAGCAAATGGCAGCTCAGGCGGGTTGTTCTGATTGTTTTTTATTCCGGGACCATCCAGATAGAATGTGTCTCTTTCTTTATTGCCGAAAAAAGAAATACCGGTAAAATACACTTCTTCAATGGTGTAGTAATCATTTATAACAGTAGGGTCGTAATGTATGAGCCCGCGCTGGGAACCTATATAGGCATTGGCATCATCTGCAACAAACAGGTTTTCAAAAGCCGGCATTAATATGTCACTGATCCTGGCAAATGGGACGACGATGTCGCGGAATGTGCCATCGTAGAGACGTCGCATAAGCCCCATGTAATCCAGGGTATAATACCAGATATTCCCGTTATCATCCTGCTTCATATGGTCAACAAACCCTTTATTTTCAAAAAGCTGCTGCAAGAAAGGATGTGGCAGAAACGCGTCGGCACTCCGGTCATATTGCATAATTCCCTCATGCGTTGACACCACCATCTCCCCGTTAATTGCATGAATGTGATACGGAAGGTCTCCGGGCAACCCGGCCTCATCGTAAAAAAGACGTACCTCCTCAATCCGCGAAAAATCACCGGAAGGATCCAGCCTGAAGAGACCTCTGTAGCCATGCGATACCCACAGGTAACCATGGTTGTCGTAAAACAGGTCCCGGCTTGATTCCCGAAAGCCTTCCACTTCATCCAGCAAATGCCAGTTACCATCCCTGTTCTGAAGCCTTACCAGACCTGTAAAGGTACCTGCCAAAGCCATGTCATCATGGTGTGGCAACTCCAGGAAAGACCAGAAGCCCCGAATATCCGATATCTGTCGTGCCCGGAAACCTTCGATCTGAAACGAACCTTGATTATGGCCGCATAGCAGGGTATTGTCAATAACCTCCAGGCTCCAGACCTGTCCTTTCGTCCCTTCAATCAGCCTGAATTTCGTTTCCTCCCCGTACTTGTTCCGGAGCTCATCTTTGCGCTGTGCATAAAGCCCCTGATTGGTTCCGACATATAGAATATCATCATACAAAACCGTGGCATAGGTGCTTTCAACATTAAAATTGTAATCGAACTTTGTGAGGGCAGAGCTAATCTCGACATAGTCAATACCATTGTCCATGCCCAACCATAAATTTTTGCGTTGATCTTCAAAAAGAGCCAGAACCGTGTTTGTTTGTAAACCCTTGTTCCTGTTTAGGTGTTGCACCAGGTTTCCCTGCTGGTCGGTAATAAATACACCATTGCTTATCGTACCGAATGCATAATTGCCAGTGGTGAGCCTGATACCGGTATATGGATCATATTGTTGCAGGTGGCCGTTGATCGCACCATCCCAGGGCTTCATGCCCTGGTCATCCAACAGGAAAAACCCTTCACCGGATACCCCGACAAGCATGGAGTTATTGTTGTGCGGTATGATACAAGTGACATCTTCCTGCAAGAACAAAGGATTATTAGAAACAAGGGAAAGAGACTCGTTTTCGAGCTGCATCAGCCCTCGTTCCCGATCTATAACAAAGTAGTTATCTTTCACTTCATACATAAAGCCAAACTGGCCTGACGGTTGAATAGCATCTATTTCACCGTCTTCCAGAATAAAAATGCCCAAAAAAGACTGAAAAATAACCCTGCCCTGGTCATAAAAGATGCTCCACACTTCATCGAAGTTTTTGTGTTCCTCCGGGATAAGGTGGGTTAATGAGTTCCATACGAGCTCACCCTTCTCATCAGGGGCCAGGAAACCGATTTCTTCAAAGGCGCCGGCATAGATGGTATCGCCAACGGCCATGACGGAACGCACAATAGATGCGTTGGGCATAGGATAGGTTTCCCAGCCTGTGCCATCAAATTCGAGGATGCCGTCGTTGTTTCCGAAATACATAAATCCGCGGTCACTCTGGGTCACAGACCAGTTTTGGGTTCCGGCATCATAGTTGCTTCGCGGATGATTCACAATAAACGGCAGGCCAATCCCTTTTATCTGGGCTGAGCCGGGACCCCCAATCAGGAGCACCAACAGTAGTATATAAAATCCACGAAATATCTTCATGCCGGAAGAGGAATATGCTGTCAAATATAAAAGAAATTTTAATAAAGACATAAAAG
>CAYMDX010000211.1:0-3074 GCA_964389125.1 uncultured Bacteroidales bacterium
GCAGGGAATCCAGGTACGACTCCTCCCATCCAACCAGCATATTTTCATAGGCTTCCTCAGGGATGCCGGTATGTTCGATGCGAATCTGCGTATTGGATTTTTCCGGGAACAATTTTATGGTCACCTCAGAAGGGTGATCTTCACCAAAAAACCATATCTGCCTGATAAGTTTATTTTCTTCAAACGCGACATTTTCGCCCACAATATTACCGTCGAGCATGGTAAATGGCGAGCCGGGTTCTTCACTCATAACAGCGGGATCACCACTCCATAATTCAATAGTAAAAGGATTGGTCAAGGCACGATAAACTTCTTCAGGGGTAGCTTTAATGCGGCGCTGTAAAATAATAGATTTCGACATATAAACATATTTTTGATGGACCATCGTTATTCAGCCAGGGAAGCAGATCCAGGCAGCATAAAATTAATACATTTTTCAGAACCCTTCACCTTTTTGGGTTTCTGTTTCCATTATCAAAAAATTTGGTATTTTTGCATTGTGTTAATTCAATCTTAATAAAAACTGATTGATTATATCAAGATTATGACATTATTTGAGCTGCAAAACGGGAAGAGAGGGATCATCACCAAAGTAAAGGGGCGCGGCGGTTTTCGCAGGCGGATTATTGAAATGGGCTTTGTGGTCGGGAAAACCGTTCAGGTGGTAAAAAAAGCCCCGCTGCGTGACCCCATCGAGTATAGTGTCATGGGCTATAATGTTTCCCTTCGTCGCAATGAAGCCAGGCTGATAGAAGTGATCCCGGAGCATGATTTCAAGCCGGAAAAAGAGAGTGTTTTTGAAGGCGTATTCTTAACGGAAAAGGCAAATACTTTCAGAAAGCCCGGCAGCACCATCAATGTAGCCCTGGTCGGCAACCCCAATAGCGGCAAAACAACTTTTTTCAATCACGCTTCCGGTTCTCGCGAGCGCGTTGGCAACTATGGCGGCGTAACCGTGGAAGCCAAAGAAGCGGTCTACAATCAGAGAGGCTACCAGTTTAATATTACCGACCTGCCCGGAACATATTCAATATCTGCATACACGCCCGAGGAAATTTTTGTCCGGGATTTTATCACCGAAAAGCTCCCTGACGTAGTTATCAACATTGTGGATGGATCAAACCTGGAACGCAACTTATATCTCACCAGTCAGCTCATTGATATGGACCTGAAGGTGGTTATGGTGCTGAACATGTATGATGAGATGCAGGCCCGGGGCGATGTGCTGTATTACCAAGCACTCGGTAAAATGATCGGTATTCCTATCATACCCACGGTGAGCTCAAAAGGGAAAGGTGTGGATGACGTGTTCGACAAAGTCATTGAGGTATACGAAGATCGTGATGAGGTGATCAGGCATATCCACATCAACCATGGATCTATTGTCGAAGAGTCGGTGACAAAAATCCAGGAGCCACTGAAAAAAGAAGAAAACGTTCACCTTACCGATCTTGTATCGTCCCGCTTTTTGGCTATTAAGCTGCTGGAAGGTGATAAAGAGGCACATAAAACGATTCGGGAAGAGTGTCCCAATCATGCTGAGATTATAGAAATTGCCAATCATGAATCTTCCAAAATAGAACATGAGTTTGGAGAGCCGCCAGAATCGGTTATCACAGATCTAAAGTATGGTTTTATCTCCGGTGCCCTGAAAGAAACGTTGCAGCCGGCCCGATCGGAAAAGCGAAAATCGAGTGAGATCATCGACACATTCCTGACCCACAAACTGTTTGGCTTTCCCATCTTTTTATTCTTTATGTGGGCTATGTTCTCCGCTACCTTTTTCCTGGGTAGTTATCCTATGGAATGGTTGGAAGGTGGCATTGAGAGCCTGAATGGCTTTCTGGATGCCCATATGACTACCGGACCGTTGAAGGACCTGTTGATGAATGGTGTTGTTAATGGTGTCGGAGGTGTGCTGGTGTTCCTGCCCAACATCATGTTGTTGTTCTTCTTTATCAGCCTGATGGAAGATACGGGTTACATGTCGCGGGCGGTGTTCATCATGGACAAACTTATGCATAAGATCGGGCTGCATGGCAAATCCTTTATCCCGCTGCTGATGGGGTTCGGTTGTAATGTACCTGCCATCATGGCCACACGTACCCTGTCGAACCGCAACGACCGCATGTTAACCATGCTGATAAACCCATTCATATCCTGCAGTGCACGCCTGCCCATTTATGTTTTGTTCATTTCCGCATTTTTTGCCGACTACCAGGGCACGATGTTGTTCCTTATTTATTTTACCGGGATTCTGGTAGCCATTGGGATGGCTTTGGTGTTGAAAAAAACCATTTTCCGTACGGAGGAGGCTCCATTCGTGATGGAACTCCCTCCCTACCGCATACCGACATTGAAAGCCACCATCACCCATATGTGGGATAAAGCGGTACATTATCTGAAAAAGATAGGCGGCATCATTCTGATCGCTTCCATCATCATCTGGGCATTGGGATATTTCCCGAATGGGTCAGGTTATTCAGAAAAGATGGCAGAAAGAGAGGAGGTCATCGAAGAAAATTTTGCGGAACGTAAAGAAGCGATCCCGTCCACAGACAGCCTGCGAATAGCACAGCTGGAAGAAGAAAAAGAAATCGCCCTGCAAAACATGGAATCCCGCCTCTACCTTGAGCGTCAGGAAGACAGCTACATCGGAGCCCTGGGTAAAACCATACAACCTGTACTGGCACCCCTGGGCTTCGACTGGAAAATGTCGATCAGCATCTTGTCGGGCCTGGCAGCCAAAGAAATTGTTGTCAGCACCATAGCGGTCCTCTATCAGGTAGAAGAGTCTGTCCAGGCACATAGTCAGACACTCGTTGAAAACATACAAGGTCAGACATATACCTCAGGCCCCAATAAAGGCGAGCCGGTGTTCACACCTTTGGTTGCCCTGTCATTCATGCTGTTTACGCTGCTGTACTTCCCGTGCATCGGCGTCATTGCAACCATCTCACGCGAGTCGGGACACTGGAAATGGGGATTGTTTACGGTGGTATATACTACCCTGACAGCCTGGGTTGTTTCCCTGATAGTGTATCAGGTGGGTGGGTTGTTTGTGTAAGGGAGAA
>CAYMDX010000212.1:0-3054 GCA_964389125.1 uncultured Bacteroidales bacterium
AGCTTCCAGCTTTTTCACTGTTCACCTCCTATTGTATAAACCATCATGTAACTGCCGATACGTTCGTAAAAAAGCGTATTGCGAATGGTGGAGTCTCCCTGGTTTATGTACCCGGTGAATTGGCCCTTCTCTTCTACAACAAAAGGATCTATATGTAAGTGTTCCCGGAAAGATAATCCCCCCTTGCCATACAACTTATAAAGGGCTTCCTTCGCGCACCACATGAGGTACAAACTTTCCATGGATTCACTGATTGACCCATAAGCAGCTTCACGGTCGGATAAAAATTTGTGTGCCACACGAAAAACTTTTTGGTCCATGTATTCAATATCGACACCGACATGATGGGTGGTGCTTGCTATCAGGACGGCGTATTTACCTGAGTGGGAGACAGAAATATGTCCGGCGCCGTTTTCCATCCGTGGTTTGCCGTAGGGGTCATAACAGATTCCGGAGGTAGAAGAAGGCGCAAAGAGATGGGGCACTATCAATCGATAGCTAAGCCAGTGCTTTTTGCGCAGGGGGCTGCGCAGGGAATCATAATAACGCTTTTCGGACACGGTAAGACGTGCCTGCCGATAGAGCTCGTCGAGTGTTTCGGTTATCTCCCATATGCCAAGCGTAGCATTTTGTATGTTCTTTCTTAAAAATAGACTCATGCCCTATAGCTGTTAATTGTTTATCCGGTGTGTTTTGTTAGGGAGGTTGTTTAATTTGTAACCCGGAGCCGGGGCGGGTTAAACGAAGTGCTGTATTCTTTCAGCGGGTAGCGGGCTTCCCCGTCAAGGACAGTGCCGTCGATGAGCAGAAACTCTGACTCACAACACGGGCATTTCCCAATTAAACTATTCTCCTCTGTGATGTTCACCTGGCAGTTATGGGGATCAGAAGGGCAGGCACGGTCAAACGCCCTGAAATTGGTTTCTGACTCCCTGTAAACGATAACCCCCTGGTAGCCGCCGTATTCGTACTGCTCCTTCGGGAATTGATGGATCAGACCGGGGCTGTTCAGGTTATAGTTGGTGATGTTGAAGTTAAAGTCGACACGGACATACGGAACCGGGTGTTCGCGGTCCTTGTCGCAGGAGGCGAAGAACATCAGACCAATGGCCGTGAACAGGATGAATGTCAATTTGTTTATATGATGATACATAGTTATTGATGGATACGGATTAGGTATTTGTATAATATGTAAAGTTACGATTTTTTGGTATTTTTGTATAAGATGATCATGTATCCGGTTTTTTTGCCGGGCTAAACGTTTATATTGTTATGGAAGATTTTATATTTGTCATACTTGTTATTATCTGGTTGGCTGTCAGTTTTTTAAAACAGAAGCCCAAAAGCGCCAAAACGGAGAAAAGGCCGCAGCCTGCATCCGGCCAGGAACAGGCGTCACCATCTGGCGATCAAAAGAGCTGGGATACTATGTTTGACGGGTTCTTTGGGGAAACAGAAGAGACAAAAGAGGCGGAGCAGCCTGTTTTTGAAGAGCGGGATAAAGATGTGGAAGAACGGGCCAAACAGGAAAGGGAGCGTGAGAAACCGGCTATGGAAAAGCCTGATATTGAAAGGGATGAGGCACTTGCCAAACGTGTGCAGGATGAAAGGGAAACACAACGCCGGCGTTTCGAAACAGATATTGAAACCCAGACAAGAGAACTCGGGCGCCCCGAGCTCGAAAAGAGTAAACGTACCGTCGAGGAAGAGGCAACCAGCGGCTCCGGCGTTTCGGAAGCATATAAATTCGCATCAGATGGAAAAATTCAGACCATCGATGATATGATCCGGCAACAGAAGCAGCAAGAAGCCAAAGACAGGGTGCTGCTGGAAGATGATGTCGTACCCGGCGCCAAAAGGAGGTTTCCGCATTTTAAGCTGAGAGACGCAGTGGTCTTTTCTGAAATTTTGCACAAAAAATATCGTTGAAAAAATTCGTATTTTATTGAATTATTTCTTATCTTTGACAAAATAAAGGTAGAAAAAATATAAAAGGCCTGGTCTTGGAGTCGATCCAATATCAGGTTATTTTTCTGTAAGCCCCCTGTTTATTTGTGCAATAATTGTATTGCCACCTTCATGTTGAAAGAAAGACATTTGCCGGTGGCGGACACAAGGGCTGTATTTTTAAATAAACACAATTAACAACAAATCAAATCCAGGCGTTCGGTTCAGCTTACGATGGCGATTTACCGGATGTCTGGTATTATTTTAAGGTACAATGTTATGAGTCAGGTGCAATATTTTACAAAAGAAGGACTTGAAAAGTTGAAAGACGAACTTGAGCGCCTTAAGACAGTAGAAAGGCCTGCGATATCGCAAACGATCGCTGAGGCCAGGGAAAAAGGAGACCTCTCCGAGAATGCAGAATATGATGCTGCCAAGAACGAGCAGGGTATGCTTGAAATGCGTATAGCCAAGCTGGAAGAAACCCTGAGTCATGCCCGTATCATCGATGAAAGTCAGCTGGATGACAGCAAAGTCTCCATCCTGACCACGGTTAAGCTCAAGAACATGAAAACCAATGCTGTCATGTCATATACTATTGTTCCTGAAAATGAGGCAGATATCAAAAACGGAAAGATCTCCGTCAGCTCACCAATCGCCAAAGGTTTGCTTGGTAAGAAAGCCGGCGAAACGGTAGAGATTGAGGTGCCCGCCGGTGTCATGACCTTTAAAATTATGGAGATCCATCGGTAGTGCCCGACCCAGGCGCCGGCCATGCTCCGATACGCTGAATCCCCATTCGTTAAACCGTAAATCATTCTAACTATGGCAAGTATTTTTACCAGGATCGTACAGGGTGAGATCCCTTCCCATAAAGTGGCTGAAGATGATCGCTTTCTGGCATTTCTTGATATTAACCCGCTGGCAAAAGGCCATACCCTGGTTATTCCCAAGCAGGAGGTAGATTATTTGTTTGACCTGGATGATGAAACATATCGTGATCTGTGGCTTTTTGCCAAAAAGGTTGCCCGCGCCTTGGATAAAACAATGATATGTGAGCGGATAGGTGTTGCCGTGGTGGGTATGGAAGTGCCGCATGCACATATT
>CAYMDX010000213.1:0-3040 GCA_964389125.1 uncultured Bacteroidales bacterium
TTCGCTAAAGCGTACTGTTTTGACGATCAATATAATAAAAATATTTGATCTGTTTTACTATGTTTCCCATAATTTAGCCATGACGAAGTAACCCCTGCCCGTTTATCCCGGCTATATCACTCCCCTTTATGTGGGTGCTTCAAGAACATTTTGCATTTATTTCCGCCACCTGCACCTTGACATGCTAAATCAACAGCCCTGCCCGGGCATAAAAACAGGACCATCCACCGCAAGCCGGCGCATTGTGTTTTTTACCAGACCTTTATTACTTTTGTGCTCAACTTCTGAATACCTCAAACTTGTGAATACCCCAACAACCCATACCTATCCCGCCGGCTTTGAGGAAAAAACCGGCTTTGACCAGCTCCGGGAGATGCTGCTCGGCTATTGCTATAGCTCTCTGGGTGAAAAACAGGTGGCGCACATCGGTTTTTCAACCGACAATGAGCGCATCAACAAGCAGCTTAACGAAACCGAGGAGTTCCGGCAGATCCTGTTGTCCGGCGAAAGCTTTCCGGGCTCCAACTATTTTGACCCTACAGAGGTCTTCAGCCACCTGAAGCTGCCCGAGACCTTTGTTGAACCCGAAATCCTGCTGGAGCTGAAGCTGTCGCTCGAAACCATCCTTCAGGTCATTCGCTTCCTGTCGGTTACCAAATCGGATGAGCAACTGAAACACCCCTGGCTGGCCACCCATATCAAGGGCCTGGCGGTGGACGATGATCTGCCCCGCCGGATCAATGCCCTGATTGATGAGCAGGGGGTTGTCCGCAGCAATGCCTCCCCGACCCTTTTGGATATCCGCCAGCAGCAGCAGGACCTGGCAGGCAAGGCCAACCGCCGCATCTACAAGTATTTATCCGAAGGGAAAGCCGGGGGATGGATACAGCAGGATGTAGAGCTGGCCCTGCGTAACGGCCGGCAGGTCATTCCCGTGCCTGTGGCCTACAAACGTAAGATCCGGGGCTTTGTGCATGACCATTCGGCCACCGGACAAACCGCCTTCCTGGAACCGGAAGAGGTGTTCGAGCTGAATAACCGTGTCAAGGAACTGGAGGCCGAAGAACGGCGGGAGGTCATACGGATCCTCAGGGCTTTCGCCGACGAGCTGCGTCCGGAGCTCCCGGCTTTGCAAAAGGCCTACGACATGCTGGGTATCATGGATGCCATCCGCGCCAAAGCAAAGCTGGCCCTGGAGATGGACGCCATGAAGCCACAACTTACCGACAAGCCCGTCATGAGCTGGGTAAACGCCAGGCATCCGCTGCTGTGGCTTTCCTATAAAAAACAGAACAAACATGTGGAGCCGCTCACCCTGGAACTCAACCAAGAGAATCGCATTCTGGTGATATCAGGCCCCAATGCCGGCGGAAAGTCTGTCTGCCTGATTACCTGCGGCCTGGTACAATACATGCTGCAATGCGGCCTGCTGGCGCCAATGGACAGCCACTCCCAGGCCGGCATCTTTCACCGGCTCTTTATCGACATTGGTGACGAACAGTCGCTTGAAAATGACCTGAGTACATACAGCTCTCACCTGTTAAATATGAAGTACCTGCTGGAGCAATGCGACGAAAAAACCCTTTTTCTCATTGACGAATTCGGGGCAGGCACAGAACCCCGCATCGGTGGGGCTATCGCGGAGTCTATCCTCGATCAGCTCTACGAACAACAGGCGCTGGGCGTGATCACCACCCACTACGCCAACCTGAAGCTCAAAGCAGGACGGCATCCCGGTATGGTCAACGGCTCCATGCTGTTCGACAGCAAACAGATGAAGCCACTCTTTAAGCTGAAAACAGGCATACCCGGCTCCAGCTTTGCCTTTGAGATAGCCCGTTCCATCGGGCTGCCGGAACAGCTGCTGAAAAAAGCAGGAAAACTGACCGGCGACCAGGACCTGGATTTCGATATCCAGCTGCAGGACCTGGAAGTCAAAAAGGCCGAACTGGAAGAGAAAGAGAAGCAACTCAAGCATGCGGACACATTTCTTGCGGAGGTCGTCGACAAGTATGAACACCTTCATAAAGATGTGGAGACACGCAAGAACGAGATCCTCAACCAGGCACGACGGGAGGCAAAGGACATTTTAAGCAATGCCAACAAAACGATCGAAAACACCATCAGGGAGATCAAGGAGTCGCAAGCGGATAAAGAAAAAACCAGGGAGGCTCGCCAGAAACTGGAACAATACACCGAAAACCAGAAACAAGCCCTGAAAGACACGCCGGCTCCTTCTTCCAAAAAGAAAAAAGAGAAAAAGAAAAAGCCTGTTCAGCAGGAAGAGATTGACCCGACCCCCATCAAACCGGGAGATACCGTCAAAATCAAGGGCCAGAACACACCCGGCGAAGTGGCAGAGCTTTCGGATGACAAGGCCCTGGTGGTGTTCGACAGCATGAAGCTCCGTATTCAGATCAGCGAGCTTCTAAAACTTAAGAAGACGCAACAAAAGAACAAAGCAGGCAAGTCGGGGGGCATGTCATTCGACATCAACACCAGGGCAGCCTCTTTTAAGCCGGATATTGATCTGAGAAGCACCCATGTGGACGAGGCGTTGCAAAAGCTGCAAAACCACATCGATGATGCGTATCTGCTTGGCGTGCCGCAAATAAGGATACTGCACGGAAAAGGTGACGGTGTACTACGGCCGGCGATTCGCGACTTCTTAAGATCCATCCCGCACATCGGACGTTACCGGGATGAACATCCCGACCGGGGTGGTGCCGGTGTTACCATCGTTGATTTCAGCAAGTAAGACGCTCCCGGCATAAGATGTTACTCAGCCCTCCCAAAACAGAATGCACCGAATGCTTAGACACACCGGGAGGTGGTTTAACGGGTTATTCCTTATCGAAAAGCTCCAGCTGGTTTTCTGTAACATACGACGGTGGCGCGGATTCATTGCGATAACGCGCAACATGGTTATTGACCAGGCTTTTGATAAAACGCACAGGCGTCACATTATGAACCCGGCAATACCTTTCCAATGCCTTTTTCTGACCATCGGTAAGCTTAAAGTCAACCTTCCGGTATTTGA
>CAYMDX010000214.1:0-3034 GCA_964389125.1 uncultured Bacteroidales bacterium
GCTTCGAGCTCCCTCGGTTTTACATAAAGAAACATTTACCCGAAGGTGATTGTTTATTATGTGGTTTTAAACACGGATAACAGACAGGAGCGGTCATCTTTTGTGGGTGAAGCAGGAAAAAACAAACAACTTGACAATCGGGCTGTTCCACAGATATAAAACATTGTACGACAATTGAAAACCATAAAGACAACCAGGTTCATGGCTTTTTTGATATTTTTTGGTATTGTCCTGATCATTTACCTGCTGGGCAACTACTACATTTTTATGCGCGGCTTGCAGGCCATTCCGGCCGGAAGTGTTATTCGGCCCTATTACGTCTGGATCTTCTGGCTGCTTGCAGCCACCTACGTTGCCGGACGGGTTTTGGAAAACATCTATTTGAGTAAAGCCAGCGATGTATTGGTATGGACCGGTTCTTTCTGGCTGGGAGCCATGCTTTATTTTTTCCTGATCGTGGTTTTGTTTGACCTGTTAAGGCTGGTGAGCCATTTTCTTCCGTTTTTCCCGGCTTTCATTGCCAATAACATGGAGAAAGCCCGGCTATTTGCTTTCACGGGGACCGTAATATTGGTGGCGGTTGTTTTGACGGCAGGACATATAAACACCCTGTATCCGCGGGTAAAGACATTGGATATTTCCATTCCCGGGAAAACGGCAGGAAAGATAAACAATATAGATGCCGTCCTGGTCTCCGACATTCACCTTGGCAGCCTTATTGGCAACGGGCATCTCAACCGCATCATTGAACAAGTTGACACATTGAAGCCGGATATTGTACTATTGGCCGGAGATATCCTGGATGAGGATTTGGCCCCGGTCATTCGTCAGAATGCAGGCGAGACGCTCAGGCGTCTGGATGCGCCGCTTGGTGTTTACGGAATCATGGGGAACCATGAACATATTGGTGGTTCGGCTGCTGCAGAAGAATATCTGCAAGCTAGCGGAATTCGCATTATCAGGGATAGTGTGGTACGGATAGCCGACAGTTTTTACCTGATAGGCAGGGATGACCGTGAAAAAGCCCGTTTTGGCGGACAGCCGCGAAAAAGCCTCAGCGAGCTGGCGTCCATGGCAGATCATGACTATCCGCTAATCCTGATGGATCATCAGCCATTCTACCTGGAGAGAGCGAGCCGTCTGGGAATTGATCTGCAACTATCAGGTCACACACACCATGGACAGCTATGGCCACTGAATTATATCACAGAGGCGATCTATACCCTTAGTTACGGATACAAAAAAATGAATGGGATGCATGCCTATGTCACGAATGGCATAGGAACCTGGGGACCACCCGTCCGCGTTGGAAATCGACCGGAGATCGTCCATATAAAAATGCGTTTCGGGAAAGAGGCTGATATAAAAGAGGCTGATTAGTAATTTACCGTTTCTGCTTCTTCTGCAGCTTTTGATTTTTTACGAACAAATCTGCCAAATAAGCGGTCAAACACCTGGTACATAGACACAAACATGTTGTAACCTGTACGCATCATATCAACAGAATAGCGGAAAAAGGAGAAAAAGGTAAACACCTTTTCGGAAGCTTGTAAGGTATCAGCCAGGGACTTTTCAGCCATCAGGGATTCATAGCGCAACCTTGCTTTTTCCACCCTGATATCCTGCATTGATTTAATATTTCTGATACTTTCTGTAACACTCATACGTCGTCCCTCCCTTTTTTGCTTTTGGAACGGTCATCAAGGATCATATTTTTCAATGCCCGTATGGCAAAACGGCCAAATATTTGTTTACGTAAGACAAAGACGATCAGCAGCACCAGCAGGTAAAACCCGCCTACTATCAGCATGCCCAACGCATACGAATCCAGATGGTCACCGAGATACAAGGCGGCGGCCCCCGACAGGAATAATAATGCCAGCAACCCCACAACCAACACCACCAGGTTCACCATGAAAAAGCTAAGCACCTTGGCTGCCTTTTCAAACGCCAGTATTCCGTAATAGGCTATCGTTGTTTCAAAATAGTTACGGACTGTGTCTTTTAAGGCAACAAGGTGCGAAAAAAGTTCTTTTACGTCCATGTAGCTAGGAGATCGTTATTCGTTTTCGCCACCCTGGGCTTTGCGGACCCTTGTTTTAGCATCATCTGCCAGGTCACCAACATACTCCTTTAACTCATCAATCTTGGACGTGACTTGCTTGTTCAGCTCGTCGGAATACTCCTTCCCTTTCTCTTGGAGCTTCTTACGGGATTCTTCACCTGTAGAGGGAGCAAAAAGAAGCCCTGCGGCAACACCGACTGCTGCACCAAATACAAATCCAAAAAACACTTTTCCTCCTGAATTACTCATAACACCAAATTTTTTAATGAAACAAAATATGCTAAAACAAATGATTCAATATCTTTCGTTCTACCACAAATATAGTACTTTTATTCTTTAAAGCCAAGTTTTTGGTCAAATGAACCCGTAAATCCAACATTTTTATTTGATTTGCGTATACATTTTTACAGCAAAGAATCATCAGGAATGAGGTATGGAAAAATCCTGAAAGAACAGGCAGAACAAATGCACAAAACACAGCACTATGAAAAACAAAACGTTTTCGATACAATTTTATGAGGCGGAGGGGATTACACAATTGCCGGAAGATGAGCGGCTGCTGGTGCAGGAGGCAAATCACATGACAGAAAATGCATATGCCCCTTATTCAGCGTTTTATGTAGGAGCTGCGATTTTACTGGATAATGGCGAAATTATCAAAGGGTCAAACCAGGAAAACGGGGCATACCCGAGTGGTTTATGTGCAGAACGGGTTGCTGCGTTCGCTGCCTCTGCCATGTATCCCGGAGCGGTCATGAAAAAAATCGCTATCAGCGCTACTTCTGAACGCCTGCTACCCGAAGGTCCGGTTTCCCCCTGTGGTGCCTGCCGGCAGGTGTTGCTCGAATATGAAAGCACACAGCAATACCCTCTAAAAGTCTTGTTGGCCGGGAAAAACGGTAAAATCTTCATTATTGAAAAAATAAAGGACTTACTCCCACTCGATTTTTCCGGCAAATACCTGAAAAA
>CAYMDX010000215.1:0-3030 GCA_964389125.1 uncultured Bacteroidales bacterium
TAGCCTGCATCCAGCTCCAGAGCGGTGGTGTCGGCCCAGGTGGCAGGTACATCCCCGGGCTGCATGGGCATTAAACTTTTTTCGGCGGTAGTGCCCAGGGCTTTTTCAAGGGCCTCAATGAACGCCATGAGCTTTATCGGCTGTCCCCGTCCAATGTTATAGACCTTATGCGGCACGTTGCTGCTTGCAGGGTCAGGACTTTTGCCGTTCCAGTCGGGGTTGGGACCGGCCGGTCTTACCATGACCCGGTTTATTCCCTCCACGATGTCATCAATGTAAGTGAAGTCGCGCATCATGTTGCCCCGGTTGTATACTTCTATGGGCTCTCCCCCGAGGATGGCTTTGGTAAACAGGAAAAGGGCCATGTCGGGTCGCCCCCAGGGACCGTATACGGTAAAAAAGCGCAGGCCGGTGGCCGGAATGCCAAAAAGATGGCTGTAGGTGTGCGCCATCAGCTCATTGCTCTTCTTGCTGGCAGCATACAGCGACACGGGATGATCCACGTTGTCATTTACCGAAAAGGGCATGTCTGTATTCTTACCATACACCGAGCTGGATGATGCATAAACCAGATGCCTGACAGGATAAGCACGGCACGCTTCAAGGATATTCAAAAACCCGGTAATGTTCGCATCCACATAGGCCTGGGGATGTGTTAACGAATACCTGACCCCGGCCTGGGCTGCCAGATGGACAACGTAATCAAAATGCTCCCTGGCAAAAAGATCAAGAAGTGCGGCTCTGTCCGTGAGGTCAAGATAATGGAAAGTATAAGTATGGGATTGGTTTGTGGCAGACTTCTCCGGTTGAAATACGGAGTCTGCATTCCGGAGGTCAATGCCAGACGCCAGAAGCCGGTTGTACTTTAATTGTACATCATAGTAATCGTTGAGGTTATCCAGTCCGGCAACGATGTTGTCATCCTTTAACAAGGAATTCACCAAATGAAAGCCAATAAAGCCGGCAGCGCCTGTAACCAGTATTTTTGCCATGTACAATGAATTATAATGTTAGGTAGATTGTGTCGCCGGGTGATGTATAACTCCGGCAGCACGATGATCTGTAAGGGTTTACATGAAAGATCGAATCCTTTGTGCAATTTCTACGCTGGGCCTTGCTTCTTGCACCCGAAATCCCCTTCCTGCGAGGATTTCCTGGTAACTTTGGGTGTGCAGGTCTGTAAAACCCTGGCTAAACTCGATCTCCTCGCCATCAACCGTGATGCTGCGAAAAGTCCGCTTCCCCTCTTCTATGGCTTGTGGGGGCAAATCATTGTCGTCAATACTTAGAAACCAATTTACCCTGGCTTTTTTAAACACCAGACGACCCATGGCCCGTTCTGGCCGGTTTTCTATTACTTCCAGATTGCTCAAAGGACCGAAAATCCATCCCAGCATATCAAAAAAGTGTATGCCGATATTGGTAGCTATACCGCCTGATTTTTGTAAGTCACCTTTCCACGAAAAGTAGTACCATTTTCCGCGACTGGTTACATAGTTCAGATCGACGTTATGGATTTTGTCAGCCGGGCCTTCTTCTATCTGTTTTTTCAGTTTCTGGATACTGGGATGCAGCCTGAGTTGAAGGATTGTATAGATATGCCTGCCCGACTCTTTTTCCAGGTCACAGAGTGCGTCAAGGTTCCAGGGGTTGAGCACAACGGGTTTTTCACATATAGCGTGGGCTTCATTGCGTACCGCCATTCTGATGTGGGCATCGTGCATATAGTTTGGGGAGCAAATACTTACGTAATCCGTTTTTCCTTTATGCTGACGCCTTAGCTTGTCGAGGTGCCGGTCAAAACGTTCCGGTTCTGTAAAAAAGTCCGCATCCGGAAAGAAGCTGTCCAAAATACCCACACCATCGTAAGGGTCAAGTGCACAGGTCAGCTTGTTGCCAGTATCCCTGATAGCCTGCATGTGGCGGGGGGCTACGTATCCGGCGGCTCCGATCAGGGCAAAATTGTTGGTGTTATCTCTGTTTTCAGAATGGCTCATATAACTCCGGTTTTGCGTGACGGTTAATATCCGACAAAAATAGGAAAAATGCAAAAGAAATAGCGCTTTGGGTATTTCTAATGCATTTTTTCAAATCAAAAGACAGTACTGCCGTGTATTCTTGTGGGCCAAACATTCTCGCATAAGTCCTTGTATAAGCCAGGCATGGCTTTTGACAAGCACCGGTTTTCGGAGGCATCCGTTCCTGGATTCAGCCCGGGGTGGGCGTGTTTATCTCCCGGCCGCTGTCAGCACAAACTCGGTGTTTTTGTCTTCGGTGATGATCTGTCCGTCGAAGAGCCGGATAATGCGATGTGCATAAGAGGCGTCGTGTTGCGAGTGGGTTACCATAATGATGGTGGTGCCATTTTTGTTGAGGTTTTCCAGCAGATCCATCACCTCATCGCCGTGGGAAGAGTCCAGATTACCGGTGGGCTCGTCGGCCAGGATGATGTGGGGCTTAGCTACCACGGCCCGTGAGACGGCCACGCGCTGTTGCTGTCCACCCGAAAGCTGCAGGGGGAAGTGGTTGCGGCGGTGCATGATCTGCATCTGCTTCAATACTTCTTCAACCCGCTTTTTGCGTTCCGACGCGTTGTATCCCAGGTATATCAGGGGCAGTTCGACGTTTTCAAACACGTTCAGTTCGTCGATCAGGTTAAAGTTCTGAAAGACAAAGCCTATATTTCGTTTGCGCAGATTGGCGCGTTGTTTCTCGCTGTAACCGGACACTTCCTTATCCAGAAAATAATATTCGCCACTGCCGGGATTGTCCAGCAGTCCCAAAATGTTGAGCAGGGTTGACTTCCCGCAGCCCGAAGGCCCCATAATGGCTACAAATTCACCCTCCCGAATCTCAAATGTTACCTCGTTCAGGGCGGTGGTTTCTACCTCCTCGGTACGAAACACCTTGGTTAAATTGACCGTCTTTATCATAATATTGTTATTTGATAGGTTAAGGACGAATGTGTCCACAAATTAACATAAATTATTGCACAATTTTCGCATATTCATCTTCCGTCTCCTTCCAGCT
>CAYMDX010000216.1:0-3018 GCA_964389125.1 uncultured Bacteroidales bacterium
ACTGTTCACTGTTCACTGTTCACTGTTCACTGTTTACTTTTCACTTCTTCCTTCCAGCTTCCTCGCCCGCTCCAAACTTTTTCAGTGCTTCAAAAAGCAGCTTGTCCCTGTTCACGGGTACGACGCCGACGAGTTCACAAACCAGTCCGCCGCCCAGGTTGCAGAGTTGCGCCATGAGTTCTACCGGGGCTTTCGCTGCCACACAAAGGGCCGCCAGCCCGATGACCGTGTCTCCTGCCCCTGACACATCTGCCACATCGCGTATATAGGCCGGGATTGAGCCGCTTTCCCGTTCCCCGCTGCTGTTGCGATGACTGTAATAGATGCCTTTTTCCGAAAGGGTTGCCAGCACGGTTTCTACCTGCAGGCTGTCCTGGAGGGCCAGCACCGCTTTATGGATCTGTTCAGGCTCTATGAGCTCGCCATTCAGGTTCAGGCCTTCGCGAAGTTCTTTCAGGTTGGGCTTAATCAGGGTCACACCTTCGTAGAGAGCGAAGTTTTTCTTCTTGGGGTCCACCACAACGGGCAGGTTGTGCTCCCCGGCCAGGTGCATAACGTGTCTGATCAATGATGGTGAAATGACACCTTTGTCATAATCCTCAAAAACAATGGCATCTATATTATCCTGTTTGATGAGTTCGCTTATCTTGCTGGTGAGCCTTATGGCATCATCTTCCTGAAGGGGCCTGGCAGCTTCTTCGTCAACACGCAGCATTTGCACATTGTTCCCAAAAACCCTGAACTTAACTGTCGTTATCCGCTGGGGGCTCGACAGTATGCCTTCATCTGTCAGGCCATCTTGTTCAAGAAGTTCGGAGAATTGCACGCCTTTACTGTCATCTCCGATGATGGAACATAATACCGGGGTGCCGCCGAGGTTGTTGATGTTTTTGGCTACGTTGGCAGCCCCGCCAAGACGGTTTTCCCGTTTGTCAACCGCTACGATGGGCACCGGGGCTTCCGGTGATACCCGGTCAACTTTTCCCCATAGGTAAGCATCGATCATCACATCACCGATGATCAACAGTTTTTTGCCTTCAAATTCGTGAAAAAGCTCGGTAATCGTATGTTTGTCTGTCATGCTGGAATAACGGTGTGCGATAGTCTTTTATTTCAATTCGGCCAATGCGTTTTTCATTCGCTTGACGGCTTCATTCAGCATCTCATTGGAGGTGGCATAGGAAAAACGTATACAAGCATCGTCACCAAAAGCACTGCCTGGAACCAGTGCGATATGCGCCGTGTTTAACAGGTACATACACAGGTCATCAGCATCCTTGATCGTGTGTTCTCCATCTGATTTTCCAAAGTAGGTTTCTACATTGATGAAGAGGTAAAAGGCTCCCTGTGGCGTATTGGTCTTTATGCCCGGAATATCTTTTAGCAGCTCAATGACCAGGTCGCGACGTTCTATAAACTTTTCCAGCATATTCTGCCGTTCGGCCGGGTCGGTCTCCATGGCCTCCAAAGCGGCTCTCTGCGCAATGGAACAGGTGCCCGAGGTAAACTGCCCCTGGATCTTGGTACATGCCAGGGCCACCTCCGGATGAGCAGCCAGATAACCAACGCGCCAGCCTGTCATGGCAAAGCCTTTGGATACCCCATTCACAAGAATAACCCTGTCTTTGAGGGCATCAAACTGTGCAATGCTTTCGTGTGATCCGCTAAAGTTGATGTGCTCATATATTTCATCTGCTATGATGAAGACCTGTGGATGCTTCTCAAAAACATCTGCCAGCGCCTTCAGCTCTTCACGTGAATAAACCGATCCAGTTGGATTACAGGGGCTTGAAAAGATAAAGAGCCTGGTTTTTTCTGTGATGGCTTGTTCGAGTTGTTCGGGGGTGATCTTAAAATCATTTTCAATGCCGGCTTTTATATACACGGCATTGGCGTCAGCCATCTTAACGATCTCTTTGTAGCTGACCCAGAAAGGGGCGGGGACAATCACATCGTCACCCGGATTGGCCAGACAAAGAACAGCATTGGCAATGGATTGCTTGGCACCTGTGCTTACCACAATCTGCCCGGGATCGTAGCTGAGGTTGTTGTCGCGCTTCAGTTTTTTGGCAATGGCTTCGCGCAGATCCTGGTAACCGTTCACAGGCGTATAGAAAGAGTAATTGTCGTCGATGGCTTTATGCGCAGCGTCCTTGATGTTGTCGGGAGTAAAAAAGTCGGTTTCACCGACACTCAGGTTGATCACATCATGCCCTTTGGCTTTAAGTTCTCGACTCTTCCTCGACATGGCGAGGGTTGCGGATTCGGATAAGCGGTTTATTCTGTCAGATAAAGTAATCATGGCTTTATATAAAATGGTGGAACAATAGTAAAAATAAGTTTTTGATTTAATGCGTTTTATAGAAACGGTAAGCGGCAAATTTAAGAAAATATCCCGTTTCTCCAAAAGGATTATCTTTGTATCTAAAATTCAGCAATAGCTATGAATGATATTCTCTACATGCTGAGGTATGCAATACCGTCGGTGGTTGTCTTTTTGACCGCATACTATCTGTTGAAAGCGTTTTTTCAACAGGAAAATCGTCGCAAACAGTTTGACCTGGCGGCTGAACGTATGCGCATTGCCCTGCCATTACGTTTGCAGGCATATGAGCGACTGATACTGCTGTTGGAGCGTATTTCTCCCAATAACCTGATTATGCGTGTCTACCGTCCCGAATGGTCGGCAAAAGAGCTGCAACAACAACTCGTGCAAAGTATCCGTGATGAGTATACGCACAATCTATCCCAGCAGCTTTATGTGTCACAGGAAACATGGGATATGATTAACCGGGCTTATGAAGAAATGATCGGGCAGATCAATTCGCTGGCATCTTCACTCGATGAAAAGGCCAATGCCATTGATCTCAGTCAGAAGCTCCTGGAGACAGACCTCGAAAGGTCAGCAACCAACAAAGCCATGTATTATCTGAAGAGTGAAGCCCGTAATGTTTTTGGAACCAAGTAACAATGAACCCGGGTGGACAAAAAATGATGATTGTAGAACCCCAAAACCGT
>CAYMDX010000217.1:0-2966 GCA_964389125.1 uncultured Bacteroidales bacterium
TTCACTTAATCGGATCCCAGCCTTGAGCGGTTATTTTGACCAGCTGACCGGAAGTGGTAAACAGGTTGGCATCATCGCCCTTACCGGTAATATGGCCAATCGGGTGCACAAGGTCACTGTCTTTGATCTTCTCATAATCCTGTTGCTTTATAGAGAACAGCAGCTCATAATCTTCGCCGCCGTTCATGGCGCAGGTCGTCGGATCAATGTTAAACTCATGGGCCGTCTGTGCCATCCTCTGATCCAGTGGCAGCTTTTCCTCGTAGATGTTGGCGCCATGGTTAGACCGTTTACAGATATGCAGCACTTCGGAAGCCAGTCCGTCGGAAATGTCGATCATCGAGGTGGGTGTAACCCCCTTCTCCCGGAGCATCTCGATAATATCCTGTCTGGGTTCCGGCTTTAATTGCCGTTCAAGGACATAGGAGTACCGGGTGATATCCGGCTGGCTTTCGGGGTTGGCTTTATAAGCTTGTTTTTCCCGCTGCAGTACAAGCAAACCACAATAGGCGGCACCCAGGTTGCCGCTGACAAACAGCAGGTCGTTGGGTTGGGCACCACTGCGGTAAACCACATCCTCCTTTTTGGCCCTGCCGGTGGCGGTAACGCTGATGGCCAGACCGGAAGGGCTGGTGGTGGTGTCGCCCCCGGCCAGGTCAACCTTGTAACGCTCACAGGCCAGCATCATGCCGGCATATAGCTCTTCCAACGCTTCCAGGGTATAACGGCGGGATATGGCAATACCCACATACACCTGTCCGGCACGGGCATTCATGGCGTAAATGTCCGACAGGTTAACCGCTATGGCCTTATAACCCAGGTGCTTAAGCGGTGTGTACACCATGTCAAAGTGAACCCCTTCAATCAACAAATCCTTGGTAACAATGGTTACGTCATGACCGTTATCAATGACCGCGGCATCGTCGCCCACACCCATCAGGGTATCCGGATTGTGTGTTTTCACATTCTCTGTTAAACGGTCTATAAGGCCAAATTCGCCCAAACTGGAAATGTCTGTCAGGGAGCCGTCATGTTCTGTGTTATTGGTCATATCAGGATGATTTTACGAGTGTTATTGTTGCGGTTTTTTTTGTTCCTTGTGTTCAGATCTGCTTTCAGAACAATCCGATGCGGATTGAGTATTTACCGATTCTTCATGAACAAGCTGCATGATTTTCCTGATGAAAGGCTTGTTCAAATTCAGCATACTGCCTTTCTGCTCTCTGTCGTCCAGCAATGTCTGCTGCCTGCCGGGTTGTACCACATCTTCTCCAAGCTCTTTCTTTAATTTGCCTACTTCTTTGACAAGGCTCATTCGCTTTGCCAGCAGCTCCAGGATTTGATAATCCTGTTCATCGATACGGTTTCGCAGGCTTTCTAAAGTAGCGGCTTTTGCTGGTTTTTCATTGTCATCGAAAAGGTCATCCAGCATTTGGATTAGTTCTGCCGGTGTAATTTGCTGGTGGGGGTCTGTTAGTGCCTCTTCGGGTTGGTGGTGGGTTTCAATCATCAGACCGTCAAGCTCCCGGGATAAAGCTATTTGGGCAACTTCCTTCACCCATTCCCGGTTACCGGCAATGTGGCTGGGGTCGCAGATCACTGGCAGGCCGGGAAGTTCACGTTTTAGTTCCAGGGGGATCTCCCATAATGGAATGTTGCGGTAGATGCTTTGTTCATGATTGTGAAAACCGCGGTGAATGGCAATGATCTTGTTGCTTCCCGCCAGATGAACCCGTTCAACAGCTCCGATCCACAAACGCAAATCCGGACTTACCGGGTTTTTGATCATTACGGGGATGCCCGAACCTTTGATGGCATCAGCAATCTCCTGCACCATAAAAGGGTTTACCGTGGTGCGGGCACCCAGCCAAATGATGTCGACCCCATGCTCCAGACATAAGGTGGCATGTTCGGGCCTGGCTGCTTCCACAGCAATCTGCATGCCCGTTTTTTCTTTTATCTCTTTCAGCCAGGGGAAGGCTTCTGCGCCAACACCTTCAAACTTCCCGGGACGAGACCGCGGCTTCCATAAGCCCGCACGAAGAACCGTCACCCGGCCTGTCTGACTTAGCCCCTGAGCCGTTGCGAGCAGCTGATGACGACTTTCAACACTGCATGGACCCGCCACGATCAGCCTGCCCTTATATAAAGACAACCAATCCATGATAGGCACGATGTCTGATGGTCCGGCGAGATGCATCGCGTTTTTTTACAAAGGTAGCAAAAATGATGGGCAGCTGCATAGGATATCCTGACCTTCAGGTCGGTGTCAATAGAAATATTTACTATTTTTGTTTGAGGCTATTTATTCGAGGCTATTTGTTCGATTTTATGGATATAGAACCAATCAAAACTACCTTAGGTCGCTATAAACGTGAAGGGAAGCGGTTGTTTGCCACATCCAGCTTTCAGACACACAGTGTGGTGCTGCTTCATGTGTTGAGCCGGATCGATCCGCAGATTCCCGTCTATTTCATCAATACCGGGTTTCATTTTCCGGAAACCATCCGTTATAAGGATATGGTGACAGAAATGCTTGGTTTAAAGGTGTATAACCTCTTTCCACACGTGCCCAAAGTGATGCAAACAGATGCTGAAGGCAACCTGCTGTTTACGTTTGATCCCGGCTATTGTTGCTATCTCAACAAGGTAGAACCCGTGGAGTCCCTGATGAAACAATATGACGTCTGGATCAACGGTATTCGTGCCGATCAAAACCAAAACCGGGGTCATTTTAACACCGAAGAGCAGGTCGGGCACAATACCATTCGTTACCATCCCCTGTTGAAGTGGTCAGATGAAACGGTAGCCGCTTACAGGCATCTCTATGGACTGCCCGTACACCCACTGGAGGAGAAAGGTTATAAGAGCATCGGTTGCGAACCTTGTACACGGCCGGTTAAATCAGGCCATTCCCGTGAAGGTCGATGGGTAGGCATGAAACGAACGGAATGTGGCCTGCATGT
>CAYMDX010000218.1:0-2940 GCA_964389125.1 uncultured Bacteroidales bacterium
ACAATTTCTTGAAACAAAACCACAGACCGGTGCTTCGGGAAATCAAAAAAATAGCTACATTTATTCCTCAAAAATAACAAGATGGAACCAGGTATATGCTTAATTGCGGTAGCCCCGATGCGTTCTTTGCCAGACCATAAAAGCGAGATGGTAAATCAGATTCTGTTCGGGGAAACGTGTGCAGTGTTGGAGACTACGGACGAATGGCTTCATATTGAGCTTTTGGCAGATCATTACCGTGGCTGGGTTGCCAAAAATCAGATCACTCGCCTTGACGAAGCATTGAACAGCCAATTAGACCAGTTGGAGGTCAGGTGTGCGGCAGAGGCAATCAATTATGTCGACAGACTGGCTGATGGAATTAGGTTTCCGGTTAGTGGTGGCAGTATTTTTTATTTTGATGATTCAGGACCAATCCCCCTCAACAATCATTCTTACCAGTACAGAGGCGCTCTTACAAATGCGCTATCCGCCAATCAACCTGAACGGATCCCCGACAATGCCTGCATATTTCTGAATACGCCTTATTTGTGGGGCGGGAGGTCTGCTTTTGGTATAGACTGTTCAGGACTTGTACAGCTGGCCTTTAAGATGTCCGGCCTGAAGGTGCCACGTGATTCCGGCGTGCAGGCAAACCAGGGGGTACAAGTTCATCTGATTCATGAAGCCCTTCCGGGTGACCTGGTCTTTTTTGATAACGAAGCGGGTATCATCAACCACGTTGGTATTTATATCGGTCAGAATGAAGTTGTACATGCGCATGGCTTGGTACGTATTGACAAAATAGATCACCATGGAATTTTTAATAGAGAAATAAACAAATACTCTCACCCATTGAGGCTAATTAAAAGAATTGCCCATCCTTAAAGCCGATATTTTTCTTACCTTTGCCAGCTGAAAAATAGATAGCTAATGATACAAATAACTTTACCCGATCAATCTGTTAAAGAATTTCCCGAAGGCGTTACCGGTCTGGATATTGCCAAAAGCATTTCAGAGGGTTTGGCACGTAATGTATTATCCATCACCGTCAATAGCGAAGTCTGGGACCTGGACATTCCCATCCACCAGGATGCAACCATTAAGCTCAATACCTGGGATGACAAAGAGGGCAAGGCCACATTCTGGCATTCATCCGCCCATGTTATGGCAGCAGCCATCGAAGAGCTGTATCCGGGAACTAAGTTTGGCATCGGGCCGGACATCGAGAACGGTTTTTATTACGATATCGACCTGGGCGATCGCTCTATCTCAAGCAATGATTTTGAACATATTGAAAATAAGATGCTTGAGATTTCTAAAAGGAAAGAGCCTTTTCAACGCCGGGAGATACCCAAGGAAGAAGCACTTGCTTACTTCAGGGAAAAGGGAGATGAATACAAGCTTGACCTGATCAATGATTTGGAAGACGGGACGATCAGCCTTTATGAGTCCGGTAGTTTCACGGACCTCTGTCGCGGCCCGCACCTGCCTGACACCGGTCCCATCAAGGCCGTCAAACTGCTTAACACTGCAGGTGCCTACTGGCGCGGTGATGAGCAAAGCAAACAGCTGACACGGGTATACGGTATCGCCTTCCCCAAGAAGAAGATGCTCAATGAACATCTCGAGTTGCTTGAAGAGGCGAAGAAGCGGGATCACCGAAAGATCGGCAGGGAAATGGAGTTGTTTGCCTTTTCCGCCAAGGTGGGCCAGGGATTGCCATTATGGCTGCCCAAGGGTGCCGAGATGCGTGAGAACCTGGAGAACTTCCTCAAGAAAGTCCAGCGGGAAGCCGGCTACCAGCCTGTCATCTCACCGCACATCGGTCATAAAAACCTGTACCTTACCAGCGGTCATTATGAAAAGTATGGGGAGGACTCATTCCGGCCTATTACCACTCCATCGGAAGGTGAAGAATTTTTCCTGAAGCCGATGAACTGCCCCCACCATTGTGAAATATTCAAAAACAAGCAGTACTCATACAAAGACCTGCCCGTCAGACTGGCTGAATTTGGCACTGTATACCGTTATGAGCAAAGTGGTGAGCTGCACGGTTTAACACGTGTGCGCGGCTTCACCCAGGACGATGCGCACATCTTCTGCCGGCCTGAACAGGTGAAAGAAGAATTTACGGCTGTTATCGATATTGTGCTGCATATTTTCAGGGCCCTTGATTTTACCAACTACAGTGCCCAGATTTCGCTGCGAGATCCGGACAACAAGGAAAAATACATCGGGTCAGATGAGAATTGGGATAAGGCAGAACAGGCGATCATAGAGGCCACTGCGGAAAAGGGCCTGGAAGCTGAAGTCGTTACCGGCGAAGCCGCATTTTATGGTCCGAAACTGGACTTCATGGTGAAAGATGCCCTCGGCAGGAGCTGGCAGCTTGGCACCATTCAGGTTGATTACAACCTGCCGGAACGTTTCGACCTGGAGTACATCGGCCAGGATAACCAGCGACACAGGCCTGTGATGCTACACAGGGCTCCATTCGGGTCTATGGAACGATTTGTAGCCGTTATGATCGAACATTGTGCCGGAAACTTTCCGCTTTGGCTCACACCCGATCAGGCTATTGTGCTGCCAATCAGCGAAAAATATGAGAAATATGGCAAAAAAGTTTTAGAATTGCTAAAAAATTCCGATATTCGCACCTTGATTGACGAGCGCAGTGAAAAAACGGGAAAGAAAATCCGAGATGCGGAAACGCGCAAAATCCCATACATGCTTATAGTCGGCGAACAAGAAGAAGCCGAAGGCACCGTTTCCGTCAGAAAACATGGAAAAGGAGACCTGGGAACCTTCAATATTGACGATTTTGTAGAAATGGTAAATGAAGAGATAGAACAACTTACCAGGAAATAAAATAAACCTATTTACTAACAAATCAACAGGAGGAAGAAACATAGCAACACCGTATAAACCAAGAGGTAAAAGGCGTTTTGTAAAAAAAGA
>CAYMDX010000219.1:0-2916 GCA_964389125.1 uncultured Bacteroidales bacterium
TTACAGATGCAACGAAATACCGATTGTTAGTGCACCAAGAGCACCTCGTCCCATTTCTGAAAAGAGACCGATATTATCCGAAAAGTTATACCTCAGACCCGCCACCGGACCCAGAAACAACCGGGTATTGTCGAAAAAGTCCGTTGCTGCAGTCTCGTCGGAAGGGCCATAGCTGCGGAGCTCAAAACCGGATAACATGGTTGCATAAATATCAAACTCGTTTTCATCAATGTTTACATCCAGCACCTCATTCAGAAAAGGGCTCAGGTGAAAGCTGGCCCGGGCTCCCGCATTGACAAATGTACGGGTGCGGGCCGGATAGCTCCAACGGCTGTACCCGAAAAAGGGACCGACGGTTACCCTCTCATGTACACCGATTTCGACATAAGCCACCACCGGCGGCACACGCAGGCTTCGACTCCCAACGTATCCATAGGTATAGTTGAGTGATAATCCCCCTCCAACAATACGGGCTTCCCGGAAATCCGTGCCATTAGCATATGTCCTGGTTGGTGTAACCAAAAGCAGACCAATAAACATGAAAAACAATACAATATGCCGTGCTTTCATAAGCTGATTTTTTTTATTGAATGTCACACATTACGATTTGATTCTAAGGCAAAGATAACAATCTTATTCCGACAATAAACCCGTTTAGTTATGCCACTTCAAATCCGTAACTTTGCAGTTGAAAATAACAGCTATGAACAGACCAAAAACCATCGCTTTTGAGACGCTGGGCTGCAAGTTGAATTTTAGCGAAACAGAGGCGATCAGCAGGCAATTCAATGGACAAGCTTACAAGCAGGTCGGATTTAACGAGCCGGCAGACATCTACGTTATCCATTCCTGCACGGTGACAAAAAATGCGGACAAACGTACCAGGGGCCTCGTGCGTCAGGCGATGAAGACCAATCCTTCCGCGCATGTGGTTGTAATGGGCTGTTATTCTGAAATCAGCCCCGGGGAGCTCATGGCGGTCCCCGGTGTAAGCATGATTCTGGGAAACACAGAAAAGTATCGGCTATTTGACCACCTCAATAATTTGGAAGACGGAATTGCAGAGAGGAGTAGAGACCCGAGGGAACAAGAAGCTCCGACAACCTTTGTGCCAACATATTCACTGGGGGGTCGCACCCGTTCCTTTTTCAAGATCCAGGATGGATGCGACTACAGATGTGCCTATTGCACCATTCCTCTTGCTCGGGGAGCAAGCCGCAGCGATACGATCGGGAATACGCTGGCCACTGCCAGGGTGATAGCCGGCAGCGGCATGAAAGAAATGGTGCTGACCGGTGTTAACATTGGCGACTTTGGCAAACCACATGGAGAAACTTTTTACGAGCTGCTTCAGGAGCTGATCAGGCTTGACGGCCCGGATCGAATCCGATTGTCTTCCATAGAGCCCGACCTCCTTCATGACGACATCATCCATCTGGTCGCCAACGAACCCAGGCTCATGCCACATTTTCATATCCCGCTGCAGTCGGGAAGTGACAAAGTCCTGCAAGCCATGGGGCGCCGTTATAACACCGGGCTATTCGCAGACAGGGTTGCTACGATCAAAAAGCATATTCCCCATGCCTGCATTGCAGCGGATCTCATTGCGGGCTACCCTGCTGAAACAGATGAATGCTTTGAAGCTTCACGACGTTTCATTGAACAAACGGATATATCTTACCTGCACGTTTTCCCATACAGTGAACGGGAAAACACCAGGGCGATGAAGAGCCCGCAACAGGTTCCTCCTGACAAACGAAAAGAACGGTCCAAAATCATGCAAAGGCTTTCTGAAGAAAAGAAAACACAATTCCTGAACGAACAAAAAGGGTTGAAAACTAACGTTCTTTGGGAAAAAATCCGGCACGGGGATTATATGTATGGTTTTACCGGTAACTATATCAAAACAAAAACAACTTTTCAACCTGGAAAAGTAAATACGATTGAGCCTGTTATCCTGAACAAACAGGACGAAAACGGAGTTTATCTTGTATGATAAGAAACATTGATGACATAACCGAAAAGGTTTGTGAAATAGCGATTGACACCGGGGATTTTATCCTTGCAGAGCTACCGAAAATTCAGACATCGGATATCTTTGACAAAGATGTCAACAGTTTTGTAACATATGTTGACAAAACCGCCGAGCAGCGCATTATTTCGTCATTGATAAAGATGATGCCGGATGCCGGTTTTATTGTTGAAGAAAACAGCATCCGAAAGGATGGTAATGAATACAAATGGATTGTTGACCCGCTTGACGGAACAACCAATTACATCCACGGTATTCCCTGTTTTAGTGTATCCATCGCATTGATGAAGGGTGATCAGCTGATCAGCGGTGTTGTATATGAGATTAACAAGAACGAATGTTTTTATGCCTGGCGTGGCGGTGGTGCCTGGCTCAACGGCCGTCCCATCAAGGTATCTTCAGCGGCCTCGCTTCAGGATAGTCTATTGGCTACGGGCTTTCCGTATTTTGATTACTCCTTGCTGGATGATTATATGAAGTTGTTTATATGGTGTCTGCAAAACACGCGGGGTGTAAGGCGTATCGGTAGCGCTGCCGTTGACCTGGCTTATGTTGCCTGCGGTCGCTTCGAAGGGTTTTTTGAATATAGCCTGAGCCCGTGGGATGTAGCCGCGGGTAGTCTGATCGTCCAGGAGGCCGGCGGAAAAGTTTCCGATTTCTCCGGAAAAGACAATTACCTGTTCGGTAAAGAGATCGTAGCCAGCAACATGGGTGTTTACAGGGAACTGATGAAACAACTCAATCAATGTTTTGATCAAAAAAAGTCATCATAGTGTCATTAACCTTATAGCAATATTTGCGCTATGGACGCCATGTCCAATTCGTTTTATGAGATCAGCTATACGAATCACAAACAGGATGAAACAGTGAACGGTGAAAAAAGC
>CAYMDX010000220.1:0-2855 GCA_964389125.1 uncultured Bacteroidales bacterium
CCGGTGTAACTTTTTCGCCTCCACGTGCGTCACACCATTGAAACCAATACAACAATCAGCCTGACCGCATGACAACAGCCCAGTACAATCAGTGTGTTGACAGGTATTCGGATGGCGTGTATCGCTTTATCCTGAAAAATATCCGTGACCAGGACAGGGCCATGGATGTGGTGCAGGATAGTTTTGAAAAGCTGTGGCTGAAGGTGGCGGAGATCTCTTTTGAGAAGGCCAGGTCGTATCTGTTCACCACGGCCTACCGCACCATGATCGACCACATACGGCGGGAAAGCCACCAGGAACCCATGGAAGATATTACCATGAACAGCCACGGCTATGAGGATGAATACCTCGGACTGAAAGAGATCCTGGACAAAGGTTTGTCGCGGCTGCCCGCCGATCAGCGTTCGGTGATCATGTTGCGCGATTATGAAGGCTATAACTACCGCGAGATTGGCGAGATCACCGGTTTGTCCGAGTCACAGGTAAAGGTGTATATATACCGGGCAAGGGCTTTTTTGAAGAATTACATTCGACGGCTGGATGTGGTCATGTAGCTGTCTGACAATAACAAACAAAGGATGCATATCAACAGGCACAATTACGCTTCTTTTTTCCTCGATTATTTCGAGGGAAACCTGCCGGAAGACCGGGTGGGGGAGCTGTTATCTTTTCTGGAGGAGCATCCTGACCTGAAGGCTGAATTTGACGCGTTTGAGCTCGTCAGCCTCCCGGATGATGATGTGGTGCCTTTCCCGGACAAGGCTTCCCTTAAGAAAACGGACACCTTGCCTGACGCTCCGGACTCCGAAAATTATGAGACCTTGTTTGCCGCTTACGCAGAAGGGGACCTGGATGAAGCTACTGCGCGCAAGGTGGAGCAGTTTGCCCGGAGTGATCCTTTTTATGAACGGGAGCTTCGACTGATGGGGCATGCCAGGCTTACCCCGGACGAGGCGATAGCTTTTCCCGCTAAGGCGGCATTGAAAAAACACCGTGCCGGCATGACTGTCCGCCAACTCTGGCCGGTGGTATCCGCTGCGGCAGCCGTGCTGTTGCTGGCGGTGCTCTTCCATGCCCTGCTTCCGCTGATGCACAGCCCGCAGGTGGCTGAAGAAATATCGTCGATCGATGCCCCGGCTGCCAGGGAAGGCGTGTCTGCTCCCGGTGAGCTGCCGGCCCCGCTGCCACCGATCCCCGCACAACCGCTCACCGCCGACAATATCCGGGAAACGGCCATAGAATCAAGCCCGGCAGCATCTGAACCCGGCTCTCATGTGCCCGGACTGGCTGACCAACCAAATCTGGCTTCTGTTACCTCACCTTCCGGGAGCCGGGAACTTGCCGACATCCATGAAGTCCGGCCTTTGCTGGCCAGCGGATTAACGCCGGCACCCGTAACGGCCCTGGAAAGATCTTCAGCGGCAGATGATGCTTCCCTTCAGCCCCGCAGAACCTATTACTGGCAGGCCTATCAGGAGCAGCTGGCAGAATTTGTGGCTGATGAGGCTGACGAGTCTTTACAGGCGGGTGAATCCTCCCGTCAGTCAATGGAGGTTTCTCAATTCGCCCGTAACCAACTGCAGGAGCGAACCGGCATGGACATTGACGCTGTTGAAGCGGTTGCTGCCAGCGATGGGAGGACATTGCGGGAGCTGGCAGGTGTTGGATTGTCGGGGCTGAACACCCTGCTGGGTGAGCCTGTTATCCTGGAAGAAGAACCCGGGCAGGATGGTCGTATTACAAAGGTGGTCATTGCTGACCTGATTGAGTACAGGCGGGGGCGCGCTACCGATTAGCAGCGTCTTTGTTTTCTGACCGCCGGTGCTTCCAGCGGCGGTGCGACCAAAGCCAGTGAGCGGGCGACTGGCGAATCTCACGCTCCAGCAAAGCCATGAATCTTTCTGAAAGCTCCCCCTCCATGGTTTCGGAAGGGTTGTCCGAGATCTTTTCACCATGTAACTCATACTGCCCCCGACGTACGCGGCGAAGCGCCACGAAAAATACGGGCATGTTCATCCGGCGTGCCAGCTTTTCCGGTCCGGCATTGACCGGCGTATCCTGCGACAGAAAGGTTGTCCAGTAAGCATGATCCGGGTTGGGGGTCTGATCAGCGATCAAGCCCATGATAAAAGGATTCTCATCTTTCAGGTGCCTGACCACCGTCCGGCCGACATTGTTCTTGGGTACCAGTTCATGTGAAAAACGACCGCGAAGCTTTATCATCAGTTTATCGAAGACCTGGTCTTTTAGTGGGCGGTAGGCCGGCACTACGTTGAATGGCAGGTTGATGCTGGTCACCGCGGGGACCCATTCCCAATTGCCATAGTGCCCCAAAAGCCCGATAAACGATTGGCCATTATCATAATAGGACTGCACAAGGTCACGGGTTTCTTCGCTGAGCCGGCAACGCCTTCTGACCTCATCATCCGAAATGTGAAGCAGCTTGATTGTCTCAACCACCACATCAGCCAGGTGACGGTAGAACCCCCGGGCAATGCGACGGATCTCTTTTTCCTTCTTCTCCGGGAAGGCATTCCGCAGATTGTGCAACACCACCTTCTTCCGGTAGCGGATGACATCCGCCATCAAAAACGCCAGAAAGTCAGCCAGGACATACAACACCCGCAACGGCAGCCACGACAGCAACCGGATCAGTCCGGCAAGGATATAACTAAGGATGTTGAATGTCTTTTTTTTCACTTTACATCTGTTTATATTGACGTTAATGTCTTATCTGCAGCGTGTTGTGGTTTACCGTTTTTAAGCTGCCCTTACAGGGCGCAGGGGGTTCGTGGTGGTGTCCTCTTTCCCCAGGGCGTTGCCACTGGGCTGAATTAAATTGCCCTTTCAGGGCG
>CAYMDX010000221.1:0-2844 GCA_964389125.1 uncultured Bacteroidales bacterium
TCTAACTTCTAACTTCTAACTTCTGCCTAAAAAAAGGTATAGAGTCACAAAACATTGAATTACAAATAGTAACGCAAATATAAACACATAAAAATAGTGGAGCTTTCACCGGCTGGCCCAGTTGCCCCGGTCGAGGCTTCGGTAATGGATGGCTTCGGCCAGGTGTTCGGGCGCGATGGGTTCGCTTTCATCAAGGTCGGCGATGGTCCTGGCCACTTTCAGGATCCTTTCATAGGCGCGTGCTGACAAGTCGAGCCGTTCCATGGCGGTTTTCAGCAGCAGCTTCCCGCCTTCGCTGATCCGGCAGAAATGCTGGATGTTAGCGGGTGTCATATGGGCGTTACTGTGAACCCCTTCCTGGTTGTGATAGCGTCCAGACTGAACATCCCGTGCTTTAACCACCCGGTTCCGGATGTCGCTGCTTTTTTCGGTTGCTTGTAGCCGGTTCAGGTCATTAAACGGGACAGGGGTCACTTCGAGGTGGATGTCGATCCGGTCGAGCAGTGGACCGGATATGCGGTTCAGGTATTTTTGGACGATGCCGGGGTCGCACACGCATTTTTTCTCTGGGTGTGTATAAAAGCCGCAAGGACAAGGGTTCATAGAGGCGACGAGCATAAATCCGGCTGGGTATTCTACAGAACTGCGGGCACGGTTCACTTTCATTATCCGATCTTCCATGGGTTGTCGGAGCACTTCCAACACTGTCCGTTTAAACTCGGGCAGCTCATCCAGGAACAGCACGCCGTTATGGGCAAGGGAGATCTCACCGGGCTGAGGGAAAGACCCGCCGCCGACAAGGGCCACATCACTTACGGTATGATGCGGATTGCGAAAAGGACGCACGGCGAGTAAAGAGGTGTTGCTGGCCAGCTTACCCGCCACACTATGAATCTTGGTAGTCTCAAGGGCCTCCTGCAGGGTCGGCGGAGGAAGGATGCCGGGCAACCGCTTCGCCAGCATCGTCTTTCCGGAACCAGGCGGACCGATTAACAGCAGGTTATGACTACCGGCAGCAGCCACCTCAAAGGCACGTTTGATGTTTTCCTGTCCCTTGACATCTGAAAAATCTGCACCCAAATCACTTACCTGTGAATAAAATGTCGAGCGGGTGTCAACCTCAACCGGCTCCAGCGAGGCTTTGCCATTAAAAAAATCTATGACCTGCCGGATGTTGTCCACCCCATAGACCTTTAACTTATTCACAACGGCCGCTTCGCGGGCATTCACCTGTGGCAGGATAAAACCTTCCATGCCGGCTTCGCGCGCTTTAATGGCAATGGGTAAAGCGCCCCTGACGGGCTGAAGACCCCCGTCGAGCGACACTTCACCCATGATGACATACCGACCGAGCTTATCACCGGTTATCTGTCCGGTTGCCGCCAGGATCCCCATGGCAATGGTCAGGTCGTACGCCGAACCCTCTTTCCGGATATTGGCCGGAGCCATGTTCACCACAATGCGTTTCCCCGGTATCTTGTATCCGTTATGCTTCAGGGCAGCCTCTATCCGATGATGACTTTCCTTTACGGCATTATCCGGTAAGCCGACCATAAAGAAATTAACACCGGCGGCTACCGACACCTCCACGGTCACCATGATCGCATTGACGCCCTGCACCGTACATCCATATGTCTTGACAAGCATATCCCGGGGTTTTACCCAAAGATACTACTTTCAGTTAACTATTTCAGATGTATGCGGTATATTTTGATACAAAATAAGATGAACGGTCAATCCGGACGACCAACAGGTGTTTGAGCCTGTTTTATTCCGCGGCAATGCAGCTTATTTCCACATCCGCAAACTTGGGAAGTGCCCCTACCTGAATGGTTTCGCGGGCTGGGGGTTCGCCTTCGAAAAATGAGCCATACACCTCATTTACCTTCGGAAAATCATGCATATCGGTAACGAAGATGTTGCACTTGATCACATTGCTGAAATCCATGCCGGCCTCTTTCAGGATCCCGCGCATGTTTTCCATTACCAGGCGTGTCTGATCCCTGACATCTCCCTTTATCACCTCTCCTGATGAGGGGTCCAACGGGATCTGGCCTGAAACGTACAACATATCTTTTACTTTAACGGCCTGATTATAGGGGCCTACTGGCGCCGCAGCTTTGTCAGTTTTGATAACTTTTTTCATAAGATATTGATTTTAAGATTATAGAAATAATGATGATCACCAACAGGCATCGGAGAAAACCCGGTTCCTGCAGGCGGGTTGTGCCCTTTTCGTCAAAGATACACAAACTTCAAAATTTACGTAATTTTGTTGGTTAAGATCCCGGCTTTACAAGATGCACATCCTTATTATAGACAACTACGATTCTTTCACCTACAACCTCTACCACATGGTTGAGGCAGTGATGCCTGACCATTTCCGGTTGTCCGTCAGGAGAAATGATGAAATCGGGGTTCGCGCGGCGGACCGTTATGATGCCTGTATCATCTCGCCCGGGCCGGGACTGCCCAAAGATTCGGGCATAAGCTGTGAACTGATAGAGCAGTATGGTACCACAAAACCCATCCTGGGCGTATGCCTCGGTCACCAGGCGATGGCAGAAGTCTTTGGCGGCAGGCTGCTGAACCTGCCGGAAGTCCTGCACGGCACGCCCGTCAATACAAGCCTGACCGACATAAAAGATCCGCTCTTTACAGACTGCCCGGAACAATTCGAAACAGGCCGGTACCACTCATGGGTGATCGATCCGGAACATACGCCCGAAGATTTTTATATAACCGCCATGGATGACAGAAACCTCATCCAGGCCATCAGCCACCGGCAATACAACCTGAAAGGCGTTCAGTTCCACCCGGAAAGCATCATGACCGCTCCGGGCA
>CAYMDX010000222.1:0-2813 GCA_964389125.1 uncultured Bacteroidales bacterium
TTTTTTGAATGGGTAATTGCTTTAATTGACTGTGACATGCTAAAATACAAAATAACACAATAAAAAACTTTCAAAAATGCGCATGGATCTTTCCAGGAGCATGGTTATTTATTTAAATAGACAAATTTTGTAGCCTTTCTCGAACAAGAATCGCATGTTTCGCTTTATAATTTTTTATTTCAAGAGGGGGTGCATCCTGGCGGTCAACACTCCAGTGTGTTGGATGTTTGCCGTACAGGCCTATAAGAATGGTTGATAAATAAAAGCTTTGGGCAGCAGGCTATAAAATGTGTTACTTTGTAATAAAGTATATTTGCTGTATATTGAAACCAAATGCTGAACAGATGATGCATAAGACCGCTTTATTTTCATTTATATATGATATTAGTTTGAGATTTTGGAATATAAAAAGCAGTTTATTCGTTATTTTGCTTTTATTAGCCTCTTCATTTGAATTATCAGGTTTTGCCATTGAACGGACAGGCCGGTCATTTAATTTGATACAAACGCATATTGATTCGGTGTCGGAGAAAGGTCAGCATCTTCATTTCTTTGATGAGAAAGATGCCGTGTTGCGTTTTAGGGAGATACAGTTGAATGAGAAAGTCAAAACAAGGGATGTTATTCGGGAAGGTGATGAACTTAAGCTGAATCTTTTTGACGATGCTTCTTTTATTGCTGATGTTATTGGTGTAGAGAGCAATATAAATGCTACTGTTACGCTACGTGCCACCATACAGGAAAATGAAGGTTTTGTCACAGTGGTTACTACGGGTAAACGGAGCCTGGGAAGCATCTTTATTCCTGAAAAGAACCGCTTTTATCAGATAATTAGTGAAGAGGATACGTACAGGCATTATCTGATTGAAATGGATGCACGCGACAGGGATATTCTCGAAAGTTCTCCACCACTAATTCCTGAAACGACGAATAATGACCTGGAAGAGCAGGAACGTATCCGGAATGAGCTGAAGGGCAAGGAGCTTGGGCCCGATGATACGGCAAACATTGATGTTATGGTGGTTTACACGCCGAATGCGGAAGACTGGGCTCAATCCTACGGCGGAGGGATCGATAATGTGATCGCCATGGCCATGGCGAATGCACAGCTGGTGCTTGATAACAGCGAAACCTTGATAGACATTAATCTGGTCCATGCTGATCTTGTCAATTATACAGAAAGTGGGAGTTCTTCAACCGATCTCAGACGTATTACCGCCAAACCGGGCTCCAATCCCTGGGGTAACGAAGATAATGAGGGAAACACCATTGCCGGACATCTCAATGAGGTACACGCATGGCGTTATCAATCTGGTGCTGACCTGACAGCCTTGTTTAGCCGTGTTGATGATACAGGTGGCATAGCATGGCTGTTAACCGACAAAAACGGAATCCCGAACAGTGCTTTCTCAATTACACGGGTACAACAGGCTGCTCAATCATATACACATATTCATGAGATGGGCCACAATATGGGCCTGCATCACCACAAAGCTCAGAACTTTCAACCCGGCCCGACAAACTGGTCGAATTGGCAGGAAAATGTATGGTCAGCCGGATGGCGCTGGAAGGGAACAGACGACAATTATTACTGCTCTGTAATGACTTATGCTTCCGGAAGTTATTATGCTGATGGCATAGACCACACCTCCGTCCCTTATTTTTCTAATCCGGAGGTGACCTACAACGGTGCCTCTGCAGGCGATGCCCAGGATGGCGATAATGCCCGCACGCTCAAAGAGATTAAACATAAGATTGCTGCCTATCGTACCGCACCAACCATGATCGCTCTGACCGGTGAGGTAGATAGCATTACTTATAACAGTGCTGTTTCAGGGGGGTATATTGTTGACAGCGACTCCTATAAAGTCAATGAACGAGGTCTGCTTTGGGGGACTTCCATGCATAATAATATTTTTGATCATCATGGGATGACTGAAGATGGCGCCGGTGATGGTGTATTTACAGGCAAGCTTGAAGATCTGGAACCCGGCACAACTTATTATGTGCGAGCTTATGCGACCACCGAAAACCAGCAGACTTTTTATGGGGTAGAACGTATTTTTGAAACGGAACCTGCCTTCAGGCCGACGGTTTCTTCCGGCGAGGTGACGAATGTGATTCATAACAGGGCGGTAATGACAGGTAATGTTACAGATGATGGCACTGGTCCCGTCTCATCGTGCGGTATTATATGGGGTAAATCCAACTATCCGTCTCTCGAAAATGGACAATATGATGGCATCACTTATGAAGCGCCCGGCATTGGTGAATTTGCGAGCGAAATTAGCGGATTGGAACTCGGAACTACCTATTATGTAAGGGCTTATGCGGAAAATACTATAGGTGTTGATTATGGTGTCCAGACAAGTTTTACCACGATGGATGCAAGGGTATACCCAAACCCCGCTATTGACAGGTTGTATGTTGATTTTGATAACCAAAGTACTGAACAGGTTGTTGTTGAATTGATCAACATGCAGGGGCAGGTTGTCCGTGAAGCATATTTGGGTGGCGATTCCCAGGGAGGACCACCGATAGCCTTTGAAACTACCGGGTTGCGTACGGGAATATACCTGCTGCATATCGATAGTGACCAGGATTTCCCTGTATGGCACGTTATGGTGGGCACAAGAGCAGAATAAACATGAGCTTGATTTTCTTATTACCGCTTTGTTGTGTTCTGATTATCTTTTCTTGTTCTGGTAAGTCAGCAGGAATAATATAATAATATTTTTCAACATCCTATTGTGCAGCCAGCCGCGCAAAAACTGCCTGATAGCGTTTACCTGTTTCATGATAGCTGAATTTGC
>CAYMDX010000223.1:0-2773 GCA_964389125.1 uncultured Bacteroidales bacterium
TAAGCAGTACCCCTTTATCAGGCGATGGTTATGTCATCGTTCAGGTACACATCCTGAATCAGGTTCAGTAGTTTGACGCCATCCTTCAATGGGCGTTGGAAGGCTTTCCTTCCGGAGATAAGCCCGGCACCACCGGCCCTTTTGTTTATGACGGCTGTTTTTGCCGCATCTGCAAAATCGCCTTCTCCCGAGGAGGCCCCACCGGAGTTAATCAGGCTGATCTTACCCATATAACAATTGATAACCTGGTAGCGGCACAAGTCAATCGGATGGTCTGTGGTGAGCTTTTCATACATGTCGGGATGGGTTTTCCCAAATTTTATCGTCTTAAAACCACCATCGCAGTCAGGTAACTTCTGCTTAATGATGTCGGCCTTAATGGTTACGCCCAGGTGGTTTGCCTGACCTGTGAGGTCGGCAGCCGTATGAAAGTCTTTTTCATCGGTTTTGAAGGCGTTGTTACGTGTATAGCACCACAGGATGGTTGCCATTCCAAGTTCATGGGCCCTTTCAAAGGCCTCTGCCACCTCAATGATCTGTCTGTTGGACTCTTCCGATCCAAAATAAATGGTAGCCCCGACAGCGGCGGCACCCAGATTCCAGGCTTCGTCCACACTGCCAAACATGATTTGGTCATGCTTGTTGGGATAGGTCATCAGCTCATTGTGATTGATCTTCACGATGAACGGAATCTTGTGGGCATATTTTCTGGCGTTAAGGGCCATGCCGCCGAAAGTGGTAGCCACGGCATTGCAGCCCCCCTCAATGGCGAGTTTGATGATGTTTTCCGGGTCAAAGTACGCCGGATTGGGTGCAAAAGAGCTCCCTCCGGTGTGCTCAATGCCTTGGTCAACGGGTAGCACAGACAGGTATCCCGTGCCGGCAAGCCGCCCGTGATTGTAAAGCCTCGACAGGCTGATCAATGATTGTGCGTTCCGGTCGCTGTTACCAAAAACAGCATCCACTGTATCCGGACCAGGGAGGTAAAGCTCGTTGCGGGGGATGGTTTTGGATTGATGTGTCAACAATGATTCTGACTCACCACCAAGAAGCTGTTCAATGTCTTTTGTTGTGTTTTTTAATGTGTCCATAACGTTTCTTTTGTAGCGGTTTATGTTTGATTTTCTTTTTAGAAATAATCCTGGTAATCAGAAGGGCCTGCTTTACCTATTCTTCTTCTTCAGCTACAGGGTTTACAGTGTATATATCTTTCGGCTCCTTCACCGTACTCCAGAGTATGGCGGATATACCGACGGTAACAGCACATACAATGAATATGACACCTTTGTTATCCAGGTCGTCCACGAGCTCACCGACGCCAAAGCTGGAAACAAACTGGGGCAGGACCACCGACAGGTTAAACAGTCCCATGTAGAGCCCCATTCGTGATTGTGATATTTTTTGCGACATGATGGCGAAAGGCAGACTGATGGTGGCTGCCCAGCCCACACCTACAATGGCCATTAACAGGTAGATGGCAATGGGAGCATAGCCAAACAGCAGCACGCTCACATATCCGATGGTCATAATGGCAATACTGCCGGCATGTGTCCTGACACGGCCGAATCGGGCGGCCAGCGGTTCAAGAATCAGAACCGGGATGATGGCTGCCACCAGGTTCAGTGAGAAAAAGCTCCAGTTGACGATCCGCCCGATGGTATCATCCACCATTGTTGCCTTTGCCTCATCAACATCTCCATTAACTGTATTGTCGAGAATTGCCGGGTCGACATCTATTTCCATCAGCTCGGGCACCCTGAATTTCACAAAGGCAAACAGGTATATGAACATGGTCTGGACACCTATCCAGGTAAAGGAGTGAGCAGCCAATACTTTACGAAAGCCTGTCAGGCCGTCCTTCTCTTTGTCGCTGCCATCTTCTTTGCGTGTCAGCGTATAGGCTATTACGACGATGGTAACAAGGAGGCAGAAAAGCTCGAAACCGTAATGCGGTATTCGTGGTATGCCTGCCAGTCGTATCAGAAAGCCATATATGGCATACAGCAGGAAACCCCATAATGGCAGGATGGTTTTCATGATCTCCACAAATGAAGCCTCATTGGGACCTTCCTGGGGCTCCTTTTTCTCCGGTTCTTCATCAATGTCGTCCTGGCCGTAGCGGCCGAGCCTCCTTGGCTCTTTGATAAAGAATGGGGGGAGCACCGAAAAGAGAAACACCAGGATAACGCCAAAATAGATCAGAACGTAATTGTCCCATACGGCACCGATCAGGTATGCCAGGACACCGAAAGAGCCTGAAACCGTTTGCATCCAGGCATATCCCTTCGTTCGCGGCCGTCCTTCAGGGGTCACATCCGCGATGATGGCCCGGGTCGGGTTAAAACTGACATTAATGGCCAGGTCGATGGTCAGGGAAACCACAATGGCCACCCCCAGCACACCCTCGAGCCCCATGGAAGCCTGTATGACCCCGATGTTCGGCAGGGCGAGCAGTCCCAGTGCCGCCAGGGTACCACCAACCCATATAAATAACCTGCGCCGGCCGTTTAATATCCATACATTGTCACTGATAATACCTACGATAACCTGTCCGATAATACCGGCCAGTGGCCCTGTAGCCCAAACCAGACCGATATCCCGTATCTCAAGTCCATATTTGGTACTTAACAGCCAGCTCAAAGCAGCAATCTGCACCGCCAGACCAAATCCCATGGCCGTGGCCGGCAAGCTAAGCATGGCATAAAATGAGTTGGTAAGCTTCTTTTGAAATGGTAACATCCGATAAGTTTGTTTTTAAATTAGTTTAATCAAC
>CAYMDX010000224.1:0-2764 GCA_964389125.1 uncultured Bacteroidales bacterium
AATGACAGCGAAGCGAATGACAGCGAAGCAATAACCATCAATCATAGCATTGTGAATCACAAACCACATATATTGGTCATATATACCGGTGGTACCATCGGGATGGTAGAAGATTCTGCCACGGGAGTGTTGAACCCCTTTGATTTTGCTCACCTGACTGATCAGATACCGGAGATCAGGAAGTTTGATTATCAAATCGACAGTATCTCTTTTGACCCCATCATCGACTCATCCAACATGGACCCGAAGGTTTGGGTGCGCCTTGTTGACATCATATCGGCTCACTATGAGCAATATGACGGGTTTGTCATCCTGCACGGATCGGATACCATGGCCTACACGGCTTCGGCGTTGAGCTTTATGCTGGAAAACCTGTCAAAACCTGTCGTTCTTACAGGCTCTCAGCTGCCGATTGGTAAGATCCGGACTGACGGCAAGGAAAATTTTATTACTGCCATTGAGATAGCGGCCGCACGCAAGGATGGACGCGCCATGGTACCTGAGGTGTGTATTTACTTTGAGTATCAGCTTTACCGGGGTAACCGCACGCACAAATACAACGCCGAGCATTTTGAAGCCTTCCAGTCAGTTAATTATCCGGTATTGGCCACGGCAGGCGTCCATATCAAATACAACGAAGCTGCCATTCACCAGGCTACAGAGCAGGAGTTACGAACTTTTACCAGTCTGGATAACCGTGTGGCTGTTCTGAAACTCTTTCCGGGCATATGTCCGTCAGTCGTTTCGGCGATTCTCTCAGCAGATGGTTTGATGGCGGTGATTTTGGAGACATACGGTTCCGGCAATGCGCCGCAACTTGACTGGTTCCATGAGGCACTGAAGGCTGCCTCTGACAAGGGCATTATTATTTGCAATATAAGTCAGTGCCGGGGTGGCGCAGTGGTGCAGGGCAGGTATGAGACCAGCTCGTGGCTGGGACAACTTGGGGTGCTGAGTGGCCACGATATGACCATAGAAGCAGCCGTCACCAAGCTGATGTATCTGCTCGGCAACGGCTACCCGGTTGACAGGGTTAAAAAATATTTCCAAAAATCCCTTCGCGGAGAAATGTCAACAAGCTGACTACTTTTTGTAGCAAATCTCCTCGTGCATGTATGGGTACCTGAAATCGACCGGCGGGTTAAAGGTCTCTTTCACCGAGCGCGGGTTCGTCCAGCGAAGGAGATTCAGGTAGCTGCCGGCTTTGTCGTTGGTGCCGGATTTCCTGGAACCGCCAAATGGCTGTTGTCCTACCACAGACCCCGTCGGCTTGTCATTCAGATAGAAGTTGCCAGCTGAATAACGCAGTATCTGGCAGGCTTTTACCATGGCATACCTGTCTTTGGAGAAGATAGCACCGGTCAGGCCATACGGTGAGGTTTGATCACAAATGTGCAGGGTTTTTTCAAAATCTTCATCTTTGTAGACATACACCGTGAGAACCGGACCAAAAATCTCCTCTTCCATGGTGACAAAGTGGGGGTCGGTTGTCAGGATCACCGTGGGTTCAATAAAGTAGCCTTCTGATTTATCACCGTTACCGCCGGCAATGATCTCAGCATCGGGCGACTTTTTCGCAGCATCAATGTACCCCATGATCTTATCATAGGCTTTTTCATCGATCACGGCATTAACAAAGTTGCAGAAGTCACGCACATCGCCTTGTTTGATCATGTCAATGTTATCGTTGACTTTTTGTTTTAAGGTTGGCCACAACGACTCAGGGATATAAGCCCTGGAGGCGGCTGAGCATTTCTGGCCCTGGTATTCGTATGCTCCCCTGACAAGGGCTGTGGCAACCTCATCGGTATTGGCGGAGTTATGGACAAATACGAAGTCTTTGCCACCGGTTTCCCCTACAACACGTGGATAGGATTTGTAACTGGAGAGGTTCTTACCGACCTCTTGCCATATATGGTTAAAGGTGCCTTCGGATCCTGTAAAGTGGACGCCGCCGAGATCTTTATGGCTCAGGGCGATATCGCCAATAACACTTCCCTGTCCCGGGATAAAGTTGATAACACCGTCAGGCACACCTGCTTCCCTGTATATCTGCATCAGGTAATGGTTGGAGAGCAATGCCGAGGTGGCGGGCTTCCATACGACGGTATTTCCAAGGATAGCCGGAGCCAGCGACAGGTTGGAAGCGATGGCGGTAAAATTGAATGGTGTGATGGCAAATATAAACCCTTCCAGTGGCCGGTATTCAATGCGGTTCAGGTTGTCGCGCTGCGAGTGGGGCTGGTCATCATAAATATCTGATACATAGTGCGCGTTGAACCTGATAAAGTCGATGGTCTCACATATGGCTTCAATCTCTGCCTGATAAGCATTCTTTCCCTGACCCAGCATGGTGGCAGCATTCATAAGCGGCCTGTACTTGGTGGCAATCAGCTCTGCAATCTTCATGTGGATCGATACGCGCTCCACCCACGACATTTCTGTCCACTCTTTATGTGCATTGATGGCGGCGTCGATGGCCATCTTCACTTCCTTTTCGGAAGCTTTGTGATAAGTGGCCAGTACATGTTGGTGATTGTGCGGCATGACCACCTTTTCGGTATCTCCCGTGCGGATCTCTTTGCCGCCAATAACAAGTGGGATCTCTATCTCATTGTTGCTTTGACGCTCCAGTTCTTGTTCCAGGGCATTTCGTTCGGGCGTACCTCTTGTGTAATCAAAAACTGGTTCATTCTTCGGGCGGGAATAATAAAATTGTGCATTGTTCATATCGACACGGGTTTAGGATTTGACATAGGTCCTC
>CAYMDX010000225.1:0-2747 GCA_964389125.1 uncultured Bacteroidales bacterium
TATGACAGTGGAGTAAGTTGGTAAAGGTTAAAATTTATAACCGATCGTAAACATGCTGCTTCTGTCAAAGACTTCCGTTTCCTGGTCCCATGAAATGTCGGTCAGGCCGCGTCGCCATGTCCAGGTTACATGCAACATCATAAAATCGGCGCCCACTCCGGCACTGACTCCCCATTCTTCACCGGGGTGTACACCGTCAAAATCCAGGTCACGGTCACCATCATTGCCTGCGATATTGTGACGATAGTAACCACCGGCCAAGGGATACAATCTGAACATCCCGTTCCTTTCCTCAATAAGGTTAAAATGAACATGAAGGGGAAGGGTGATGGCATGTTTGCGGTAACGGCCCTCCGGTGCTTCACTGCCATGATAGCCATACAGCATCCCGGGTTGTACGGATAACCTGCGGCCTATGTGAACCTGCATAAAAATACCCGCTCGAAAAGCGCTGACAGGGTTTGCCCTGAAAAATGCGTCGTTGTAATGATGATGGGAACTACCAAAACCCGCTGCCACTCCAAAGTCGAATCGTGGCGCATAAGGACGCTTCAGGCGGGCAAACCGGCGGGAAGGGGTAAGCTCAGGTTGGGCAGACATTTCACCGACAAACGTTTGTAGATACCTGGTTATGTTAGCCATACCATCGTAATCAAGCAGGTCCCAGGTGTCTTCAGGTTTGTGGTAGGGTGACTCCGTTCCCGTAAACACATGTATGGAAGGGATGCCGGCCTCTCCGAATGGCCAGGTGTCTGTCCGCGGCGGAATATCTCCCGATGTATTGGTGATGGTTATGGATGTTGCATCAGCTATTCGCCCGGCCATTGCAATGCCACCATCCAGTGTGCCAATCCCCGACATATCGACGCCGTCATTGGCTTTATACATTCCAACCATATCAATGCTAAACATTACCCGGATGGCATCCTTATCAACCTGTGTATGGTTGTTAATGAATCTCTCTGCGCCCAGCAAGCCGCTTTCTTCAGCGTCGAAGGCAACAAAGATGATACTGCGATCGAGGGCCTCCGGGTGCTCGCCAAAATAGTGGGCCAGCTCAATCATGGTCGCCGTACCGGAAGCATTGTCATCTGCACCCGGGTATATCACCTTCTCGTCATGCTCATACGCATAACCAAGATGATCATAATGAGCCCCGATCAGGATGTATTCATCCTGCATGGCCGGGTTGCTGCCCTCCAGGTAACCAACCACATTGGTTCCGGGTACCCTGGCTAGCCCGATCCGAAGATCCAGATGATGAAAAAATCCATCTTCGAAAGATTTCAGGCCGGCTTCCCTGAACTGCTTCGCTATGTATTTCTTTGCGCGACTTTTGCCCTCGGTGCCCAGGCCGCGACCTTCCATGGAGTCAGCCGACAGGATGGCAACATGGTTTTGGAGGCGGGTAGCCAGCGGAGTGTCAACGTTTGAGCGGGCCTGCAAAGAGCATGGTATCAGAAAAACAGAAAGGATGAAGATGAGAAACAGGTTTCGCATGACGAGGTTGAGGTTACATATTGGTAAAATACATCGGTTTTCAGTATCCTGATGCTTTGGTTTTAGCAAAAGCGGCCTGCAACAATTAACCGAAGCAGACAGCTCAATACAAAGACTATCAAAAGGGGAGAAGTCCTTGATTTTAGAAAGCAATGATATTTTCTTCCAGTTCATTCAACACACGCATTGATTTTTCGGAAAATATGGGTGTATCATCCGCCTTCAGCCGGGCGGTTTCATTGTAAAGCCTGAAAAAGGCAAAAGGATTACCTATCCTGGTTTTAACAGCCTTTTCCCCTTTTTCTGCAATAATGGTATTGGCCATGTAAAATCCAACCGGATGGCCGCTCATGGGTAGTTTTTCTTTTAAATCTGCTCCTGCTGCATGGATTTCCCCGGGAGACCAGGTAATACCGGAAAGCGTTTCATCCATTTCCCGGATATAATCGGGTGCCTGCTCCACCATAGTTTCCCATGGCCCGGAAAAGGGATACATAGGACTTGATTTATCGGAAAACAGCTTTCTTTTATCTATCTGGTCTGCTACGCCTTCAGCATGTATTTGATCCAAAACCCACAAAATATCCTGGAATGCTTCATCAATATCATCCCTGTTAAAAGCCAGCATTTGGTTCCTGTAGTAATGATGCAATTCATGACCAATCAATAAGGGTAACATATCCCCCAGCTCCATGGCAAACAGGATATCAATGACCACAGGGTCATAACCACGCGCGTCATTGGCGAAAATCACAAACGAAACGGGGATATAATCCTCAACCGCCATTTTTGGCAGATAATTCTTTGCTTTATGGGCCGATTTTTCCAAAATCCTGTCTGAATGCGCCTGCAGGCTGTCCATGTATGCGATGATCTTTTCCCTGTTTTGTTGTGCACGCAGGTAGTGTTGCATATGCCGGGCATAAAAAGGGCGCTCTTTTTCCTGTTCCAGGGCTTCCTCCAGTTCGTTTCTTTTGGAGGGCATAAAAACCAGATTGAATTTTTCCCTGAAATATTGACTGGTAAATTCACTTTCAGTCAATACCTCATAACCGGGCGTTGCAAATAAGGAATCCCATGCGGCGGGAGATGGCTCTGTATTTTTTTCCAGGGTGCTGCTAATACGCATGAATGCCTCAACGCCTGAAAAATCGAGGCTGTCAGCCGGGTCATGCTCCTGATGACAGGCATATGAAACCAGCAAACAAACGATCATAATCAGCATTCTTGACATGTGTATGTTTTTT
>CAYMDX010000226.1:0-2747 GCA_964389125.1 uncultured Bacteroidales bacterium
CTGCAACGGATGTGGCATCTGTGTAGAGGGCTGCCATGAAGGGGCTTTACAGATGGTTGATGGGAAAGCACGGATGATCAGTGATCTGTACTGTGATGGTCTGGGGGCTTGTATACCCGATTGTCCGGTAGGGGCCATTTCGCTGGAAGAACGGGAAGCTGAGCCTTATGATGAGATAAAAGTGATGGAACGCATCGCACCAAAAGGGGAGGCCACGGTCCTGGCACACCTGAACCACCTGATCGACCACAACCAACATGCCTATGTCCGGGAAGGGATTGATTACATCAACAAACACAATATCCCGGTAGATTTATCCAAACTAAAACAAAATTCGAACCAGGAGCATATGCAAGATCAAAAAAGCAAAGCGAATAAAAAACCAGCAGAAAAAGCTACAAACGGTGCAGGTGGAAACGGGCACCAACATGGAGGCGGCTGTCCGGGATCAAAAATGTTATCGTTTGATGAGGAGCCCGGCTCCACTGCCACTGCTCCCGCGGAAACATCCGGAGCAGACCAGCCATCAGCCCTTCGTCAATGGCCTGTGCAGCTCCACCTGGTAAGTCCGCAGGCACCCTATTTCCAGAATGCGGATGTGCTACTGACGGCTGATTGCGTGGCGTTCTCCATGGGTGATTTTCATGCCAGCTACCTGAAAGGAAAAGGGCTGGCCATTGCTTGTCCAAAGCTGGATCAGGGAACCGACACCTATGTGGAAAAATTGACTGCCATGATCAACGATGCCCATATCAATACCCTGACGGTGATGATGATGGAAGTTCCCTGTTGCGGCGGACTGCTGCAACTGGCCAAAAAAGCCGTCGGTCAGGCTGACAGGAAAGTACCCGTAAAAGCAATCAAGGTCAGTCTGCAGGGAAAAATCATCCAGGAAGAATGGGTGTAGAAGTTCAGACGGATTTTGAATGACAAACAGAAATAACCTGATCACTTTATCATAAAGAATCAGAAAAAACCATCGATTGTTAACCCAAAAAAGGAGGATCACTATGCAAATGTTTTGCTATCAATGTCAGGAAGCCACAAAAGGCACCGGATGCACTGTAAAGGGTGTATGTGGGAAAGAACCGGAACTGGCAGGAATCCAGGATGTCATGATGTATTTTCTCAGAGGCTTATCTGTCTATGCCAACAAAGGCCGGGAAAACAACATCGTTGACCCCAAGGTTGACCGTTTCATTCAGGAAAGCCTGTTTATGACGGTTACCAACGCCAATTTCGACCGGGAAAGGTTTTATGATAAGCTTCGGGAGGGCATCAACCTGCGTCTGGAGCTCGAGCAAAAAATAGAATCAGCAGGTATTTCCCTAAACAAGGATGATCTGCCAATGGCTGCTCAATGGACTGCCTACACCCCTTCGGAGTTTGACCGTAAGAGTCAGCAGGCGGGAGTGCTTGAAATGACCAAGGATGAGGACATCCGCTCACTGCGGGAGCTGCTGATCTACGGAATAAAAGGTATAGCTGCCTATTCGGAACATGCAGGCAATCTCCGGCACCATCACGATGAGATTAATGCATTCATCCAGAAAGGACTGGCAGCCACTCTGGACGACAGCCTCAGCGCAGACGAACTGACGGGTATGGTCCTTGAATGCGGAAAATATGGGGTGGAAGTGATGTCGCTACTGGACAAAGCCAACACGACAGCTTACGGCAACCCGGAAATCACCAACGTCAATATTGGTGTACGCAACAACCCGGCCATCCTGATCAGCGGTCACGACCTGCGCGACATGGAAGACCTGCTCGAACAGACAAAAGATACCGGTGTTGATGTCTATACCCACAGTGAGATGTTGCCGGCGAATTATTATCCGGCATTTAAAAAGTATGACCATTTTGTTGGTAATTACGGCAACTCCTGGTGGAAGCAGCGCGAGGAGTTTGAGCAGTTTAACGGCCCAATTCTGTTTACGACAAACTGTATTGTACCCCCACAGAAAAATGCCAAGTATACCGGCAAGATATACACCACCGGCTCCTCTGGACTGGCAGGCGCAACACACATACCCGAACGCCCTGAAGGCGGAAGGAAGGACTTTTCACAGGTCATTGAACATGCAAAACAATGTGAACCCCCTGTGGAGATAGAAAAAGGAGAGATCACAGGTGGCTTTGCCCACAATCAGGTACTGGAACTTGCTGATAAGGTTGTGGATGCCGTTAAATCTGGCGCGATCCGCAAGTTTTTTGTAATGGCCGGTTGTGACGGTCGTATGAAGAGTCGTGAATATTATACGGACTTTGCCAAAGCCTTGCCGGATGATACCGTCATCCTGACAGCAGGTTGTGCAAAATACCGCTATAACAAGCTTCCACTGGGCGATATTGATGGTATCCCGAGGGTGCTCGATGCCGGTCAGTGCAACGACAGCTACTCGCTGGCGGTTATCGCCATGAAGCTCAAAGAAGTATTTGGTCTGAATGATATCAATGAACTACCGATCGCCTACAATATTGCATGGTATGAGCAGAAAGCCGTGATCGTCCTGTTGGCATTGTTGTCCCTCGGGGTTAAGAACATTCACCTCGGACCTACTTTACCGGCCTTCCTATCCCCTAACGTGGCCAACGTGCTGGTGGAAAAGTTTGGTATTTCCGGCATCAATACCGTGGATGAGGACATGAAAGTTTTCCTGGGAGAAAATTAAGCTCCGGAAAAGCATCCATAATTTCAGGCAGAGGGACACCAAAACGGAGTCCTTCTGCCTTTTTTTATCGGT
>CAYMDX010000227.1:0-2742 GCA_964389125.1 uncultured Bacteroidales bacterium
GCGGACAGGATGAGATGGTCAGCATAAAAACAGAAGCCAGTATCGGGCATGGCCCGACCATCAAAAGAACCTATGGCGGTGTTTCTATTCACGGCAGCATGTTTATGATTCCACAGTATGGGTCGCAAGGCGTCAGGACACATGAAACCTGGATCCTCTTTGGTGACCCCTCCCTGCTGATACGAACAGATACTCCTACCCCTATCAATGCAATCTATAACCCCGTAATTTTGCTGGGAACCGACTACTTCGACATCACCGTCGATAATGCTGACGGGTCCACCGTGGCCATAACCGAATATGATGAGATTGAAGAAGAGGTTGTCATCCTTGGCACAGCTCTTATTGAAGACGGCACGGCAACCGTAAACTTTGAAGAACCACCCGAAGAACCGGGAGAGGTGACCCTGGCTATAACAGGTTTCAATAAAGTAACATACATCAACGAAGAAATACAGGTCAATCCACCGGATGGGCCTTATGTTATTTTTGATGATTATGTTATCGATGACGCTGCCGGCAATGATAACGGTGAGGCCGACTTTGGCGAAGAGGTATTGCTGGATATCACTTTGAAAAATGTAGGTAGCGAACAAGCTTCAGATGTAAATGCCACCCTGCTTACCGACAATGAATATGTGACCATCACCAATGATTCTGCCGAATTTGGTGACATTGATGAGGATTCAACCACAACCCTGGAAGACGCATTTTCCGTTGCCTTTTCGGATAGTATTCCCGATCAGGAAACTGTTCTGTTTATGATTGAAGCGACGGATGGCGAGGACACATGGGAGTCAACCTTTACATTGCGTGTAAATGCTCCCCACCTGGTCTTTGAAGATTTATGGGCAGGTGATCCGGACAAGGAGACTTACATCAATCCGGGTGAGTTGACTGATTTAACCGTCAGCATCAGAAATGAGGGACATGCCACAAGTCTGGATATCGAATCCTACATGGAGGTGACCAGCACATGGCTCACCGTGCATACCGTTGATGCTGTTGAAGCATCAGCTTTGGCGCCGGATGCCACAACGGAAGTTACCTTTGAGGTCAGCACCCTGCTTAGCACTCCTCCGGAGACCGTGGTTGAGCTGTTCCTGAAAGCTGTATCCGGTAAATATACGTTCGAGGATGTTAAAGGTGTTGTTATTGGCGAAGCGCCTGTCTACTCCGAAGGTGATATTCCGACAACCTATAATACCAACCCGACCACTTCAAGCAATGCGCTGGAACCCGGTGAGATGTCAGTGACTATCCCAGAAGGCGCGATTATTACAGGCGTCTCTGTGGAGTATGACATGTCGGCCGAACCCGATGGTTGGATGTCTGATCAAAGGTCATTCCTGCGTTGTGTATCAGATGGCGGCGAAACAGAACCTGAAGTGTATGAAGGTGAAGAAAATACCAGCGGCACCTATGAATACGAACGTACAGGTCTTACCATCGCCAATAATGTTGAAGGCGGCGGCGAAATTGAATTTGAGCTCCACGCATTCCGTACATGGGGCGGATCAGGAAGCAACACCGACTACAATTATGTGAACAATAACTCCTGGAAGATCATTGTGTATTACGAACTGGAAGGCCATGATTTGACTTTCTCTGTGAAAAACCAGTTAGATGAAACCCTCGAGGGTGCCAGTGTGGAAGTATCGGGAATTGTTGAAGAAACCGACGAAGAAGGACATGCCGAGTTTAACCTTCCTGAAGGCTCTTTCTACTACAACGCCTGGGCTGATAACCATCTGGATACGCATAATCAACTATTCGAGGTGGTTGAAGATGAGGATAACCTGGTTAAAGTGGTGCTGTCAAGGGTATTCAATGCCGAATTTCATGTGCATGACGTGCATGGCAATGACGTGCAAGATGCGGTCATTACCGTTGAAAATTACACGATGGAACCGGGACACTATGAGATGAATGAGCTCCTTCCCGGCACATATTCCTATACTGTGACAGCGCAAAGACATGTCAAACACCGTGGAGCCTTCGAAATAACAGACAAGGATGTGGATATTGATATTACACTCACTCCGTTCTACACAGCTACATTCACTATCATGTGTGAATATGGAGCTGAAGTCGATGATGCCATCATCCATATTGACGGGGAGAGCCACGAAGCTGGTCAGTATGAATTTGATGAGCTGGTACACCAGACCTATTCATATGAAGTTACAGCTGATCACTATGTTGACTATGCTGACAGTTTTGAGATCACGAATTCAGATAAAGCCATTGAAGTGCCCCTGAAAGCGGACGGAACCGATGTAAAGACAACGGAATACGCTGAGATTCAAATTTATCCTAACCCAGTCAGAAGCCTCCTTACCATTGAAACCCCCAATGAAGAGATGACCCGTATCAGCATGGTCGACATGTTGGGGCAGGAAGTATACAATGCAGAAGTGGTGAACACGCATCAACATGAGATTCAGGTATCCGGATTAGATACAGGTATATACATAATACAGGTTTCTACCAATAATACTACGATAACCCGTAAGGTACAAATCTCTGAATAAGTGATAGTTATCATTCTTTAAAAGGGGGTAGGTATGTAACCAGCCCCTTTTTTATCAACTCCCTGAGGATTGTTGTCAATGAAGTCAGATATTTTAGTATCTTTATTTTTATAAAATTTTAATAATTGACTATTTCATAATATGAAAAGCCGTTATTCTTTAAATCTGGGGAAACCATTTGGCATTAAAGTGTCCGTTCACTGGACGT
>CAYMDX010000228.1:0-2705 GCA_964389125.1 uncultured Bacteroidales bacterium
AACGTCCAACGGATAACCTGTTCGTACAAAAGAAAGATGGGGAAAAAACAACCGGCATGATAATCAACACAAAGAAAAGGTACCTGTGTGATTTTCCCTTCGCCGGTACTACCCGGATCAGGTTCTATGGGTTTGATCTCAGCCCGTTGTTTAGGGCACCCCTCTTCCAAAAGTGTAACAAAGATAGCTTATTTTTGTTTGCAAAATTTGTAATTTGCAACAAAAAGTGGTTTATGAACATCCTGATTATAAACGGACCCAATCTGAATCTCACGGGTAAGCGCGAGCCGGGACATTACGGCAGTACTTCTTTTCAAGATTACCTTGCAATACTTAAGGAAGCGTACAGCGATATGCAACTTACCTATTTTCAAAGCAATATTGAGGGGGAGTTGATCGATGAGATCCAAAAAGCAGATGGCTTGTATGACGGGGTCATTCTGAATGCCGGCGGTTACACACATACATCGGTAGCTATCGGGGATGCCATAGGCGCCGTGGACATTCCTGTGGTGGAGGTACACATCAGCAATATCTTTGACCGCGAATCATTTCGGCAGTTATCACACATTTCGGCAAAATGTGTGGGCTCAATTACAGGTTTCGGTCTGGGAAGCTATTTGCTGGCTATTGAAGCTTTGAAGCACAGATCTGAAAAGCGCTTTTTCCCGCGGACGTAGTAATCAAGAACAATACTTCTTTTGTAGAGTATTGAAGGCAGGATATGTGGATTGTGGCAACTTTTTTTTCGCATCCTGAAGAAGTACCGGAAAAAGGCCAGGTGTGCTTTGTACACGGCAAGACAGTCGCGGATTTGACCTTTCAGCAGGAAGGAGGCAGCGGCCAACTCATCGAGTGCCAGGCGTTGCAGGATACGTGTATAGAACCGATGACCCGGCAGGTTTTTGGCCAGCATCCATAAGCTGTTACGAAAGTTGTAAAAGGTCTTCCGGGGGTTGTTGCGTGGCAGGGAGCCGCCACCAAGGTGATAAACGACTGAATCCGGGCAGCAGAATATCCGAAAACCCTTATTTTGGAGACGCCAGCACAGATCCACTTCCTCCATGTGGGCAAAGAATTGTTCGTCAAAACCCCCGGCTTTATGGAAGGCCCCTGCTCTGACAAACATGGCGGCTCCGGTCGCCCAGAACACTTCACGCAAGGTATCATACTGACCCTGGTCTTCTTCCAGGTGATGAAAAATACGACCCCGGCAAAACGGATAACCAAAATGATCTACAAAGCCCCCGGCAGCACCGGCATATTCGAAATACCGGCTGTCATGCAGTGAGCGTATCTTTGGCTGACAAGCTGCTACTTCGGGGCGCTCATCAAGCAACCGGACACAGGGCTCCAGCCAGGCCTCACTTACAGCCATATCAGAGTTCAGCAGCATGTAATAATCGGCGTCCACCTGTTTCAATGCCCGGTTATAGCCGCCGGCATAACCATAATTGCGGTCAAGGGTGATCACCCGGACATTGGGATACCGGGATGCCAGAAACGCCAGGGAGTCATCTTCAGAGGCGTTATCGGCCACAATAATCTCAACATCTGACGGGGTGTATCTGAGAATTTGCGGTAAAAACCTTGATAACAGGTGTTTGCCGTTCCAGTTCAGAATAACGATGGCTGTCCGCGACTTCTCCATGCTTATGTCGGATTTATAAATTTTGCCAGTGCTTCCCGGAAGCCAAAAATACATTTTTTACCCCGCACCCAGGTTAAAACAGTGATTTTTGTTGGCAAAAACCAAATTTTTTATACTTTTGCACCGGAGAGATGGCAGAGTGGTCGATTGCGGCGGTCTTGAAAACCGTTGAGGTGTAACAGCCTCCGGGGGTTCGAATCCCTCTCTCTCCGCCACATAAAAACGTTCCTCCACAAGCCACCTACCAGTGGCTTTTTTTATGCAGGGGCGTCAAAATACAGGTGGCTGGATCCACAACCTGTTCATCAGCGTAAGGTTGGTAAGGATAGTGTCATGTCAGTGCACCATGCCGGTTGCGTCGGAAAGATTGTTTCTCAAATAAAAAGGAGATCTTCACATAGCCTGAGCTACGCAAAGATTTGCGTTTGCAGAGAATAAAATGAAAGAAAAAGACCTGGATCTGCCAAAGTAGCTTTGACGTGGTTCTACGCTTCTTTTATACGGATATCGTAATCGAGCTCCATCACCTGGCGATAAAGGTACGATACGCCACAGTACTTTTCCCGGGACATATCGACTGCTTTTTTGATCTTTTCTTCAGGAAGGTCCTTGCCCGTAAACTCATAGACCACGGTCATGTGGTTATAATGCTTGGGAGGCTCTTCGGTAACATTTCCTTCGATATGGATATGGAAGCCCTCAACATCCACACGCATCTTTTTCAGCATGGCGATAACATCCATACCGGTACAACCGGCCAGCGAAGCCAGCATCAAAGGCTTGGGACGCGGTCCCTGATCCTTCCCGCCGGCCTCTTCCGGTGCATCCATAATTAATGAATGGCCGTTAACCTCAGCCTCAAATACCATGTCTCCTTTCCAGGATGTGCTTACTGTGTGTTTCATCTGTATATATTTTTTAATTACTGTATAATAGTGTTATATAAGCAGTTGTTTGGTTGTTGGTAGATGTTAGATGAAAGATGTTGGAAATTAGGGGTTAGTCACCCAATGGGCCTGGACCCATAATGCTAAGCAAGATAACAAATTTTTAT
>CAYMDX010000229.1:0-2705 GCA_964389125.1 uncultured Bacteroidales bacterium
GGACAGCGACGGATTGACAGAGGCGGTACGGAGTACCCGGTAACTGATGGTGAACAGTGCGATCAAAACTGCTACAATAAAACCGATCAGGAAGTCACCAACGTGTAAACTGATACGGTAAGGATAGTTTTGTAACCAGTTCGACGCAACCCAGTAAAGCAACGGCCAGGCAAAGAGTGTGGCGATCCCCAGTAAAACCATGATATCTTTGCATACCAGGTACCAGATATCGGAAACGGTAGCACCAAAGGTTTTGCGGATGCCTATCTCCCTGGTGCGTTGTTGCAGCGAGAAAGCTGTAAGCCCATACAACCCGAGAGAGGCTATAATGATCGCAATGACAGTAAACACGACCGACAACAATGCATTTTGACGTTCTTCATGATAAAACCGGTTAAGGTCTTCATCCAGGAAGAAGTGTAACATTGGTTCATTGGAGGTGAAAGAAGCCCAAAGCTGTTCGGTCTCTTCCACTACATTTCTCACATTTTCCGGTTCGAAGCGAATACTGATATAGCCCCAGTTCCTGCCCTCATCTTTGAAGCGTATAATGGCAGGGGCAATGTCGTTGCGAAGTGATTCAAAGTGATAATCCCGGGTAACCCCAATCACCGGCTTTACAATCCGCTCATCCTGTCCTTCGGTTACAATTACGTGTGTACTTAGAGGATCATTAAAGTTGTAATTGTTTACAGCGCGCTCATTAAGGATGCAAGCCTCACGATCGGTAAGCTTTTCGGGGTCAAAAAACCGTCCCTCTGCCAGCTTAATTCCATAAGTGTCCAGAAAGTCATAGTCTGCCCAGGTGGTTTGCATCAGGAATGATTCCTCATCGCGGCCCCTGATCATGTATCCATTGTTGTTATTTGGTCTCCCGGGAACAGCCGTTGATACTGATACGGAGACAATCCCGGAAATATCATTTAGTTCGTTTTTGAAGGTATCTTCCTGGTCTCCCAAAACATGGGCTCTTCGAATAACAAGTATGTTTTCCCGGTCGAACCCCAGATCTTTATTCAGCATAAAATTCAACTGCTTGTTCATGACGAGGGAACCGGATATCAATATAATAGATATGACAAACTGCATAATAGTCAAGGTTTGCCGTAGTCTGGTACTTTGCTTGCTACCGGTGGTTTTCCCTTTCAAAACGGTGTTTGGATCGAAAGCGGACAGATAAAATGCCGGGTAGCTTCCGGCAAACAAACCAACAAGAAGGGCAAGCGCGATCATGCCGGGAATGACATACCAGCTGTTAAAATAGCTCAACGATAGTTGCAGCGACAACAAATTATTAAAATAAGGCAATGCCCATTCCAGAATCAAAATAGCAACGATAAGCGCCAAAAAGGATAATATCACTGTTTCGGTAACAAATTGTTTGGCGAGCATTCCTCTTGACGAACCGATCACTTTCTTCATCCCCACTTCTTTGGCCCTTTTGGTAGCCTGGGCTGTTGACAGGTTCATGAAGTTAATGGACGCTATCACCAGGATCAGCAGGCCGATAGCACCAAAGATCCACAAATACTTGGGGTCATTCGAAGGTTTCAGGGAGTGTTCCACAGTCGGATCAAGATGAATCGCCGTCAGTGGCTGAAGGAAATAATTATACAGGTTACCCCGGGCAAGAAACTCTTTGGGTGTAATCCCCATCAGTTGCTGTATTTCGGGACCAACATATTTTAGCACCATACCCTCAAAACGATCATTTACTTTCTCATGACTGGCATCGGGATATAATTTTACATAGGTAAAAAGGTTGTTGGAGCCCCACTGATTATCATTCGCATGCGGATTGGTAGAAAAAGAACCAATCATGCCGGCATTGAAATGGGTTGTTTCAGGTATATCCTCCATGATGCCCGTAATTCGGTAGAGAGTTGTACTACTCCCTATTCGTATCATCTGATTTAAGGGATTTTCATCTCCAAACATTCTTGAAGCAGCAGATGTTGACAGTACAACCGAATGAGGTTCTTTCAGGGCAGTCTCCTTGTCGCCATTTATCAGTGGTATGGAAAAGAAATCAAAAAAGGTGGAATCGGCCTCGATAAAATCCTTTTCTATAAAATACTGATCTTCAACCTGTATAACCGTTTCATCCCATACATTCAATCGAAGATATTTTTCGACCTCCGGAAAATCATTCACCATGGCTTCCCCCATGGGAGCGGGTGTCCATGCCCCCAATACTTCTGTCCCGCTAAACCTACCTTCCAGGGTAACGCGGTAGATCCTGTCTTTGTCGTCATGATATTGATCATAACTTAACTCGTGGGCAATAAATAGTCCGATGGCCAGGGTACAGGCAATTCCGATGGCCAGGCCCAGAACGTTAAGCGCAACATATCCACCTTGCCGTCGGAGGGCACGTATGCTGAATTTAATCAGGTGTCGTGTCATGAAGGTGTTATTTTGGGTTTGTAATTTATAAATAATTGGCGTATTGAACTAACAACAAAAAAATATTTTAACATATCAACAAATGCATCCTTCCCCAGCTACTGTACCAAAGTCAAATCGCACCTGTTGTTTATATTGTTATCAAACCCCGTTCCAGTTTTTGTATTTATCTGAATTTGTGGCCATTAAATGGTTTTGGGTAGATCAGCGTGTGTCCACAATCGCACACTTGATGTATTATACCGGACTATTGTAAGGTCAGGGGGAAATGGGATGTAAGAGATCCCGCCCTGTGCGGG
>CAYMDX010000230.1:0-2686 GCA_964389125.1 uncultured Bacteroidales bacterium
ACAGCCAGGATTAACCAGGGGAAAAAGGAAGAAAACAACCCTATAAAAAACATATCCGGTTTCGGTCAGATCAGACATTCATTCTCCAGTGGTGATCGACACCTCTAAAATAACACAGTTTTGGATACCATCCAAACAATCCGGTATTTTTCTGGCCAATGCCTGAAATTTGTATTGATTCTAAATGGGGTTGTGGTATAGGTATTCAGGTATCGCCTTTAGGTAGTTCGAAATTAAAGCACCTTCCCCTAACAGGTCCGCTCCCAAAAAATAACCGGCTGCCATGACGGGCGATGTATTCCCGGCATAGAAGCAATCCCGGCAACGCGCCGAATTCATTGAACGTTCAGATACTTTCTCTTCCAGCTGCCAGCTACGTTTAAGCAACAAACGATACGGAACCCTTTCACCCGGCGCAGCTCCGGATTCGTATAAACTTTCATAATGAATGTATGTATGCTTCCAGCTTCCTTTACCGTTTACCGTCTCAATCGTGCCCATGAAACACCAATCGGAAAGCCTGTTTGAATTCGGCGGCGATAGCGGATTCCGGTTTATATTCTGTGATGCTTTTACAATGAACCATAGCATCGGTGATTAACGGATCATAAGAGAGTCTGCCGGCAATACAAATGCCCCTGTTGTTGCAAAACAGTTCTATTTCTTCACTATTAGCCGAATGTAAGTCTGCTTTGTTAATGATCACATAAAGCGGTATCCGGAATGACTGTGTTAATTCGCAAACTCTCTGCAGATCCCGAAGGCCGGACATCCCCGGTTCGGTAACGATTACCACCTGATCCACCCCTGTAACAGTAGAAATTACCGGACAGCCAATACCTGGTGGGCCGTCTATAATAATCTGTTTCAACTCATTCTTTCCGGCCATTTTGTGCGCTTTTTCCCTGACCAGATTTACCAGCTTACCCGAATTTTCTTCGCCGGGAGCAAGCCTTCCGTAAACCATTTGTCCATAGCGGAACCCTCCGGCATACAGACGACTATCGTTGTTCTCTTTCATGGTAATGGCCTCCCTGGGACATATACGCGCACACAGCCCGCAACCGTCACAAAATATATCTGACACCATTACCTGCCCATCTGAAACAGAAAGTGCATCGAAACGACAGTAGCGCAAACAGAGGCCACAATTGTCACATAACCTGGCATTGATTACCGCTTCCTTGCTTCCGGTGAATGTCTGCTCCTCCTCTTTCGACGGGTCGAACAGCAGATACTGATTCGCAGCATCCACGTCGCAGTCGGCTAACACCGTCTGCCGCAACAATGTGGCGAAAGCCGCCACCACCGATGACTTTCCGGTTCCTCCTTTACCACTAATGATGGCTGTTTCCATAGGTTGAAGCTATTTTGTCATACATCGCTGCCAGTTCATGCTGCCAGCTGTTATCATAGGTTGCGTATAATGATCCCCCTGCATAGAGCTCTGCAATCTTCTTATTAAAAGGAATTTCCATCAAAAGAGAAATGTTTTCATGGTGAAGGTAATCAAACACCGCCCGATCACCAACACCGGCACGATTAACCACAACACCGAAGGGCTTATGGAGCTGTTGCAAAAAGGCGACGGCCTGTTTCAGGTCACTCAGGCCGAATGGCGTTGGTTCCGTAACCAGTATCACATAGTCGGCCCGTGCCACGGTTTGAATAAACGGACAGGAGGTTCCGGGCGGTGCGTCCATTATAACCGTATTTTCTTGAGAAACAGCCGCAATACCTTCACGGATCACCTTAACCGGCGAATGGACACCAACCTTCATTCTGGTGGTTACCAGGGATGCGTTACCGGATAAGTTATACCAGCTTATCTGACCCACGGGCAGGGATTTTTCTGTCACTGCCCCGTCATTGCATGCCACCATGCAGGCACCGCAACCGTGACACAACTCCTCCAGCACCCGGATAACCTTAACCGGAGGAACAATAAAAATCGCATTGTACGCACAAAACTCCGAACAACGCCCACAAAAGGTACAGCGATTTGTATCGATTTCCGGGACCGTCATGGAGATCGCAGAATCATAGCGAAGCTGTCCGTTGAAAAAGATATCGGCATTAGGCTCTTCTGCATCACAGTCGAGCAAAACAGGCGCCTTTCCAGCCTTTTGCAGGGTATAAAACAGATTCGTGGACAGGAAGGTTTTGCCTGTACCTCCTTTGCCACTGGCGATGGCAATTTTCATAGGCTTACGATCCTTGACACCCTTCATGGTTTTGGTGCGGGACAGAACCATGATCACAATAATTGGCCTGGAGCTCAAGTCTGGACGCCAGAAAATCCTTCACCAATTCTTTTGCGGATTTCATAGGAGCTCCGGCAAACACATTGATCCCTCTTTGTGTAAACAGCTCGATGGCGCGCTGCCCAATGCCGCCGGCGATCACATCGGTAACATTGAATCCGGCCAGCCACTTCGGATACAAGCCTGGAACGTGTCCGGGAGGTGTATGCGTCTGCAGATCATCAATAACACCATTGTTCACATGCACGATGGCAAATTTTTCACAATGGCCAAAATGGGCGGATAAGGTATCATGAACAAGCGGGATACCAAAACAAAAGTCTTTTTGATCCATGTCGGTCTGTATATTTTATTATGATTAAATTACGCTATGGGCGCAGGCCCAACCTATATTGGCTTTTGGCAAGAAAAAGCCCGAAAGT
>CAYMDX010000231.1:0-2677 GCA_964389125.1 uncultured Bacteroidales bacterium
CTTCCCGGCTAATCAAGATCCCTCAAAGAGTACCCCAGCTGCAGAAGCTTCTCAGGTTTTAACAGCTGCTCCAGCTTATCTGGTGACAGCACCTGCAAGGCATGATTTGCTTCTTTGATGCTGCACTGATGTTCCTTCATATGCCGGGCCATATCACCAGCTTTCCTGTATCCGATATAGGGTATCAGAGCGGTAGTTACCGAGGGACTATACATGATTTGTTGCAAAGAATCATCCTTTTCCGTCTGCAGTCCTTCGATAAGGTTTTTCTGCATGCTTGTAACGGCATTTACCAAAAGTTTCAGGCTATCAATGATAGCATGTCCGATCATTGGCAGATAGGCATTCAAATCGAGAGAGGTCTGTCCGCAAAGGGAAGTTATAAGGGTATCATTGCTGTAGACCTTATGGGCGGTGGATATGATATATTCAGGAATTACCGGGTTCACTTTTCCGGGCATGATGCTGCTTCCTGTTTGACGCCTGGGTATCTGTATCCGCCCTGCACCCATTGTATCAGCAGACAGCAAACGCAAATCACCGGCTATCTTTTCCAGGTTTACCGCATGGGCCTTAAGGATGCCGTGAACCTCTACAAATGTGTCCAGGTTCTGCGTTGTGTCAGGCAGGTTCTCACTCCGGGCCACAGGCAGGGAAGTCAGGTTCTGGAGGCGGGATACCACTTCCATAATAAAAAAACGCGGGATGGCCATACCACTACCGGTTGCACCACCACCAAGACTGACGCTTTTTATTCGTTCAAAACTCTTGGATACCCGCCACCAGTCGCGTGATAACGCCTCATTGTAGCTTCCAAACAAATGGCCATAGGATGATGGCAGTGCCTGCTGCATCTGCGTATAAGCCATCCGGAGCTCATGGCGATGGTTTGTTTCCAGCTTTTCAACCGACACGCGCAATGCGTTAATGGCATCCTCCAGCCCTGACAACAGCTGCATAACAGCAATCTTTAATGCCGAAGGGACCACATCATTGGTGCTCTGAAACAGGTTGGCATGCATAAAAGGATCTGTATGCGTATAGTCACCGGGTTTATACCCCTGTTTCACCAGTGCGACATTACTGGCTATTTCATTGATATTCATATTGATAGAAGTGCCGGCACCACCCTGGACAGCCGGAACAATAAAATGGTCAAAATGCTTGCCGGCACTAATCTCTTCAGCAGCCTCTTCCAGAAAAGTGAACACATTGAGATCTTCCATACCGGCAGGTAAACGGTCTTCGAGTGAAGCTGAGGAGGCACTTTCTCCAAAGGCCCTGATTGTCTGATAGCAAGCCAGCTTGACCAATCCCAGGGCGCGGTACCATTCAACATGAAAAGGAGTCCGGTCAGGAAAATTTTGGGCTGCCCGCCATGCATTAATTCCATACAGGGAATCATCGGGCAACATGGCCTCTCCTAAAAAATCAGTTTCTTTCCGCATACATGACAGGTCTTTAAACAAAGATATATATTCCAGCAGTGCGCAGCAACAATTGCCATAACCTTTGGTGTATGAAGGTTCCTGTTGAATTTTCACCAAAGATAATGCTTTATCTAACAAACTATTAGGGGATTTTGTTGTCCAGGCTGGTGTAAATGGTTAAGGCAATGTATATTTGTCGGATCATTGTATCCGAATGTAACTATTATGTCTGCCAATGTCATCCGTTCGTCAGACCAGCAGCCACTATTGCTGCTGGCGCCTTTTCGGGGTATTACCCATAAAGCTTATCGTAATGCTTTTGCAGCTTTTTTTAATGGTGTTGATGAAATGTATGCCCCGTTCATTAGTGGTTTTGGAGCTGATCATGTGCCGGCTTCAAAACTGGAAGACATTGTCCCGTTTTCAGAAAATCAGGCACCCACGGTACCACAGTTTATAAGTAACGCGCCGGGGGAGATCATAGCCCTGGGACATGCGCTTGAAAAACATGGCTTTACCCATATGAACTGGAACCTGGGATGTCCTTTTGCCAGAATAGCCAATAAGAAGAGAGGGTCTGGCCTTCTGCCATATCCGGAGTTGGTAGATCGCATACTTCAGGAAGTTTGTGAAGAGATAACCATTGAAATGTCTGTAAAGACACGTTTAGGCTATAACCATACGCAAGAAATTTTCCCTGTCTTACACGTCCTGAATAAACATCCGATACGTCACGTCATTATTCACCCGCGTACAGGCAAGCAGATGTACAGCGGCGCGGCACAGCCGGAAGGGTTCGAAACATGCATGGAACTATCGAAGCACCCTTTGATATACAATGGTGATATTTATAACGTCTCACAATTCAGAAAGCTACAAGCCCGCTTCCCGGAGCAGCAAACCTGGATGCTGGGGCGGGGCGCCCTTATCAACCCGTTTCTTCCGGCAGCCATTCGCGATTATGATTATACGGATACTGAAAAACGGGAACGCCTCGCAGCCTTCCATGAAAGGCTTTGGCTACATGCCAGGTCACATATTCAGGATGAACGCAAAGCATTGGGTTCTATGAAAGCCATATGGTATTACCTGTCGGGTATTTTTTCCGGTGGCAAACAGGTGTTCGATACCATTAAACGCACTAAAATCGCTTCAGACTATGAGAAAGCGGTTGCCCTGGCAATGCAAAAACCCTTTGCTGATGAAGCGGAACTGGAAGCCTATTTCTTCTCGATGACCAAAAGAGG
>CAYMDX010000232.1:0-2670 GCA_964389125.1 uncultured Bacteroidales bacterium
GCCTGCCATTTACAAAAAAAGGGCAGAGGTAGACGCAGCACTTGGGCTGCGTGACCTCGGCCGACGTACTATTTACAAAAAAGAAACAGAGGTAGACGCAGCACTTGGGCTGCGGACCGTAACATATGTCGCCAGTGGTAGCCGCAGCACTTGGGCTGCGTACCCGTGCGCCCTGAAAGGGCAATTTAATTCAGCCCAGTGGCAACGCCCTGGGTCGACATAGGGCCAACAACCCTAGAAGCGCCCTGAAAGGGCAGCTTAAATACAACCGCATAAGTCTAAATAACAGATAGATATAAAATTATATACAGATGAAACCATTTGGATCAATAAAGAAAGAACTTCCCGGCCTCGCTGCACGTCAGCAGGCAACCATGAAGGTTGCGAAAAACAAACATCGTTTTCAGCAGCTCTCCCGCCTGCTTGCTTTGATCGCACTCATGCTCACCCCATTTTTCGGAACATTTGGGCAGGACACCGATCCCCTGGCCGATGAGTTCGCCACCACCATCAATATTACCGGACGTTATGTGGAGGATACCGGTATTGAGCTCCGCTATTTTCCTGATAAATCCGTGGTGATGGAGACCGGCTTTCGCGACGGCTTTATCATTGAGCGCAGCCTGGCAGGCGCCGACGACTTTGTGGAAATAGCCCGCCTGTTGCCTTTTGATGTAGAAGCCTGGGATGACATCATGGAAGACGCGGAAGGCGAAGCCTTTGAACTGCTGGATCTGGCCCGGGGCTACCTGCAGGTGGCCCTCACACCCAAAGGGGGCACTTTCGATTTTGAAACAGGCATCAGCGACATGCGCAGGCAGCGAGGTGATGAAGACTTTGAGTATGCCGTACTGGTGCTCAGTGCTGCACGCGAAAGCCGCGTGGCAGAAGCCCTGGCCCTTAGCTACACCGATGAAAACGTAACCGCAGGCCAGAGCTATACATACAGGGTGCGCACGGTAGACGAGCCGCCCATCTATAACCTGCTACCAGCACCGTTTACCATTGAAGCCAGCGTGGATGAACACCGTTTTGACAATGAGGTCTTCTTCTATGAAGGCGACACATGGATCAATTTCGTTTGGGAAGAAGACGATAACCTCTCCCTGTATGAAGTGGAGAGAAAAGACCCGGGAGCAGATTCCTTTGTCCTGCTGACCGATGCCCCGCGCATCAACCTTCGCGGAAAAGATTTTGACGACATTCAGCGCAGCACTTTCCGCGACGAAGACCTTGAAAACTATCAGGTGTATACCTATCGCTTTTACGGGCATACCGTCTTTGGTGAACGCATCCTGTTTGCCGAGGTGGAAGCCATGCCACGCGACCGCACGCCCCCGGAAGCCCCAAGGCTGATCACCCTGGAACATCATCGCCCCCGGGAGGTGCTTCTCGAATGGGAAATGAACGATCCGCCGGCACCAGACCTGATGGGCTTTGTTGTCGGACGAAGCAACGCACCGGATGAAGACTTTCAGATCATCCATCCTGAACTCCTTTCCGAAGAAACCCGTTCGTTCCCGGATACCACCTTCGTGGAAGGACAACTCAATTATTACGTCATTCAGGCCGTGGATACAGCCTTTAACGTAAGCTCTTCCATCCCGGCGGCAGTTACACTCATCGACACCATCCCCCCCGCCAAACCTGTCTGGCTTTCAGCTACCATCGATAGCCTCGGGGTGGTTACCCTGGAGGTGGAAAAGAACCCGGAACAAGACCTCATGGGATACCGGCTTTTCCGGGCCAATGACCCTGAACATGAATTTTCTGTCGTGCACGAAGGCTTCGTGGAGGACCAGACCCTCCGGGATGAGATACCCACGACCTTTACAGAGACCGTGACCCTGAACTCACTCACACCAAAGATCTACTACAAGGTGAAAGCCCTTGACTTTAACTTTAACCAGTCGGATTATTCCGAAGTTATGACGGTAGAGCGTCCGGATACCATTCCACCTTCGACACCTGTATTCAAAAGGGTTGTCAATCGTACCGACGAAGTGGAACTGCATGTAGCCCAGAGCGAGAGTCGTGATGTTGTGTCACAAAGGTTGTATCGCAAAACGGATCTTTCGTTGCCCTGGGAGCCCTATGGCGATCTGGAGGAAGGCCAGCGGGTGTTTGTTGATACAAATGTCGTGCAGGGGACCACTTATTACTATTCCATACGGGCATTGGATAACAGTGGCTTATATTCTGATTTTGCCATGCCGGTGTATGGCAAAGCCTATGATGACGGAGTCAGGCCGCCGGTCCGGGAACTTTCCTTTGCAGTGGTGGAAAGCAACGCCATCCTCTCGTGGGAGTATGAGCCGGCCGGTGATGATACCTTCTTTATCGTTTACAAAGCAGATGAGCAGGGACGTATGCGACAGCATAAACGCACCAGCGAGCTGTTGATCACCGAACCGGTTGAGGTCGCTGAAACAGCCACCTATGCCGTGCGGGTCTTTACAAATGATGGTGGCCGCTCCTCATTGAGTGACAGCATTGTCCTTGATACCGAGTAGCCTGAAGATTGTCACGCTTTCCGGAAATTCCTATACATTTGCAGGGTGGATATGCCTGTTTGCTGATCCCAATGAACCCTGCCATGAATATGCCCAATAATCCGACATTCGCCGATAAGGTCATCGCCTTTAACAGGAATTTGAAACTGGATAAACA
>CAYMDX010000233.1:0-2658 GCA_964389125.1 uncultured Bacteroidales bacterium
AGGTACAGTAGAAAGTACATCTATTCAAACACATACAATCAATAAACGATCTGTTACACCATGAAAACAACCTTTTTTTACACCTGCCTGCTGTTAATTGCCGGCCTGGCATTGCCGGCAGCAGCGCAAACAGAGAAAGAACCCCTGGACCATTCTGTTTATGACGACTGGAAAAGCCTGAGCGGTCAACAAATTTCAAATGATGGCCAGTATGTCAGCTACGAAATAAACCCACAGAAGGGTGACGGCTGGCTATACATCAAAAACCTGGAAACCAATGAGCTGGACTCCATGGAGCGGGGCACCGACGCCGTTTTCGCCCCGCATACCAACTACCTGGCGTACCGGGTAACCCCACCTGAGGAGGCTGTCAGACAAGCCAAAGTTGACGAAAAAGATGAGGAGAAGTTCCCGAACGATCACCTGGAAATCAGGCTTCTGCCGGAAGGCGATATCATCCGTATCGAAAACATCCAGTCATTCCATGTGCCTGAGGAAGAGACCTCCTGCATGCTTTACCACCTGGAGAAAGATCCGGAAAGCGAAGAAGAAGGGGCCCGGCTGGTACTGTTTAATCCTGTCACGGAAGAAGAAGACACCTTTGAAAACGTGGTGGATTATACCATGTCAAAAAACGGGAAAGCCTTTCTGATACATCATTCAGAGAAAGGAGAAGAAGGAGAGGATGAAGAGGACGAAGAGGATAAAGAGGACGAAGAGAAGTACGAACGTATTCAGATGTTTAATACCGACAGCCGTTTCGGACAAACCATTTTTGAAGGAAGCGGCCAGATCGAACAGATCAGCATCGACGATGAAGGGATCCGGGCTGCTTTCCTGTATGCAGAGGAAGAAGAACCGCCGGTCTATGACCTTCACCTCTGGCAGGAAGGCGACGACCTTTCCTCTGTCACCGTAAGCGCTGACACACCGGGTGTGCCCGGAGGATGGAGTCCGAGTGCCTATGCTTCACCTTCATTTCCGGAAGATGGTGACAAGCTGTTCTTTGGCACAGCGCCCATACCCAAAGCGGAACCGGAAGATACCCTGTTGGATGAAGAGAAATACCGCGTTGATATCTGGCATTATGAAGACCCCTTGATCCAGCCCATGCAGAAGGTTCAGAAAGAAGAGGAGAAGAAGCGGACCTATACGGCAGCCTGGCATCTTGATGAAGAAAAGATGGTACAGCTGGCCGATTCCGTCATGCCCAATGTGACCACCAATCAGTATGGCGATGGCAGCATCGAGATGGGCTATTCGATGGAGCCTTACAAGATCCCCAACTCTTTCGAATCAGGCAAATACCGGGATGTCTACCTGGTAGATGTGAACACGGGAGAGCGCAGCCTTGTGCTGGAAAAGCACCGCGGCTCTGTACACCGATCCACCACCGGCGACCCCAGACTTTCGCCCGACGGCAACTTCCTGCTCCATTACAACCAGGAAGAACATCATTGGTATGCCATGTCAACCGACAACCACGAAAGTGTAAAAATTACCGGAGACATCCCCTATCCCCTGTATGATGTATTACACGACACCCCCGCCGAGCCGGGACCTCATGGTGTAGCCGGCTGGATAGAAGACGACAGCTACGTACTGATCTATGACCGCTTCGATATCTGGCGTGTTGACCCGACAGGCGAGGATGAAGCGGCGCCCCTTACAGACGGCTTTGGCCGCGACAACAATATTCGTCTCCGGTATGTTGATCTTGTTCCGGAAACGGAATCGATCGGACGGCGTGACAACATCATGTTATCCGCATTTGACATCTATACAAAACAAAGCGGTTTCTATCATGCACGTGCGAATCGCTCCCGTGACCCGCAGCGCCTGGTGATGGACGACGTAAGGTATTACCGGCCTGAAAAAGCCAGGGATGCCAATGTAATGATCTGGCGGAAAAGTACGTTTGAGCATTACCCTGACCTGTGGGTCAGTGACATCAGCTTTGCAGATGCTGAACGCATTTCCGATACCAATCCACAACAGGATGAATACCTCTGGGGAACGGTGGAGCTTGTTGAGTGGAAATCATTTGCCAACGATTCCCTCCAGGGGTTGCTCTATCTCCCTGAAACATTTGACCCGGAGAAATCATACCCGATGCTCGTGTATTTTTATGAACGTTCATCTGACGGGTTGCACAGTCATTTTGTGCCGACCCCCAGCTGGTCAACCATCAATCGTAGTTTTTATGTCAGCAATGACTACATCATTTTTGTCCCGGACATCCCTTACAGGGTAGGTTATCCCGGACAAAGCGCCTATGATGCGATCGTGAGTGGCACCAAAGCCATGGTGAACCAGTTTGATTTTATCGACCGGGAAAACATCGGATTACAGGGACAAAGCTGGGCAGGATACCAGATCGCCTGGCTGATCACCCGCACCGACATGTACAAGGCAGCCATGGCGGGCGCCCCCGTGAGTAACATGTTCAGCGCCTATGGCGGGATCCGCTGGTCTACCGGCATGAGCCGCATCTACCAGTATGAAGAAACCCAAAGCCGGATCGGGGGCACCATCTGGGATGAAACACTCCGCTACATCGAAAATTCACCCATCTTCCATGCCGACCGTATCAACACGCCCCTGCTGATGATGCACAACGACGATGATGGTGCCGTACCATGGTACCAGGGCATTGAA
>CAYMDX010000234.1:0-2657 GCA_964389125.1 uncultured Bacteroidales bacterium
ATGAAAATAACCAGCCGGCCATTGAAGGTTGACGGACATATTCAGGCACCTGCCTCCAAAAGTGCTGCACAAAGAGCCATAGCTATTGCCAGCCTGGCAGAAGGCAACTCATGGATTATGAAACCCGGAGAAGCTGATGATGTAATGGCCGCCATTGCTATTTGCCGGACAATGGGAGCGACTATCCGGCAAGAAGGAGAAGACCTGAATATAACTGGTGGTTTAGAGCCACCTACCAACCCATTACATTGCCGGGAATCAGGCTTATCCGTACGTATGTTTGCCGGCATTGCCTCCATATTCGATGAGGAAATAGAAATGACCGGCCATGGGAGTCTGCTGAACCGTCCGATGGAAGTGGTAGCAACATCTTTACAGGCACTGGGGGTGCGCTGCCAAACCACCTCCGGTAAGCTGCCCTTCTCTATCCAGGGGCCTCTCAAGGGCGGCCAGGTCGACATAGATGGCTCCATGAGCTCCCAGGTGCTCACCGGAATCCTTATTGCTGCACCTTTTGCACGAAATGAACTTTGCCTCCATGTCAGCCATCTGAAAAGCAAGCCTTATATCGACCTGACCATGGATATCATGAAAACCTTCGGGGTGGAGACAACCAATGAAGATTATCAGCGTTTCACCGTTCCTGCCCGTCAAACTTACAGAGCTTGCCGGTTTACCGTAGAAGGCGACTGGAGTGGAGCGGCTTTCCTGTTGGTTGCCGGCGCCATTGCGGGAGAGGTTACCGTGACAAATCTGCATGCGGATTCTTCCCAGGGCGATAAACGGGTGATAGAAGCATTACATGCTGCAGGGGCCAGGGTCGAATGGCGTGCCGACGGGTTTGTAGCATCAAAAAGTTCGCTTCATGCTTTTTCGTTTGATGCCACTGATTGTCCCGACCTTTTTCCTCCCCTGGTGTCTCTGGCTGCACATTGCGAAGGGACCAGCCAGATCACTGGCGTAAGTCGTCTGCGGGCTAAGGAAAGTGACCGGGCTGCCACACTCAGGGATGTCTTCGCCAGGATGGGGATCGACATCTGGCTTGAGCAGGATACCATGTTTGTGAAAGGCGGGCAGCCGAAAGCAGCCACAGTTTCATCCCACGGGGATCACCGTATCGCCATGGCCGCCGCTGTTACCGCATTGAACGGGGAGGGACCGGTATCTATTGAGCAGGCGGAAGCCGTTAATAAATCGTATCCGGGTTTTTTTAATGAACTTGCAAAAATTACACATCCATGAACAGCTTTGGCCACTTATTCAGAACACATCTGTTTGGTGAATCTCACGGACCATCTATCGGGATCACAATCGACGGGTGTCCCCCGGGGATCGCTTTATCACCAGATGATTTTCAGAAAGACCTTGACCGGCGCAAACCCACCGCAAAGGGTACTACTCCGCGAAAAGAAGAAGACAACCCGGATATCATATCGGGCGTATATAACGGGTATACCACGGGCGCGCCGCTTACCATCATCTTTGCCAACAAAAATGTCCGGTCGGATGATTACAGGGAGCTGGCTGATAAACCTCGCCCGGGACATGCAGACCTTGTGGCTCGCAAGCGCTTTCAGGGCTTTAATGATCCCAGGGGCGGTGGTCATTTTTCAGGAAGGCTCACACTGACGCTGGTGGCTGCCGGGGTGGTGGCAAAGAAATTGTTGCCAGCTATCACATTGTCTGCCAGACTCATTGAGGCAGGAGGCCGGTCAGACATTGATACGGCGGTCAGTGAAGCCCTGAATGAGGGCGATAGTATCGGTGGGCTCATTGAATGCCGGGCAAAAAATATTCCGCTTGGTTGGGGAGAACCGTTTTTCGATCCGGCTGAATCGGTAATCAGCCATTTGGCCTTCGCTGTGCCGGCCGTCAAAGGGATTGAGTTCGGGTCGGGTTTTGCTGCTGCCACCATGAAAGGCAGTGCGCATAATGACCTCATCAAGGACAGTTCAGGCAAGACATCCACCAACCATGCCGGAGGGATCACCGGGGGGTTAACAAACGGCAATGAACTGGTTTTCCGGGTAGCTATCAAACCGGCTTCCAGCATCGGTAAACCGCAAAAAACAGTCAACCTGAAAACCAACAAGGAGGAAACACTGGAGGTAAAAGGCCGTCATGACGCCTGTATCGCCCTTCGGGCACCTGTTGTTATTGAGGCCATCACAGCCATGGCGCTGGCAGATTTCAAGCTGATGGCCACGAAAAGTACATAGCTTGATTTGCCTTATCCCTTGATAAGCTCATTTCACGAAGTCGGTTGAACAATGAATAAAAATTGTTGTTCGGTTAATAAATAGGATTATATTTGCACGAGCAAAACAGACAAAATGATTTATTTAATCCATCATCCGCATCATCATACAACTACCCCCAAAGGGTGTTGAACGGTGCTGTTATGGATTCCATATAAGAATATTCTACAGAAGCCCCGGGAAACACCCGGGGTTTTTTGTTTAGAACAAACAGATAATAAAAGCCAATAATATGTCATTGTTCCATCATATCCATCATGTATACCATCTGCGCTACAGGCGGCGGACCGGGTTGGGTATGATCAGCATGTAAATAACGTATCATAGAAAGACCAGCAAAAGGGACCCGCCGCCACAGGCAGGTCCCTTTTTTTATGAAAGCAAAAAATGAGATTTCTG
>CAYMDX010000235.1:0-1398 GCA_964389125.1 uncultured Bacteroidales bacterium
CTTCCAGCTTCCAGCTTCGAGCTTCTTTTACCGTTTCAGCGAGTTCATCAACAACTTTGCCGGCAACTTGGCGATTTGCTATCCCATTTTTGTATGGATTTCGTATTTTTGTTATGACATGGAGTAGCGAAGCCCTGACCCGGAAAAAGGAATGGGTTTCCAAAGGACAGATACCGGCTTATAGCAACTTAGGGTATCCGAAAAAAATAGTTTAACATCATAAAACATAGCAGGTATGAGCAAAGTACTGATCATTGGTGCCGGCGGAGTAGGTAACGTGGTGGCACGCAAGTGCGCCCGGGTGCCGGAGGTGTTTTCCGACATTATGCTGGCCAGCCGCACCCTGGAAAAATGTGACCGCATCGCACGCGACATCGGCGGCGACCGTGTGAAAACCGCACAGATAGATGCCGACAACGTGCCGGAACTGGTGAGCCTGATCAACAAATTTAAACCAGACCTGGTCATCAACGTAGCACTGCCTTACCAGGACCTCACTATCATGGATGCCTGCCTGGAAACCAAAACCCACTATCTCGACACGGCCAATTACGAGCCGCGGGATGTGGCTAAGTTCGAATACAGCTGGCAATGGGCCTACCAGGACCGCTTCAGGGAAGCCGGTATCATGGCCATCCTGGGTTGTGGCTTCGACCCCGGTGTAACCGGTGTGTTTACAGCCTATGGCGCTAAGCACTATTTTGATGAGATCCATACCCTCGACATTGTCGACTGTAACGCCGGCGAACATGGCAAAGCCTTTGCCACCAACTTCAACCCCGAGATCAACATCCGGGAGATCACCCAGAACGGACGCTACTGGGAAAACGGCCAATGGGTCGAAACAAAACCGATGGAGATACACAAGCCCATCGAATACCCCAACATCGGCGAACAAGAATCCTACCTTCTCTACCATGAAGAACTGGAGTCGCTGGTGAAAAACTTTCCCTCCCTGAAACGGGCACGCTTCTGGATGACCTTTGGCAAACAATACATCACCTTCCTGAATGTGCTGAAGGATGTGGGCATGACCAGCATCAAGCCGATTAACTTCAAAGGGGTCGACATCGTGCCCCTTGAATTCCTGAAAGCCGTGCTGCCCGAACCATCATCCCTGGGCGAGGGTTACAAGGGACAGACCTCTATTGGTTGCCAGATCAGGGGCGTGAAAGACGGTAAGGAACGGACCTATTATGTCTGGAATAACTGTGAGCATGCCTGGGCGTATAAAGATGCCAAAGCTCAGGGGGTAAGCTACACCACAGGTGTCCCGGCCACCATCGGGGCTATGCTTGCGCTGACAGGCAAATGGACAGGCAAGGGGGTGTTCAATGTCGAAGAGTTCGATCCCGACCCCTTCATGGAGCAGCTTCCGTCATTCGGTCTGCCCTGGCA
>CAYMDX010000235.1:1498-2629 GCA_964389125.1 uncultured Bacteroidales bacterium
CCTTCTTTATAAGCCAATGGCCATAGATTTTCAAAACATACCCTCACCCTGCTTCGTACTGGAGGAGGAGTTGCTGGATATCAATCTGCAGATACTGAATCTTGTGCAACAGGAGGCAGGGGTGGAGATCATCTGCGCCCTGAAGGGATATGCCATGTGGAGCACCTTCCCGAAGATCCGGAAGTATCTCTCCGGCGCTACCGCCAGCTCGCTGAACGAAGCCCTCCTGATCTACGAGAAGATGGGACGGGAAGCGCATACCTACGCGCCTGCCTATCGGGATGAGGAATTTGATGAGATCCTCAGGTATAGCCGCTATTTGTCCTTTAACTCCCTTTCGCAGTACGAACGTTTTCTCGACCGGGCGAAAGCAGCCGGTAAGCCGCTGAGTATCGGTCTGCGTATCAATCCCGAATATTCAGAGGCTGAAACTGACCTGTATAACCCGGCCGTGCCCGGTTCCCGCCTGGGAATTACGCGCGACCAGCTGGGTGATACCCTGCCTGAATCGGTTGAAGGCCTGCACTTCCATGTGTTGTGCGAGAACGACAGCTTCGCTCTGGAGCGCACCCTCGAGCGCGTGGAAGCCACGTTTGGAGACCTGATACGGCAGGCCAGGTGGTTTAATATGGGGGGCGGCCACCACATCACCCGGAAAGACTATGATGTAAAACACCTGGTGGATCTGTTGCGTGCCTTTAAGACACGGTATCCGAATCTGGAAAAGGTGATCCTGGAACCCGGAGAGGCTGTCGGCTGGCAGACCGGCTACCTGGTCTCAACCGTACAGGACATCGTCTATAACAAGGGTATTCAGATCGCCATGCTGGATGTGAGCTTTTCCGCCCATATGCCCGATTGTCTCGAAATGCCCTATAAACCCGATATCCATGGCGCTACCGATCCGGTGCCCGACAAACCCGTCTACCGCATGGGCGGAAGCAGCTGCCTGGCAGGTGACTATATGGGTATGGGCGACTATAGTTTTGAGAAAGAACTACAGGTCGGCGATAAGGTGGTGTTTGATGACATGATCCATTACACCATGGTGAAAACAACCTTTTTCAATGGCGTTACGCATCCGTCTATCGGTATCGTAAAATCCGACGGCGAATTTGAACTGCTGCGGCA
>CAYMDX010000236.1:0-2613 GCA_964389125.1 uncultured Bacteroidales bacterium
ATAAAGAAGATTTCACGCGCCCTGATATCGGTGTATGATAAAGGATCGGTACGCCCTCTTGTCGAAGCTTTGCATGCCTTTGGTATTGAATTGATTTCTACCAGTGGCACGCTGGACTATATTCGTGATATGGGTATTCCCGTGACTGCTGTCGAGGATATCACAGGTTATGCTTCTATTCTGGGTGGACGTGTTAAAACATTGCATCCGTCAGTCTTTGGTGGAATCCTTGCCCGTTCCGGTAATGAAGGTGATCAGGAGGATATCAACACGCATGATTTGCAGAAGATCGATATGGTGGTTGTTGACCTCTATCCATTTGAGGCTACGCTTGATGCCGGTGCCAGTCATGAAGAGATTATCGAACAATTTGATATAGGGGGGATTTCCCTGATTCGTGCAGCAGCCAAAAACTATGATGATGTTTTTGTGGTCCCCGGGACTGCCTATTTTGATGAGGTAACCGATTTGTTGCAACAGCATCAGGCTTCAACTTCACTGGCCGATCGTCGACGAATGGCTGCGGCTGCCATGAATGTCTCATCCCATTATGATACCCTGATCTTTCGTTACCTGGATCAGGGAGATGTACCGGTATTTAAGCAAAGTATTCAGGAAGCCCACCCCCTCCGTTATGGTGAGAATCCTCACCAACAGGGCTGTTACTATGGGCGCTTGGATGCCATTTTTGATCAGCTCGCCGGCAAACCCCTTTCGTACAATAACCTGCTGGACATAGATGCAGCCATGGGCTTGATGACCGAATTTTCTGCACCTACGTTTATTATTATCAAGCATACCAATGCCTGTGGTGTGGCCACCCGTGATGATATATTGGATGCCTGGAAAGACGCACTGGCCGGTGACCCGGTATCGGCATTTGGCGGGGTATTGATCACCAACCGGCTTATAGATGTAAAGCTGGCAGAGGCCATTCATGAGCTCTTCTTTGAGGTGCTTATTGCACCCGGTTTTGATGAAGAAAGTATATCGCTGCTTACCCAAAAGAAAAACCGGATACTTTTGCGCAACAAGTCCTTTATTATGCCGGACGAGCGCTACAGGTCAATCCTGAACGGGGTGCTCTGGCAAACACAGGATCATAAAAACAGCCTGCCCGACCAGTGGCGTTACGTGACCAGTCAGAAACCCGATGAAAACCTTCAGCAAGACCTGGTATTTGCCAATACCATCGTCAAGCATCTGAAATCCAATGCCATCGCGCTTGTTAAAAATAATATGCTGTTAGGGACAGGTACCGGCCAGACATCCCGGGTCGATGCCCTCAGGCACGCCATCGAAAAAGCCCGCAATAACAAGCATGACCTGAATGGCGCCGTGATAGCCTCTGATGCATTTTTCCCGTTTAATGACTGTGTAGAGATCGCGCACCGCGAAGGGATCGATGCCGTGATTCAACCCGGTGGCTCGGTCAGGGATCAGCAATCCATAGATTATTGTGATAACGCTGGTATGGCTATGGTGTTTACCGGCAACAGGCATTTTAGACATTAGTAATATAAATTTTTAATAATTCTTCTATAATGGGTTTGTTTTCTTTTTTGACCAAAGAAATTGCTATCGACTTGGGTACGGCCAATTCGGTTATTATTCATAATGATAAGGTGGTGGTGGAAGAGCCTTCCATAGTAGCCATTAATACTAAGACCGGCGAGATGCTGGCAGTAGGCAGGAAGGCAATGATGATGCATGGGAAGACCCATGAAAGTATTAAAACCTTACGTCCCTTGCGGGATGGGGTGATTGCCGACTTTCAGGCGGCAGAGACGATGATCCGCGCCATGATCAAGATGACCGAAACCAAACAACCCCTCTTCCCGCCATCATTGAAAATGGTTATATGTATCCCCTCTGGGATCACGGAGGTTGAAGAGAGAGCTGTCCGGGATAGTTGTGAACAGGCCGGGGCAAAAGAGGTGCGTCTGATACATGAACCCATGGCTGCCGCTATCGGCATCGGCATAGATGTGCTTGAGCCCGTGGGAAATATGGTTATCGATATTGGGGGCGGCACCACTGAAATCGCCGTGATCGCCCTGGGCGGCATTGTTGCCAATAAATCAATACGCATTGCCGGTGATGACTTTACCAGCGACATTCAGGAGTTTATGCGTAAACAACATAATATCCTTATCGGTGAACGCACGGCAGAAAATATCAAAATTGAGGTGGGATCGGCCCTCACGGAAATGGATAACCCGCCGCCTGATATGGCTGTGCATGGAAGAGATATGATGACCGGAGTGCCAAAAGAGATCAATATCTCTTATTCAGAAATAGCCCATTGCCTCGATAAGTCTATTACAAAAATTGAATCGGCGGTTATGAATGCCCTGGAGCTGACACCGCCCGAGCTGGCTGCCGATATTTTTAGAACCGGGATCTATATGGCCGGTGGTGGCGGCTTACTAAGAGGCCTGGATAAACGTATTGCACAAAAAACACGTTTGGCGGTCCATGTAGCAGAAGATCCTCTGAGAGCCGTTGCCCGGGGTACAGGCATCGCCCTCAAAAATTTTGACAAGTTTCCTTTTCTGATAAAATAAGCTGACGGCATACCCGTATCAGGTAATAAATACGATGAAACGCCCA
>CAYMDX010000237.1:0-2613 GCA_964389125.1 uncultured Bacteroidales bacterium
TAGGTCATTTCCGTCTGGATTTTCTTACTGAGATCGTGTGATATCTGTTCGGCTTCTGCGTCTGTGATTTTTTCGCTTCCCACGATCACACGAAGCTCTCGTCCGGCCTGAATGGCATAGGTTTTTACCACTCCCGGATAGGACAATGCCAGCTCTTCCAGGTCATTCAGGCGTTTGATATAGGATTCAACCACTTCCCTGCGTGCGCCCGGGCGTGCCCCGGAAATAGCATCACAGACCTGTATAATCGGCGAAATCAGGCTGTTCATCTCCACCTCATCGTGGTGTGAGCCGATAGCGTTGCATATTTCCTGTTTTTCTTTATATCTCTCTGCCAGTTTCATCCCGAGAACCGCATGAGGCAGTTCTGGCTCATTATCAGGCACCTTTCCGATATCGTGTAACAGGGCGGCTCTTTTGGCAATTTTGGGGTTCAGCCCCAGTTCTGAGGCCATGGTGGCGGCGAGGTTTGCCACCTCCCTGGAATGCTGCAGCAGGTTCTGGCCGTAGGAGGACCGGTACTTCATCCGGCCGACAAGTCGAATCAGCTCGTGATGCAAGCCATGTATTCCGAGGTCGATAGCCGTTTGTTTCCCGACATCAATGATTTCCTGTTCAATCTGCTTCTGGGTTTTGGCTACCACCTCTTCGATACGGGCAGGATGAATGCGTCCGTCTGTTACCAGCTTATGCAAAGACATTCTGGCGACTTCGCGGCGTACCGGATCAAAACCACTTAAAATAATGGCTTCCGGGGTGTCATCCACGATAATCTCTATTCCGGTTGCGGCTTCCAGCGCCCGGATATTCCTTCCCTCCCGTCCGATTACACGGCCTTTGATCTCATCATTATCAATAGGAAACACGGAAACGGCGTTTTCAATAGCCACTTCAGTAGCTGTACGCTGCAATGACTGCACAACCAGCTTTTTGGCTTCGGTATTGGCTGTTAATTTGGCTTCCTCCATGGATTCCTTGACATATACCTGGGCTTCAGACTGTGCTTCAACCTTGAGGGTCTCCACAAGCTGTTGTTTGGCCTCCTGGGCAGACATGCCACTAATGGCTTCCAGCTGCTCCAGCTGCTGATTATAGCTTTTGTCAAGGTCACTCTGCTTTTTGTTAAGAATCTCCAGCTGGTTGTTAAGGTTCTCGCGTATGGAGTCTACCTCATTCTGTTTACGCTGCACCTCTTCCATCTTTTGGGAGAAGGTCGATTCACGCTGCTTCAACTTGTTTTCAGCGGCTGCAATCTTGTTGTTTTTGTCGGCAACAAATTTTTCATGGTCAGCCTTCAGTTGAAGGAATTTTTCGCGGGCCTGAAGCATTTTTTCTTTCTTGAGTACCTCTGCCTCTGACACGGCATCTTTCAAAATTTGCTGACTTTTCCGCACAATCGTCCTGCGCATGATGGTGCCGGCAATAAGTACTCCCAGCCCCAGCGACACAGCAGCCACTATGATCAGTGTGATTAGGTTTACAGTTAATAATATGGTCATATCGCATGTTGATTTATGTAAATAAAAAAACCCGCATGTAATTCAATGAGGTTTTGTGAAACCCCGTATAAACATGGCTAAGGGGTTTGGGATTATTTGAAATTCCACTGTCCGTAACGGATACTGCCGGAAGCCGGCAATATTGAGGCCTTTTCTAGGAATCCCAAAACTACCCTAAAGTTTAGTAGTGTTGAGTTTCAAAAACGTGCATTTGAATTAATGCGGGTTATATCGAAGTATTTTCAAAGATCGTTCAGCTTTCGTTCAGCAGACTTTCATCCAACAATTGGTCAACCTGTTTCAGTTCCTGAGCCAGTTTTTTTTCTTCCTTCGCCGTATCTTGTAAACGCAAATATTCGACCGCAAATTGTAAGTTTACCATGGCCAGCAGGTCCTGATTATCCCGATAAGCATAATTCCGGGCATAGTCCTGCATCTTGTCGTCAACCAGCCTGGCCGCTTTTCTGAATAACTCTTCTTCCCGCTCACTTCCTATAGACAACCTGTAGGGTCGTTCTGCAATTATAACTGAAATCAGTTGATCTTTCATAAACACATGGTGCCTATCTGTTCAAAAGCACATAACATTTTTCGATTTCCCGCAAAAGTTCATTTATCTTCTGCTTAGCCCCAAATGTGTCGTCTCCTTCAACAAGCCCGGAAACCTCCGTATTGATCAAACCCTGCTTGAGTTCATCAATCCGCTGCCTTTGGGCTTCCAACTCCTCCTGCAATGCCTGCTTCTCCTCCTGAAGCCCGGAAACCTGCTGATGTAGCTGTTTGTTGCGGGCCACAAGCTTTTTCACTTTGTTCTGTATGCCCTCAACAAGCAGTGGCAAATCATCCATTCAACAATCGCATTTTGGACTAATACAAATGTACAAATATTTATCTCAAAAATAGTCAATTTTTTTCAAAGGAACAACCACTCAACCGACATTGTTTACCACAACACAAAAACGGTTTTGTTTGTATTTTATTGTTTTATATCTTTATATTAAAATTATTTGTCTATTTTGTGAAGAATTAGACGTGTTATTGTTCACCCCATGGTGTTTTTTAAAAAAGCTGGTTATGAAATTATTTTGCCGGACAAGAGGAAAAGCTGGAAGCT
>CAYMDX010000238.1:0-2595 GCA_964389125.1 uncultured Bacteroidales bacterium
ACGCAAGATGCGATATTTCTGGTAGAGGTCACATCTGGCGGTGGGTTCCGTTTTATCCGAAACAACAGAACCCATCAAAAGGAAACCGGTTTCAGCGATGATCTCTTTGCCGGAAAAACCCCGGAGGAGTTGGTGGGCAAGGAATTGGGCGCAACGATATCATCAAATTATCAGCGTTGCGTCAACAAAAAAGAGACAATTTCTTATGAGGAGACACCTGCTCTTTCAGGACAAGCCCGGACATACAGTACGTTGCTGAGTCCTGTCCTTGAAAAGGGGAAGGTGAAATATATCGTAGGCTCCAGCCGTGACATCACCGAAAATAAACGAACTGAACAGCAACTGAACAAAAAGGATGCTTTGCAGAGCTTATTGATTACTTTGGCAACAGAGCTGATCAATATTCCTCTCGAAGAAGTGGACAGGCAAATCAACAGGATGCTGCATAAAATAGGGGAGTTTACCGGCCTGGACCGGGTGTATGTGTTTATTCACAATTATGATAAGGAGATTACCAGAAATACCCACGAATGGTGTGCAGAAGGTATAAAGCCTGAGATCGAAAATCTGCAGGCCACCCCGTTTTCGTTTTTTACTGATTGGCACGAAAAGCACAGCAGGGGTGAGGATATCTATATCCCAAGAGTATCGGACATGCCCCGGGAACATCCCATGCGGGCAGTTCTTGAGTCACAGAATATCAAATCGCTGTTGCTTCTTCCGCTGTTATATCAAAAAAACAATATTGGCTTTGTGGGCTTTGATTCAGTTCGCCATGAAAGAATGTTTGAAAAAGATGAAATCAACCTGCTTAAGGTACTTTCATTAATGATCAGCAACATGGAAGAGTGGCGAAAGGCCCAGGAGAGGCTGCAAAAAAGCCAGAGACGCTATAAAATGCTGGTAGAGAACCTCAATGAGGTAATTTATACATTGGATACCCAGGCTTTCATTACATACATCTCTCCGAATATTGAATATTTAATTGGTTTTACGATTAATGAGGTGCTGGGCAAACATTTTGTGGATTTTGTGCATCCTGAAGACAAAAATGACCGGATTGCACAATTCAAAAAAATCCTGTCGGGAATTAGTGAGCCCGCAGAGTACAGGTTGTTGAAAAAGGATGGCACATCTTTATGGATACGTACCAACGCCCGGCCCATACTGGAAAAAGGAAAGCTTAAGGGAGTACAGGGCGCATTAACAGACATCACAGACCTGAAACAGTATCAAAAAGATCTGATCAAGGCAAAAGACAAAGCCCAGGAAAGCGACCGGTTTAAATCCGCTTTTCTGGCCAATATGAGCCATGAGATACGCACGCCGATGAACGGCATTCTTGGATTCACGGAGCTGTTAAAAGACCATCATTATGAAGATGACCGGCAACGTGAGTTTGTTGAGATCATTGAGCAAAGCGGACACAGGATGCTTAATCTGATCAATGACATTATTGATGTTTCAAAAATTGAGTCGGGCCAAATGCCTGTCTCGATGTCAGAGGTGAATGTAAATCAGGAAATGGAGGCTGTTTATAGTTTCTTCCTGCCTCGTTGTACAAAAGAAAATAAGAACGTGGAACTACAACTATGCATTCCGGACCAACCGAAGTTTATTTCTACCGATCAGACTAAGCTGCAGTCCATCTTGTCAAACCTGGTGAGCAATGCATTCAAATTTACAAATGCCGGAGAGGTCAGCATGGGCTATGTGGAGAAAAGCGGACAGCTTGAATTTTTTGTCAGGGATACCGGAACGGGGATAAAAGAAGAAAAGCTTGATTCGTTATTTGACCGGTTTTTCCAGGCTGATCCCATGGATGCAAGCAATGATGAAGGTGCCGGGTTGGGCCTGGCCATTACAAAAGCATTTGTGGCACTCCTCGGTGGGCAGATATGGGTAAAGAGCGAATACGGCAGCGGCACAGTTTTCTATTTCTCCCTGCCAGATACCTCAAGCCATGTTTATTCGAAAAGCTAACAGGGGCGAGACGCTGAACATTCTTATCTATTTTTTGTTTATGTGTTGCGAAATTCACGTAATTTTGTCGTTAATCAGCTAAGTTGGCATATCCGGTGTAGATGGTCATGGCGTGGTTTTTTATTTTTAAGATATTAATAATCAATCCATTATAAAAATATATTTATTATGAATAATATTGTCATGAAATTATTGCTGTTGGTTTTTTTCGCACTTTTTTCTTTAAATCTAACCACGGCTTTTGCACAGTCAGAACATTCAGAAAAGGATGAGCTCGTGGTTTTGTGGACCAGTGATGATAGGTATCTCGCCGAGACCGTTGTATTTATGTACACCCATGAGGCAAAGGCTTCCGAATGGTTTGATGAGGTAACTCTGATCATTTGGGGACCTTCTGCCAAACTCACGGCTGAAAATGTGGTCATACAGGAGCTGCTTGAAGACATGCACAGGGATGGTGTTCAGATCGAAGCCTGTGTGGTATGTGCCAATGAATATGGTGTGAATCAGGACCTGGATGAACTTGGTTTTATCGAACTAAAACCGATGGGCGGGCACCTCACCGATTACATCAAATCCGATGTCCATCTGATCACTTTCTAAACCAAACTT
>CAYMDX010000239.1:0-2584 GCA_964389125.1 uncultured Bacteroidales bacterium
TCTAACTTCTACCTTCTGCCTGGATAAAGCAATAAAGTTACAAAATGCTGAAATACAGATGCTAATGCAAATGAAAAACAAAGTTCTTATTATTACCGGTGCTTCTTCGGGGATTGGGCAAGCTTTGGCTCTGGAAGGGCTGAGGCAGGGCGCCCGGGTAGTGATGGCAGCACGGAACCATGAAGCCATGGAAGAGATGACCAGGGACCTGGACCCGGCTTCATATCTGATTGTACCGGCCGATGTCAGTAAAGAAGCAGACTGCAGGCGTATCATTGACGAAACGGTTGAAAAATTCGGAGGCATTGATATCCTGATTAACAACGCCGGTATTTCGATGCGTGCCCTCCTTAAAGATGTTAAGCTGGATGTCCTGGATCGGTTGATGCGTGTAAACTTTTGGGGGTCTGTCTATTGTACAAAATATGCCCTTCCCTGGTTGCTCGCATCGAAAGGCAGTGTGATCGGGGTTTCGTCAATTGCCGGATATAAAGGATTACCAGCGCGCAGTGGCTATTCAGCCTCGAAATTTGCCCTTCAGGGATTTTTGGAAACACTAAGAGTCGAACATCTTTACCAGGATCTTCATGTAATGATCGCATGTCCGGGGTTCACAGGATCCAATATCCGGAAGACGGCACTCGATAAAGACGGGAATCTGCAAGGTGAATCGCCCAGGGAAGAAACACGGATGATGTCTGCTGAGACAGTAGCAAAAAAAATATTGCAGGCCACAGCCAAACGAAAAAGAGCCCTGATCCTTACACGACAGGGCAGACTAACCGTATGGTTAAATAAGTTGTTCCCTGCCTGGGTCGACAAACTGGTATACAAACATATGGCCAAAGAGCCTGACTCTCCCTTGACATAATATGCATGCCGGGTTATCATGTAACAACGATTATTATAGCATTAAACAGGTAAAAAACCATATATTTGCCTGACAACCGTATTTCCCATCCAAAAAAATAGTACTATGAAAACTATGCCGGAAATTAAACCCATGCAGGGTTTTGGTGAATTAACATTTGGTGCCTCACAACAGGATGTTGAAAGTGTGCTGGGTGCCCCACAGGAAAAGGAAACCATCGATGTTGAGGGTGAAATCCATGAAGTAGAGGTATGGAGCTACTGGGATCAGGGGCATTCCATCTATTTCGAAAAAGAACTCGATAATGTTTGTACTAACTTCGAAACAGAAAACCGGGATAGTATGTTGTTCGGACATAAAATATTTGATCTCGACAAGAATGCCATCATTAAACTCATGAAAGCAAACGGTTTCGAAGAGCTGGAGGAGGAGGATGATGAAGAGCTTGATGAAAACATCCTTTTCTTTAATGGTGCCCACATGCAATTTGTGTTTGATGGTGAAAAACTTGGACTGGTTAGCTGGGCTGTTGCCACCGATGAAGAGGGTAATATCCTGTGGCCTGACTAACTCTGAAGAGAAAAACAAGTCCCGGTAATGGCCTGAATGACCATGTGCAATTTGTTTCCTGACCTACAGGTGTTTTTGAAGGCGGGTGTTCCCTCTTCGCCTTGAATACAGATTACGTATGAATTTCCTTTACATCAACCATGAGCTACTCTCTGTATCCATTAAAATTTACCCCGGTATTGAAAGATAAAGTCTGGGGAAGTACCCGTCTGAAAACATTGTTTGGGAAAAACATAGAACCCTTACCCAACTGCGGAGAATCGTGGGAGTTATCAAGCCTTCCCGGAAGTGTATCAGTCGTTCGGAATGGCTTCCTGGCCGGCAATGAACTCCCCGAACTGATTGAGGTGTATATGGAAGACCTGGTCGGGCAACAAGTATATGGGAAATATGGATGGGATTTTCCGCTGTTGTTCAAGTTTATTGATACCGCGTCCGATTTGTCGGTGCAGGTGCATCCCAATGATACTGTGGCTGTGCAGCGCCATCAGGGTCGCGGTAAAACAGAGCTCTGGTATGTAATCCATGCCGAACCCGGTGCAGAAATTATATCCGGATTTGCGCAGGATGTTGACCGTGAAACGTATCTGCATCACCTTCAGCAGAATACCTTGCATGAGATTCTTCGCGCTGACAAGGTAGAAGCAGGTGATGTGTTTTTTATCCCTCCGGGGCAGGTGCATGCTATCGGAGCCGGTATTACCCTTTGTGAAATACAACAGTCTTCAGACATTACCTACCGGATTTATGACTGGGACAGGACGGATGAAGGAGGGCATCCAAGGAAGCTTCATACGGATGAAGCCCTGGACGTGATCGATTTCCATGCTGCAAATAACAAAATTCGCTATCAGGCAGTCAGGAATGCACCGGTGCAGTTGATACAATCCGCCTATTTCACAACAAGGTTGCTTACATTTGACCAACAAATTGAGCAAGATTATGTGTTTGTTGACTCTTTTGTGGTTTATAATTGCGTATCCGGCAGTGTTACCCTCCAGTATCCCGATGGATCAGAAAAAATAACCGCCGGGGAAACCGTTATGATACCTGCCGAACTAAAAACACTGGAACTTGTTCCGGACGGGGAGGCTACACTGCTTGAGACCTATATTCATTAAGGTGAAACGCCCATGTCGAAGA
>CAYMDX010000240.1:0-2509 GCA_964389125.1 uncultured Bacteroidales bacterium
GTGAACAGTAAACAGTAAACAGTGAACGGTGTTTTTTCTCCCGTCTTTGTGTTCTTAGTGCCTTCGTGGTTATTTTTTCACCACAAAGTAACACAACGTACTGTAAATGTTGCATTTTAGGCTACTTTACTTTGTGAAACTCTGTGAAAACCTTGTGAAACTTTGTGCTACTACAACCACCAGCCAATTCAATGAATAAACTTCTGTTCCGCCGAAAGGGTATGAGCTAAACAGCAAAACAAAGAACCAAATGACAGCTTAGCGCAATGGCAGCCCGAAGGGCTAAATGACAAGGCGAAGCCTTATATAACAGCAAAGCGTAATGACAGCGCGAAGCGCTAAATGACAGTGCGAAGCGCATTTTATTCGGAATCATACATCCTTACATACTCCCAAGTATTTCCACAATAATCCAGGAAGCGCAGAAAATCCGAATAGTTAATGACCAGTGACGCCGTGTTGATGCAAGGATGAAAGCTGATGGATTCCGCTTCCTGCAACCGCTCATCCAGAAACAGGTGCACATGCCGTTCCGTGTCATTGATCAGTCCGAAGGGCGTCACCGAGCCTGGCGTCAGCCCCAGATAGTTCTGTAAGCGCCTGGGAGAGGCAAAAGAGAGCTTGCCCTGCTTTAGCCGCTGCTCCAAATCGCGGATATTCAAATCCTGCCGGTGATCCAGCACCACCAGGTAATGCCGGTTCCCCTTATGGTTTCTAAAAAAAAGGTTCTTGCAATGAAATGCATCGAGGTCCTTCCAGTATTTGACAGCCTCCTCGACGGTAGGCACCGCCGGATGCGGATAATAGTCGAAAGGGATATCCAGCTCTTCCAATACCTTGTATAACTTGGGATCGCCACGCATAACGGACACAAAAGTAAACATTATCGGATTATGAATTGCAAGGATAGATACCGGAAAATCAAACAAACTTTGCTAATTTAGCCATCCGGACAAACCCGTTTGTCTCCCGGATATTTCTAAAACAGTTTACAACCCATGAACCGCACATTTTTTATCCTGTTACTCGGCATCGGCGTGTTGATCATTGTCCTTGCCGCCATGTTGTTTACCATGACCATGCAAAAAACCACCCATCAGCCGGGCGAGCTCCCGGACAGATTCATCCACGACGAAGAAATATCACATTTTGATTTGGAAGCCTTTACAGAACGTAGGCAGGAGATTCTCCGTGAGCTGGATGCAGACATTCTGATCCTCTCTGCCGGTGCCGGCAATGACTTCCGGTATCTGACCGGCCTTGACGAGCGTCGGGGTGTCGCTGTGATCACGCCGGGAGCAGCCGAAGAATACCGCCTTTTCGTAACCCCGTGGGAGGTTTACACGGTGATGTGGACCGGAGAAGTATACGGTACAGAAGGAGCCAGAGAAATATTCGGGGCCGATGCGGCTTATGCCCTGGCGGATTTCGATGAGATGCTTCCGGACATGCTGTCTGACAAGGAACGGATTTACATTCATGGTGAGGACGATCAGATCAAAGACAAGGTAAGATCTGTGTTGCGTGAGCAGCGGCGGCAGGCCGACCTGAACAATATGGCCTCTGTCCTGCATGAACACCGTATCTTCAAAGATGACTGGGAGATCGGACAAGTCCGTCATGCCGCCGATGTTACGGTGAAAGCCCACCAATATGTACTTGAAACAGTGGCTCCCGGCCAGGCGGAGTATGAGGTGCAGGCAGAGATCGAATATATCTTCCGCCGCCATGGCATGGGTCCCGGCTTCCCTTCTATCGTGGGTTCCGGTCCAAACACCTGCCTGCTCCACCATACACGTAATGACCGCGTCCTGCAGGATGGCGACCTGCTACTGATGGACGTGGGCGCGGACAGTCCCGGCGGATACACCGCTGATATTACCCGTACCATACCGGTAAATGGAAAATTCACCCCTGAACAGAAAACAATCTACAACCTCGTGCTAAAAGCCAACAGGGAAGCCGAGGAAAAGATGAAGCCGGGCTTCCGCATGCTGGATTGCCATCACCACGCCACCGATATCCTGGTGGAAGGTCTTCATGAGATGGGACTTATTCCGGATACCACCAAATGGTGGCAGAAACGCTTCTATATCCAGCACCGCCTGAATCACTTCATCGGCCTGCAGGTACACGACGTCGGCGAATACGGTTTTGACACGGATAAGCGCAACGAACACATTCTGACACCGGAGATCAGGGGGCGTGAGATACAACCCGGGATGGTCATGACCAATGAGCCGGGCCTCTACTTCATGGAAGGACTTTTGGACGGCATCCATGAGATGTTCGGCCATCTGGCCACCGAAGAAGAACTCAATGCCTTCGTGGAAGAAGTCCGCCCGGTGTATGAACAATACGAGGGAATCGGGGTACGCATCGAGGATAACATCCTGATCACCGGGGATGGCAACGTAAATCTCTCAAAAGATGCCCCAAGGACCGTTGAGGCCATTGAGCGAGCAATGAAGTAAGCTGGAAGCTCGAAGCTGGAAGCTGGAAGGAAGAG
>CAYMDX010000241.1:0-2506 GCA_964389125.1 uncultured Bacteroidales bacterium
CTGGAATATGCTGTTGCATGGGTAGATGCGAGGGAGTGAGTGCGAGAGGGTGAGAGGGCCACAGCCCATCTAAACAATTTTTTCAATACTCTTTAATAAAACAGCTCTGTTTATGGGTTTGGTAATATAGTCATCGAATCCCGCCTGCATGGCTTGTGCCCTGTCACCCGTCAGGGCTTTGGCGGTTTGTGCGATGATGACGACGTCCTTGTTGAACCGGCGGATGTGCCTGGTGACCTCATCGCCTTCCATGTCCGGCATTTTGATATCCATCAGGATCAGATCAATATCCGGGTGCTGTTTGCAGGTTTCCAAAGCATCTGACCCATTTTCTGCAAACAGGATCTCTTTCCCGTGCGCTTGCACATATGCTGAAATAAGTTTGGCGGACATCTTATCATCTTCCACAATTAAGATCTTCAGCGTTTTTGTTGCCACTGTTTCGGATTGCTCCGGTTCAAATGTCTCTTCAAGCGATGTTTCCTCCGTTTCACCGTGATATGGAATGGTGAAATAAAAGGTGGAACCTTTGCCTTCAACACTCTCTACCCATATTTGTCCCCCAAGCATTCCCACATAGGCACTCGAAATGGACAATCCGAGTCCCGCACCCTGGTAGGCCTCCTTGTCTTCAATGTCGGCCTGAACAAAGCGTTCAAAAACAGCCTGCTGTCGATCCTTTGGGATGCCTATGCCCGAGTCACGCACGAAAAATTCGAGGTGTGATCCCTTTTTGGTGCAGCCGAAATCAATACTTCCTTTGTTGGTATACTTAAGCGCATTTTTGACCAGGTTGGTCAGGATGGCAATGAGCTTTTCCCGGTCAGTTATTGTGTTTGGCCACTTATCCGGCAATGTTGTTATAAGGTTAAGCTGTAACCCTTTGGCTTCCACCTGTGGTTTAAAGAAGCTGTAAATATATTCCAACTGTTCATTAATGTTTGATTCAACAAGATCAATATCCATGATACCTGCTTCAATTCTGGCAACATCCACAATATTATTAATAATGTTGAGCATTCTTACACCGCTTTTCTTAATGATCCCGATGTAATCCTGTTGTTGGTCATGAGACAGTTGGGGGTTTTCTAACAATTCGGCAAAGCCCATGATCCCATTCATGGGGGTGCGTATTTCATGGCTCATGTTGGCAAGGAAGGCTGACTTTAGCCGGTCGCTCTCTTCGGCCTTGTTTTTGGCATGTAACAAATCTTCAAATATCCGGGTGCGTTCAAGTGCCAGGCTGATCTGGTTTGATACATATTCCACGATCTTTATGGTGTTATCGTTAAAAGCTTCTTTATTTTCGTAGCTTTGAATAACAATCACACCCGAAATAGCATCTCCGCTCAGGATGGGCACACCCAACCAGGACTCACACATGGTTCCGGTTTGGGCAATTTCTCCGGACTCAATAAGACGCCACACATCCTGTTTTTTTAATAATACTGATTGTTTTCTGTCGATCACGAGTCCGGTGGCGGATCCTTTTGCCTCCCAGGTCTCAATATTGTCTTTTTGGTCTTTTTCAAATGGCGCTGAAAACATCCCGTTCTTCGAATCATAAAGGGCCACATAAAAATTGGTAGTGTCAACAAGTTTGGAGAGTTGCTTTTCGATGGCTTTGATCAGATCAGACAGCTCAAAATTGTACAATATGTCATTGGCAACCTGGTACAATACCTGCTTGGTTTTTTCTGTTTCTTTTTCTTCTGTTATATCCCTGACCCATTCAACGAAAAGCTCAACTTCACCGTCTTTATCCAGGATAGGGATTACACGCAGGTCAACCCAACTACCGTCGGGGAGCCCGACTTCAGATTGATATGTTTTTTTTGTAGTGAACACCTCTTTTGCATGGCAGTCAGGACATATTTTATCAAGTCCCCGATAGGTTTTGTAACACTTTGTATGCAGTTTCCTTTTGTCTTTTTCCACTGCAGCGAAACCGTTCCAGTTGCTATATAAGATATTCATATCCGGGTCATGAATGGAGATCATATCCGGTATCAGGGAAAGCATTCTCTGGAAACGTTTTTCGCTTTCCTGCAATCGTTGTTCTGACACTTTTTTCTCGGTCACATCTGACAAGGATGCCACACTTTGATCTGTACTAGCTATCACGTCGATTGACAAATGAATATGCCTAACCGCTTTGTCAGCACGTATAAACTTGAATTCGTATTCTCTGAGTGCCTGCTCCCTGTTTTTTCTGCGCAATGCATGCTGCTCTTGCATCCGTTCTAAATCATCAGGTGCCACAAACTCCATCCATGTTTTTTTGTGCTGTATCTCCTCTAAGGGATACCCTGCCAGTTCGGAAAACTTCTTATTGGCCAGGCTGATGGTGCCATCTTTTTCCAGAAGACAAGTGGCCGTTCCTGTATTTTCAAAAACTGCACGGTGTCGTTCTTCGCTTGATTTCAGTTCTTCACGTAAGAGATAGTCCGTGGTCACATCCCGGAATACCAATACAACGCCACTGGTGTTGCCCTGTTTGTCTTTG
>CAYMDX010000242.1:0-2494 GCA_964389125.1 uncultured Bacteroidales bacterium
TACAAACCCCCATAGTGGACTTTCACCACCAAGTTATAGGCCATGCACGGCACACTAAAAAAAGCCCGGTCTGAACAACTTCAGACCGGGCTTTTTAGGTTGCCTTGCTTAAGCTCACCGGGAGATCATCAGCCTTTTTGTTTGTTTTTGCTTATTCACGACAAACGCAACAAAATAGATTCCCTGCTGCAGATCTCCTGTGTATATCCGGGTGTTGCCTGAGCCTGGCTCCAGTTCCCTGAGCAGGGTGCCATCGATGCTGTATATACGGATGTTGTTTTCCCGTTCAATTTGCTCAGCATGAATTACTGTAAAGTCACTGGCAGGATTTGGATACAGAAGAATTTCATTGTCATCCTGGGTGTGTATAGCTACATCATCCGCTGTAAGAACCACCTCTACAGTAACATCTGCGGTGACCTCAACAGCTCCTTCTTCATCATGGTAACCCGTTTTCTCAACCAGGTAGTCATACGTTCCTTCTGATACGTAGTTTATCGCATAGTGTCCGGGGTCATAGGTTACATCGTCAAACGTGATTACCGCATCCGGGATATCTGCACCAGGCTGGTCAACGACGTCAAAGTAAACCGTATTATACTGATGTCCGTCCACCACATCTTCCACAGTCATGTCTTCGGTTACATCTATTTCACGGTTCGGAGCACCTGGCCATTCACCGCCATCCCAGCCTTCACCAATCAGGTCGGAAAAATACTTGTATTCATATGTGCCTGCTTCCAGCTCAAATGTTTTGGCGTAAATCAACGGGTCATCACTTACCTTTTCCATTACCACATCCGGATCGGTACCCGGCTCTGTCCATTCTGTCATGGTTCCGGTAATAAATACCTGATGATCATCCGGATCAAAGCCGGAAAGTTGGATCATTGCATTGAATGTCACGGTATACAGACCAGGCTCAGTGGTTTCGGCGGTCACCGTGTATACACGCTCCTCCCCGATAAACGATGTTACCGTATAATCAACAGCCTCTGTCAGGTCAATGGTTTCCCCGCTTTCAGGATCTGTTTCGGCAAAGGCTGAAACCTGGATGAGCGGGATCAGGTTCGTGACATCCGCCTCAGCGGGTAACTGCAGATGTATCGTTCCCGCTTCCTGGTCTATGATGCCGGCAACATCTTCTTCTATATGATCATGATCATCAGCCTCCAGGACATATTCCTCCATCCGGTTATCGGGCACCCATATGGGCAGATAGGTTACTTCACCCAGGTCGGGATCGTCTGCCTCATCCACAATATAATCAGCCGCTTCGTCCTCGTCGTCGGTGCCCCAGTAATTGTTTTGGGCGAAAACCGGATTCGGGGTGTTGTTGTAAAGGCCATAGATGTTATCATTGTTGCTGTTGTTCTCGATAACATTATAGCCGGTCGGGATCTCGCTGTCTGCTTCACCCAGGTTGGGTTGTGCATCATTCTGTATGGTGATACCCCATAAGTTACCTGTAATGATGTTGTTATAAACATATGCCTGATTGGAAGTATTGCCTATGAAGTTCAACCCACTTCCGCCAAGCATGGGATCACCCTGGATGTCGTTATCAATCAATTCGTTATGCTGAATAAGTGCCGTGATCTGGTTGCCAATGGCAGCCAATCCATAGCGGTTGTCTACAATGTGGTTGTCCTTTATCAATGCTATCGTGCTCCCTGCCGCCATCACATTGCTGAGACCGATTCCACCGGCCATGGTATGTTCACCTTCAATATAATTCCCCACAATGCGCAGGGTGTCTGCTCCACCAGGCCCCATGTTGATCTGTGGCCGGTTTGTATTTGCAGTGCCGTTGCGGATAAAGTCATTCTGCATGATCTCCGGTGAAGCCTGCGTGTTGGCACCACTACCAATGGCCGCACCAGCATTCTCCAGGAATAGCGTATGCCTGATAACAGGATTTGACCCCGAGAGGTTGATGGCAGCACTCGTGTTCGACATGTCAAAATACCGGATGATACAATTATCAAAGGTTACATCGGTTCCAATCAGCTGTATACCACCCGCATATTCAACAGTCGTATTGTAGAACGCATTCTCCCCGGTAGCATCTTCAAAACGGAAGCCCTCAAAATGATTCTCATTGTCAACGGCGGAGAAAAGCACCTCCCCGGGCGGATCCACAAACAGGCCTCCCAAAATAGTAATGCGCTTACCCGATTCTGTGAGGATGGTTATATCCTCTTCGATCTCGAGCAGATCTGTAGCTGCGATAGTGAGGTCTTCATGAATGGTATAAACGCCATCCTCAATCGTTACCACACCCTGACTGATATTGACAAGGTCATCCATGGAATAGGTGTCGCCATCGCCCGGTGTTACATATTGTCCGTGAACAAGTATCACCGTCAAAACGAAGAGCGAGAATAGTAGTAGTTTTTTCATAATAAGTTTGCTTTTGTAATATGGTACATCCAGTTTTTTTCCCGAATATACAAATAATTAGAAGTTAGATGTTAGAAGTTAGATGTTAGAA
>CAYMDX010000243.1:0-2458 GCA_964389125.1 uncultured Bacteroidales bacterium
GTTCTTTTCCCACAGGAACAACATTTTATGTATCTTTAATCTTTATCACAAAAAGACGATTATGGATTTTTCCCGCCTGGTTATGCAACGCGAGAGTGTGCGGAAATATGCTCCGCACCCGGTCGAGCAGACGAAGATTGAACAGATCATGGAGTCATGCCGGGTGGCTCCTTCAGCCTGTAATGCCCAGCCCTGGCGATTTGTGGTGGTGACAGATCCCGAATTGAAAGATAAGGTGGCCCGCACTACCTTTAATGCGGTTACACCTATAAACCGTTTCGCCCCGCAGGCGCCTGTTATCATTGCGTTGGTGGCCGAACCTCCGAACTGGCTTTCCAAGGTGGGCGGCAACATCAAGGATAAACCCTATTACCTGATGGATATAGGCATTGTGGCTGACCACCTTTGTCTGCAGGCGGCCGATCTGGGCCTGGGTACCTGCATGATCGGATGGTTTGATGAGGATAAAGCCCGGGAGCTGCTGCAAATACCGGAGAAAAGACGTATCCCGCTGCTGATAACCCTGGGGTATCCCGCAAAGGAGACAACCCGCAGAAAAATCCGGAAAGACCCGGATAAACTGTTTACCTACAACAAGTATTAATACCGGAGCCTCACACGCGTTTCCGGCGTATGGCAATCAGGGCAAACAGCATGTTGATCAGGATGATGCCCATCACCCCATAGTGGATCTGGGTAAAACCGAAATCCCTTTCCAGGAAGAAACTGTATACCACGGGTCCCAATGCAGTACTCACCACCATTACAAATGTAAAGAGGCTGCGGACAGCGCCCAGGCTGCGGGTGCCAAACAATTCGGCATAGACTGAGGAGGTGACCGGCGAGTTCATGCCACCGGTAAACCCTACGAGGAGCCAGTAAATGGGTGCAAATATTGGGTGAGTACCCGTTGCCAGTACGATTAGTCCTATGGCAAGGGGTATCAGGATGAATGGAAAGATGCGGCGTGCAGAGAATCTATCCACCAGTGGTCCGGATACCATCGACATGAAAATGGATGAAACGGCGTATGCGGCAATGCTTCCGGCCATCCATTCTGTTGTCCAGCCTTTGTAATCTGCCATGAATGTCTGAAAGAAGAAGAGGGCAGTCTGCAGAAAGCCGATCAGGAATACGGTGGGAGCCAGGATATAAAACCAGGGTGATTTGAACACCTCTTTTTGTTTCCAGGACCTTTCTGTTTCGGCTGTCTCTTCCGGTGACTGCTCGCTGCTATGCGGCACTCCTTCATTTACTTGCAGCCCTTTCATGCGGTTGAGCGAAACAATGGCGAACGGCAATAGTACAATACCGACCATAACAGCACTCAAAACCAGTGTTTCACGCCAGCCGAACAACCCGATGCTGCTGGCTACAAGGACGGGAAATATTGCTTCGCCAAGCGGGAACCCGAGGGCAGCAATACTCAGGGCTTTTCCGCGGGCGCGCGCGAAGTACCGGGACATGGTGGTCATGGCCGTGTGCATCAACAGCCCCTGACCAAAGAAACGGATGGTATAGATGCCCAGGAACAAAACCGCCAGATGCCAGGAGGCTGCCATTACCAGGCAGGCCAGCATGATGCCCGTGATAACAAAAAGGGCAAAACGTTTGAGGGGTACCTGGTCAATTTTTTTGCCTACATAGATGAGTGTGGCAGCACTTGTAAGGGTGGCAATGGCGTAAAGGGTGCTGAAACCGCTGCTGCTAAGGCCAAAGGCCTCCATCAGGTCGGAAATATAGAGCGATACCACAAAGGTTTGGCCGAAACTGCTGAAAAATACCAGCATCATGCCAAACGACAGGATACGCGGATTCGCCCGAAATAATTGAAGGTAGTTCACATCACAATCATTTATAGTATTTTCTTTATAGCCTCTTCCAGCTGCATAAACATCCTGAACTACAGGCAACTATCTTGATAATCTTCTGCAACCGGGTTTTTCCGGTTACTTTCAGACAAAAACAACACCCTGCAATAACCAGATTTGCAGGGTGTTGGTATGCTTTAGTGGAGCTGGAGGGATTTGAACCCTCGTCCAAACAAGCAGCAAAAATGCTTTCTACATGCTTAGCCTTTCGTTGAGGTTTCGGCAAGGGGCTGGGGAAAGACGGCCCGATCCTTTGCCTGAGCCCCTGAGGTTTTCGACCATGCATCGGGGCGGTGCATGGCTTAGCCCGACATTTTCTGATGTTTCCTACGGGACGCCGTCAGGCAGAGCTTCCCGGGAAACAAATGGCGCTTAACAGCTTCTGTTAGGCAGCCATTGCGTAACGATGATTGTCGCCATTTATAGGCTGTGCGATTGGGATTTACGAGCCAGCTTCACAACGCTCGGCATGCTTACAATTCCACTCAACTTGCTGTCTAATCCAAATCAGCCCCGTGAAAATGTTATGCAAATATACAAAAAAAGATTCAAAATTCATACCATACCATACTCCATGACATGTTGAC
>CAYMDX010000244.1:0-2439 GCA_964389125.1 uncultured Bacteroidales bacterium
GAACCCAGGGATTCCTATACCAAGATGATTGAGCGGGCTGAAGAAAAGAACTTCCCGTTTGACTACCTGGTAGATGCCGATCAGGAAGTGTATCCACAGTATGGGGCTACACGTACACCCCATGTGTTCCTGCTGGAAAAAGAGGGCGATGATTTCGTAGTGGCCTATATTGGTACCATCGATGACAATTATCGCGATGCTGATGCTGTGGAGGAACCATTTTTGGCCAATGCCATCGATGCATTGCTTGCCGGTGACAAGCCGGACCCGGACTACACCAGGGCTATCGGTTGTACAATCAAAGTCCGGGACGAGGAGTAATACGGCAGCATCGAACATTTCATACAGGGAAAAGTTTTGTATCCTGACTTCTTACACGCACAAAATTCACCTGTCGTGGATGATTTTCAATATCTTTGCCATTGATATTGCTTCCTTATCACATAGACGAATGTTATGTCTGAACCAATTATTCAAATAGATGCCCTCAGTAAGCATTACCGGGTAGGCCTTGAGGTTGTAAGGGCTCTGCGTGGCGTATCCCTTACGATTGATCGTAATGAATATGTGGCTTTAATGGGGCCTTCCGGATCGGGTAAGTCGACCCTGATGAACATCCTCGGATGTTTGGATACGCCTACAAAGGGCCGCTATTATCTGAATGGCAAAGATGTAAGCAAGTTGCATGACAATGAGCTGGCGGAAATCCGTAACAAGGAGATAGGCTTTGTTTTTCAGACCTTTAACCTTTTACCGCGCAGCAATGCGCTGGATAATGTTACTCTGCCGCTGATTTATAGCGGTCATGGGAAGCATGCCCGCAGGGAACGTGCACTTAAGGTGCTTGATCAGGTGGGGCTTTCCGACCGGGTGCAACACAAGCCCAACGAACTGTCAGGCGGACAGCGTCAGCGGGTAGCCATGGCACGCGCCCTGGTCAACAACCCATCGATTATCCTGGCCGATGAACCCACCGGGAACCTCGACACCAAAACCTCTGTCGAGATTTTATCGCTGCTGCAGGATATTCATGTTGCCGGAAATACTATTATCCTCGTGACACACGAGGAGTACATAGCCAGACATGCACACCGGATTATCAGGCTGCGCGACGGGCAGGTAGAGTCAGACGAGCCAAATAAAGAAATTGTTACGCTGGAAGATGTTACGCGGTAGCAGGTCCTTCCGGTAGAAAAAAACTTGTGAATCGCTTTTTTACGTTGTTATGATTTGTATCCATCCAACCCGGATGGTTTCGATAAGAAATGAACGACACACAAGAAGCCTTTTGGAGAATCAGATAAAGTACAATTTATGAGTGACTGGAAAATATATACAAAAACCGGAGATAAGGGGGAGACATCACTTCTCGGTGGGCGCAGGGTCCCCAAACACCATTTGAAGATCGAGGCATACGGGACAGCCGACGAGCTCAATGCTTTTATCGGCCTTTTGCGGGATCAGTCTATAGAAGGCGACCATCAAACTTTTTTAAAAAAAATCCAGGATCAGGTTTTTACCGCTGAGTCGTGGCTTGCCTGTGATAAAGGCTGTGAGCCGGAAACCTTGCCCGTGCTGGATGCGTCGGATATCCAGTTGCTAGAGGAGGAGATTGATCGCATGGATGCTGACTTACCCATTTTAACGAATTTCATTCTTCCGGGTGGTGATCCTGCTGTGTCGTATGCCCATGTGTGCCGTTGTATATGCCGTCGTGCCGAAAGGGTTGTCATTCAGCTGTCCGAACAGGAATCCGTCAGCTCTCCTATCCAACAATATTTCAACCGGTTATCAGATTATTTTTTCGTGCTTGCCCGCCGGATCGCTTACGAAAAGGGGATACCTGAGAACTTGTGGAATGCGGAAAAGTGAAATTGTCTTGGATATGGTTGGTATCTTTCAAAGAATATATTATTTTTGCACGTCAAAATCGGGGTGTGGCGCAGTTGGCTAGCGCACTTGCATGGGGTGCAAGGGGTCGGAAGTTCGAGTCTTCTCACCCCGACTTGAAAATCAAAGAGTTGTGGATAAGATAATCTGCAGCTCTTTTTTGTTTGCATACAATTTGCATACAAAGAGCCTCTTTTTATCCTGATTCAAATCAAGATGTACTCCCTGTAAAAGTAGCATAAGGTTAAAATTACAAAAAATGCACAAGTGCAGATAGAAGCTGTTGTTTGATGGGGAACCATTGGTGGCATGAGGTGGATTTGCACTTCTTTACATTTTTTATTACTTGTTGCCCTATAAGACTTAATAGGCAATGCAAGCATTCACTGTGTCGATTATATCCAAAAATTTAATATGTTTGTATTGGCATGATTAAAACCGACAGCAGCCAAGACTTAAATTACTTTATGAGATAGCAAGGATTCTTGATATAAAAGTCAAAGATTTACTAATTGAGCAAAAAGACATTAAATGAGCAATATTTACGAA
>CAYMDX010000245.1:0-2398 GCA_964389125.1 uncultured Bacteroidales bacterium
TCCCATATTTTTAATGCTGAATATTTTCTTTATTATTGCAGTATTCAATTGCTTATTTACATGTGTCCAACACAGCATGTACCTGAAACCTTTACATGTATGAACCTGACTATTAGCCTGTAAAACAAATCTACGTATAACATAACCAATCACACCATGGAGAAATCAGCTGCTATCGACCTAAAAAAAGAACACCAGGTAACGCTGGAAACACCGCGTTATAAATACAGCTTTATTGCGAAGCTGTTTTTTGCCGGGATGGATCTTATTGCCGGCCGGAAAAACAACCTGCCCAAGGCCAAGCTCCTGGAAATTCTGGCCAGTATCCCCTACCGGGTATGGGAGATCAGGCACTATTTGAAGCTGACCAGGAAGTTCCGGAACATGGGAAGGGTTAAAGAGGTCAAGAACGTGGTTGACTGGGGGCGCGATGCCCAGGATAATGAATACACGCATCTGTTGGTGATACATGAAAAGATGAAGGAGGATGGCATGAAAGAACGCTGGTTTCTGAGTTCCTTTGTGACCTTTTTTGCCGTGCTGTCGTACGTGATCATTGCCAAAACCATGGCATTCTTTAGCCAGAAAAGGGCTTTCCTGTTCAATGCTGAATTTGAGAATCATGCCGAAGGCGTGTATGCTGGTATGGTAGCCGATAACCCCCAATGGGAGGAGCAAAAGGTTGACAACGACTTTGTCAGACAGTATGCGGATGTAGACACCTGGGCCGATGTTTTCAGGCGCATCATGCTTGACGAACGCGACCACATGAACCACAGCTTTGAGTTTTGCGGCAAACCCGGATTTGTTCAGAAATACGAGGGCATGCCCGAAGGGTATGAAGAGCCCAGGCTGGCTGTTCCGATTAAGCCTTCTTAATCGTTTAACTGCCCAATACATTTATACAGGATCAGTAGAAAACACAATGCCCGGTTAGAGCGATTTCCCCGTAGGCTGTTTGAAACCTGGATTTCTACCGCGTAGCGGTTATAGTATTGCAGAAAACACAATGCCCGGTTAGAGCGATTTCCCCGTAGGGGATGAACCTGTAAACCTGCCCGGATCAGGGTCTTTTACGATGTTTCTTTTTGTTCTGACTGCCCTCCCCCATTCTCACCATAGGAATTAATCAGTTCAATCGTCCGCTCTTTGGTGTCACGCAGGAACCACTTTTTGTATTCGAACGGGATGAAGGCGGATTTTACCCCATTGATCACCAGGTCCAGAATATTTTGGGGTGTCAGGTTAAACGTTTGATAGGTCTGCAGGTATTCGTCGGTCATGGTAGTATGGGTCACCAACCGGTTGTCGGTATTCAGGGTGACGCGCAGGCCGAGGTCAAGGTAAAACTTGAACGGGTGACGCTCAAGGGTTTTGGCTGCCTGGGTTTGTACGTTGCTTGACAGGCACACTTCCAGTGGTATGCGGTGATCATTGACATAGTTGAGCAGGTCGCCATCCTCTTTGAGCCGGGTGCCATGCCCGACCCGGTGGGCACCGCAATAATGCAGGGCCTGGTGAATGCTGTCAGGACCATAGGCCTCACCGGCGTGGATGGTCACATTGATATTGTTGGACAGGATGAGGTTGAAAGATTCCAGGTGGTCCCGGGCAGGATAGTTGTATTCCGCACCGGCCAGGTCAAAGCCTACCACACCACGGTTTTTGAAGGCAACCGCCAGCTCGGCCATCTGCATGCTGACATCGGTGGAGATGTTGCGTATACCGCAGACAATCACACCACTCCGGATGCCAAAATCACGTTCTCCGTCTTTCAAACCTTCTATGACCGACTCCAGGATAGACGTTACCGGAAGCCCCTTCTGGGTGTGCAGGATAGGCGAATACCTTACTTCAAAATATTGCACGTTCTCTTTGGCATTGTCTTCCACCAGCTCATAAGCAGCCCGGTAAAGGGCATCTTCTGTCTGTAACACCTTCAATGTGAGCTCAAACGCTTTCAGGTATTCGTCCAGCGAAGCATGTGTCTTGCCGGGTTTGAGCTTTTTGATCAGCTTATCGGTGGTATCCACCCCAATGTCAATACCGTTCTTCTCGGCCAGATCAAGGATGGTTTCAGGCCGCAGGGAGCCGTCAAGGTGCACATGCAGGTCTGTCTTTGGCAGCTGCTCGAAAAACTTCCTGTCATACGGCTGTTTCGGGTGCTTCAAATCAATATCGTGACTGTAATATTTTTCTTCGTATTGCATAAGGTTTTTGTTTTTGGTTTTAAACGCTAACGCGCCTTCAGTGTATGTTTTGTTAAATCACTGTAAAAGTGTAGTTCGGTGTTCTTTGTTCTTTGTTCTGTGTTCTGCTGTAAGCTCCTCCCCTACTCTTCTCTCAGATCTCATCCCTCAGCTCCGTTAACGTTCACCGTTTACCGTTAACTGTTTAC
>CAYMDX010000246.1:0-2332 GCA_964389125.1 uncultured Bacteroidales bacterium
GAAGGCGACCTCCCGCAGCCCAAGTGCTGCGGCTACCGCTGGCTCTTTTTTGAAATGTGTGGCCGGCCAAGTCCGGCCACATACTGATTCTTACGGCAGTCAACGGTAAAAACAGGACCTGGCCTGTTTACAGCCATTGTGAAATAGTTGTTTTGCGTGGAATTCCTTTTGCGAACTTCCTCAAAACTAACTGGTTTCCCATATTGTCCGAGGTTGTCGTTTACTTCATTATGGTTATTCTCTTCTGAGATCATGACACTGCCTTTATACTCAAATATACAACAGTCGCCGGTCAAATACAAACAATCTTCCTTACCATTCAGGGTTAGGTCGATTTTTGGGATTAGACGGCAAATTTTATGAACAAACGGTTTACCGCTAACAGGTGCAGGCAATATTTGTATCTTTGCAGGTAAACTGCAAGCACAACAATGATAGAAAAGTACTCTGAAGACACCATACGCACCCTCGACTGGAAAGAGCACATACGGATGCGTCCGGGCATGTATATCGGCAAGCTGGGCGACGGCGCCTCCCAGGATGATGGCATTTATGTGTTGATCAAAGAAGTGATTGACAATGCCATTGACGAGTTTGTTATGGGGTATGGCAAAACCATCGAAGTCTCCATCAATGAGCGACAGGTTACTGTTCGTGATTATGGGCGCGGAATTCCGCTCGGCAAGGTGGTGGACTGCGCCTCCCGTATTAACACCGGCGCCAAGTATGACAGCAAAGTATTTAAGAAAACAGTCGGGTTGAACGGCGTGGGCACCAAGGCGGTAAACGCCCTCTCCCAATCTTTTAGAATAGAATCAATACGTGAAGGACAAGCCAAAGCCGCTGATTTTCAAACAGGATCACTTACAGAGGACCACGAAATCAATGCAAGCAGTGATCGTACCGGGACGATCGTTACATTTGAGCCGGATGAAACCATATTTGGCAAATTCAGGTTTATCGAAGAGTACATTGAGGAGCTGTTATGGAATTATGTATTCCTTAACCGTGGCCTTACCATTATCTTTAACGGTAAGCGGCTTCATTCCAAAAATGGCCTGCTCGACCTGTTAAACAGGTCCATAGACACCCCCATTTGTTATCCGGTTATTCACATTCATGAAGGAGAACTCGAGTTTGCCTTCACACACAGCACCAGTCAATACAGTGAAGAATATTATTCTTTTGTGAACGGACAACATACCACCCAGGGCGGCACGCACCAGGCAGCCTTCCGGGAAAGCCTCAACAAAACCATCAGGGAGTTTTATAAAAAAGATTTTGATGCGAATGATATCAAAACTTCGCTGATGGTCGCGCTGAGCATCAAGGTACAGGAACCGGTGTTCGAATCACAGACGAAGACGAAGCTTGGTTCTCAGCATATGGAACCCGGCGGCGCTACCATTCGTAATTATATTGCCGACATCCTGAAGCGGCGGTTGGACAACTACCTTCACATGAATCCGGAGGTGGCTGATGCCTTGTTGAAAAAAATCCTGCAATCCGAAAAAGACAGGAAAGACATGGCAGGCATCAAAAAGCTGGCCAAAGAACGGGTAAAAAAAGCCAGTCTGCACAACAAAAAATTGCGCGACTGTCGCATCCATTATAACGACAACAACCCCAGCCGGCTTGAGACAACCTTGTTTATCACGGAAGGCGATTCAGCCAGCGGTTCAATTACCAAGGCCCGGGACGCCAACACCCAGGCGGTTTTTAGCCTGAAAGGAAAACCCCTTAACAGCTATGGCTTATCAAAAAAGATTGTGTACGAGAATGAAGAGTTCAACCTGCTGCAGGCGGCTTTAAACATTGAAGACGGCATTGAAAACCTGCGCTACAACAATGTGGTTATCGCCACCGACGCCGATGTGGATGGTATGCACATCCGGTTGTTGCTGTTGACCTTCTTCTTACAGTTTTTCCCGGATCTGGTTAAAAACGGCCATCTTTATATCCTTCAAACCCCACTATTCCGGGTGCGAAACAAAAAGAAGACCCTGTATTGTTATTCCGACCAGGAAAAAGATCAGGCGGTAAAATCGCTGGGTGCTTCACCCGAGGTAACCCGCTTTAAAGGCCTTGGTGAGATATCTCCGGATGAGTTCAGTCGTTTTATCGGGTCAAATATCCGCCTTGATCCGGTCATTCTGCGCAAAGACCTTAGTCTGAACGAGATGTTAAGCTTCTACATGGGCAAAAACACCCCCGACAGGCAACAATTCATTATCGAAAACCTGCGCCTGGAGATGGACATGATTTAGCCACCTTTTTTTCAGACAACATAGTCGTGGCTCCCGGGTGATCCATCATTTTATGATACCCATAT
>CAYMDX010000247.1:0-2323 GCA_964389125.1 uncultured Bacteroidales bacterium
TCAACGCTGTCCAGCAGCTCCATAAGGTCTTTGCGGTCGGCGAACTCCACATCTTCTTCACTGAAGTCCAGCTCAAGCTCTACCAGGGATGCAAATTCCACCAGCTTTTGCCGCAGCTCCGTGATGCGTCTGGAAAAATGGCCGCGCATCTGCTGAAAAGCGATCTGTCGCGAGGCTTCTGAGTTGGAGGCGATCAGGTCGGCGACGGCTTCGGCCTGCGACAGGTCCATCCGGCCATTCAGGAATGCCCTTTGGGTAAACTCCCCGGCACGCGCCATACGGGCTCCGTGCTCCATCATCACCCGCAGGATCTGTTGCTGTATGTAAGGCGACCCATGGCAGGAAACCTCTACCATATCCTCCCCGGTATAGCTGTGGGGTGCCACAAATTTGGTCAATAACACCTCATCCAGCGGCCGCTCACCATCCAGCACATCACCATACAACATCTTGTGAGAAGGTGCTTTTGCCACTTCCTGCCGGGCGCTGGCCGGCTTAAATATTTCGCCGGCGATGCGTAGGGCATCATCGCCGGACAGTCGAACCACGGCAATAGCTGCATTGCCCGGCGCTGTTGCAGGCGCACAAATGGTTTCCTTGTTGTCATTGACTTTCATAAAAAGACGATATTATACATGACAGATTCTTCCCCGACCGCAAGCTTCCTGTTCTCACAAATATATATATTCCGGCCGTATTTATCGCGAAAAATGCCATAAAATTAAACAACTGTCAAGCTCTTCCGGGTTTTTTCAAGCATCTGCATAGTGATTATTTGTGTAATTTTGTCTAATTGGTTGACTATTGAAAGGCAAAATATGTATAATTATCTATTCGGTCCGGTCCCTTCCAGACGCCTTGGCATGTCGCTTGGCGTGGACCTGGTACCCAAAAAAGTGTGTTCCCTTGATTGTGTTTACTGTGAGGTCGGAAAAACGACCAAACTAACTACAGAAAGGAAGGAATACATTCCCTATGATAAGGTCACAGAAGAGCTGCTCCACTATTTTGATAATTACCCGGATCCGGACTATATTACCTTCTCCGGTTCAGGCGAACCACTATTGAACAGCCGCTTTGGAGATGTCCTGCAGTTTATCAAAAACCACAAACCGGATATCCCGGTAGCCGTATTAACCAACGGCACCCTATTTCATGACCCGGAAGTGAGGTCATTGCTGATGGATGCAGACCTGGTCATGCCTTCCCTGGATGCCGCTACTGAAGAGACATTTAAGAAAATTAACCGCCCGGCCTCCTCCCTGCATGTGGATCAGTATATACAGGGACTGATAGATTTTCGGAAAGCGTTTACCGGCCTGATATGGCTTGAGGTACTGATATTACCGGGTTATAATGACAGTATCAGCGATCTTACAGCCCTGAAAGAAGCTATCCTGAAGATCAGGCCCGACTCCGTTCAGCTGAACACCCTGGACAGGCCCGGCACGGAAGATAACCTGCGGGGAGCCACCAGAACCGAGCTGCAAAGGGTTGCCGACCTATGGGGTTTGGAAAATACCGAGATCATTGCGGCCAAAGCGAAGAGACAGCATATCCGGTCCTATCGCAGCGATAAAGAAACGGCCATCCTGGAAACCATTGCCAGACGACCCTGTACGGTCGAGGATCTGTCGTCGATTCTGGGACTGCATCTGAATGAGGTGAACAAATACCTTGATATCATGGAGGCCGAAGAGAAAATCACCGCCATCAAACGCGACAGGGGCGTGTTTTATAAAACAGCATGACGAATACATAGCCTTTATCTCATTGGAGCGCAGGCTTACTGAAAAAAATCTATTTTTGTTTTGATGAAATGATTCACTATGGCCAACAGGATTGATGACCTTATTCAGACGTTGAATCTGCAGGCGCACCCCGAGGGTGGTTATTATTCCGAAACATATAAAAATCCGGGAAAGATTGTCACGGACCGTGGTGAGAGGAGCCTTAGCACCGCCATCTATTTCCTGCTGACTTCTGGCAATCATTCCCGCTTTCATCAGCTCAGGAGTGATGAGATATGGCTGTTTCACGAAGGCAGCCCGCTAACCATTCATATCTTAAATGCGGATGGATACAAAACATTGTCGTTAGGCCCCTCCGATGGTCAGCAACAACATCCCCAGCAACTGGTCCGGGCCGGCGACATTTTCGGTGCCACGGTGGAGGCAGAAGACAGCTACACGCTGGTATCCTGTATCGCTTCTCCGGGATTTGATTTTGCAGATTTCAGATTGCTGGGCACACAGGAATTATTGGCGCAATTCCCAAAACATCATGACATCATTCATAAATTGAGCAGTTCATCACCAGATGG
>CAYMDX010000248.1:0-2292 GCA_964389125.1 uncultured Bacteroidales bacterium
TTTTCAGCAAAATAAATATTACTTTTGCGGTATGGAAACAGTAGTAAGTGGTATCCGCTCGACCGGAAACCTGCATTTGGGAAACTATTTCGGTGCCATCAAGAACTTCGTGCAGATGCAGCACCAACACCAGTGTTATTTCTTTATCGCCGACTATCATTCATTGACAACCCACCCCACACCCGACGATCTGAACCGGCATGTACAACAGGTGCTTGTCGAGTACCTGGCCGCCGGCATCGACCCGGAGGTGGCAACCCTGTATATCCAGAGCGACGTGCCCGAGGTGGCCGAGCTGTATCTCCTTCTCAATATGAATGCCTATAAAGGGGAACTCGAGCGTTGTACCTCGTTCAAAGACAAGGCCCGCGTACAACCCGACAACGTCAATGCCGGCTTGCTGACCTATCCGGTGCTTATGGCAGCCGACATCATCATACACAAAGCCTCCAAAGTGCCCGTCGGTAAAGACCAGGAACAACACCTGGAGATGGCACGTACCTTTGCCAACCGATTCAACAGGCTCTACAAGGTGGATTATTTCCCGCCGCCATCGGCATACAACTTCGACAACGAGCTGGTGAAGATCCCCGGCCTCGACGGCAGCACCAAGATGGGTAAGTCGGAATCGGAGGGCAATGCCATTTTCCTGGCCGACGACCCGAAGGTCATCCGCAAAAAAGTGATGCGCGCCACCACCGATTCCGGACCTGAAAAACCCGGCGACCCGATGACGCAGTCGGTAGAAAACCTCTTCAACCTCATGCGGGTGGTGAGCACGCCCGACACGGTCGACCACTTCATGGAAACCTTTCAGCAGGCCACCATCCGCTATGGCGACATGAAAAAACAGCTGGCAGAGGACATGATCCGGTTTACCTCCCCTTTGCGGGAAAAGATCGGGGAAATCGCGGCCGACAAGGACTATCTCGACAAGGTAGCCAGGATGGGCGCGGAAAAAGCCAGGGAGAGTGCCCGCAAAACGGTTCGCGAGGTGCGGGAAATTATCGGATTTAAGCCTTTATAGTAAGAAGTTAACGAACGGCATGCCAACAAACATAGAGAGACAACGCCGGGAGAAGGAAGTGGCTGTCCTGACAGGGGCCATCAAACAGGGAGAGACCGAAGAGCAGGTGGACGAATACCTCGACGAGCTGGCTTTCCTGGTAAACACGGCCGGGGGAGAGGTTCTCACGCGCTTCAAACAGAAAATCAGCAAACCCGATCCGGCGACTTTCCTGGGGCGGGGCAAGCTCAAAGAAATCCAGGATTACCTGGAAGCGCATAATGCCAATCTGCTCGTTTTCGATGATGAGCTGACTCCGTCGCAGCACCGCAACCTCGAAAAGATGATGAAGGTACGTGTGATCGACCGCAGCAACCTTATCCTCGACATCTTTGCCATGCGTGCCCGCACCGCCCACGCGAGGACGCAGGTGGAGCTGGCCCAATACCAGTACATCCTGCCGCGACTGACCGGGATGTGGACCCACCTGGAACGACAGAAAGGGGGTATCGGCACCAAAGGGCCCGGCGAGAAAGAAATTGAGACCGACCGCCGGATCGTGCGCGACAAGATCGCCCTGCTCAAAAAGAAGCTGCAACAGATCGACAAACAAAAGGCCACACAACGTTCCAATCGCGGCAAGCTGGTCAGGGTAGCCCTGGTAGGCTATACCAACGCAGGCAAGTCTACCATCATGAACATGCTGAGCAAAACCGATGTCTTTGCCGAAGATAAGCTGTTCGCCACACTCGACACCACCGTCCGCAAAGTGGTCATCGGGAACCTGCCCTTCCTGCTGTCTGACACCGTCGGCTTCATCCGGAAGCTGCCACACCACCTGATCGAATCATTTAAGTCGACACTGGATGAGGTGCGTGAATCGGATGTCCTTCTGCACGTGGTGGATATCTCACATCCCAATTTTGAAGAGCAGATCCGCGTGGTGAAGGAAACCCTCCGGGAAATCACCGGGGAGGAAGAGAAAGAGACCATCATGGTGTTCAATAAGATGGATCAATATACGTTTGTGGAAAAAGAAGACGACGACCTGACTCCCCGTACCCGCGAAAATATTAGTCTGGATGAGATGAAGGAAACCTGGATGGCCCATGAAAACACCCCCTGCATCTTCATCTCAGCCAAACACAAGGACAACATCGAATCCTTCCGCAACATGTTGTATGACAAGGTGGTACGGATTCACAAACAACGGTATCCCTATGATGACCTGCTTTACTAAACAAACGGTGAACGGTGAAAGAAGCTGGAAGCTCGAAGCTGGAAGC
>CAYMDX010000249.1:0-2292 GCA_964389125.1 uncultured Bacteroidales bacterium
ACCGGCCTGGATTTCTCTGATGAGATGTTGGAAAAGGCCCGCAGGAATGCCGATAAGCTCGGGTTCACCAATGTGGATTTTGTGCCTGGCGATATTGAAGAAATGCCTTTTGAGAATAATCAATTTGATGTGATCATTTCCAATTGTGTACTCAACCTGGTTCCGGACAAGCATCGGGCTTTTGAGGAGATCATGCGGGTATTGAAGTCAGGGGGACATCTTTCTGTATCAGATATTGTTTTAACCAGGCCACTTCCGGAAAAAATAAAATATGCTGCCGAAATGTATGCAGGTTGTGTTTCTGGTGCAATACAGAAGTCAGACTACCTGGATGCGATGAAAAACAAGGGGTTTGAAAACATTCAGATAATGAAAGAAAAGCAGGTTGTTATTCCGGATAACATCCTGGGTCAGTATTTAGACCAAAAAGAAATTGAAGCGTATCGAAAAGATGGTTATCCGGTGGTAAGTATTACCGTAAATGCAGAAAAACCCTAAATAAAAGGAGAATTTACTATGAAAACACATGCAATTTTAAGCACAGATCTGTCAAAGGCTTCTGACAAGCTGATAGATTGTGCCTACGAGTACAAGGACCTGGGTATAAAAAGAATTACTCTTTTGCACGCCTTGGGCTTAAAACATATCCAGGCTTTTGAAGACATTATGCGACAAGGCGTGGATGAAAAATTGGAGGAGCAAAAAAAACGTCTTGAGGAGCATGGGTTTGACGTCGACTCAATGGTAAAACCGGGTCTGGCAAAAGATGAACTGGAGAACCTGGCAGAAGATCCGGATTTGGCTATGGTTATTGTGGGAACACATGGTGTTTCGCTGACCAAAGCTGTGATAGGCAGTACGGCTTCTGAAATAATCCTGAATATGAAATACCCCGTACTGCTTGTTGTAATGAAAGGCATTGAGACCAAGGATGGAGAAGAATGTGAATTGTATTGCAATAACTTTGCCAACCACGTACTCCTGCCAACTGATTTTTCAGAATCTGTTGAGCACGCTTACCAATGGCTTAAGAACAGGGAAGTTAAACTGCCAAGACTCACCTTAATGCATATTCAGGACGAAGTGCGGATCAAAGACCATCTGGAGGATAAGTTGGAAGAATTTAATCGTATTGATGCGGAAAGACTTGAACGATTAAAAAATGACTTTCAACAGGCTCATCCGGAAACCCGGATAGATATTGAGTTGGATTATGGTAAACCGACAGAGAAAATTTTGGATTTTGTTGAGAAGAATGAAGTATGTCTTACCGTGATGGGAAGTCAGGGTAGGGGCTTTATATCCAGGGTGTTTTTGGGTGGTACGAGCTATCAGGTTGCCAGACACTCTGATTCGAACGTGTTGTTGGTCCCAAAGCCCAGGAAATAACGGTTTTAAAATTTAATCATTAACCCTAAAAATATAATCATTAACACTAAAAATTGAATCAATGGTCAAGAAAAAGACAATCAGTTTTTTTGATAAATATCTCTCGGTATGGGTAGCTTTGGGCATCCTGGCGGGTATTGGTATCGGTCATTTTGCCGGAGATAGCATAGAAGTTATAAGTGGACTTGAAATTGCCCGGGTAAATATACCTGTGGCCATCCTGATCTGGATGATGATTTATCCCATGATGTTGCAGGTGGATTTTTCCAGCATTAAAAAGATCGGGAAGAAACCAAAAGGCGTGGTGTGGACCCTTATCATCAACTGGGCCATCAAGCCTTTTACCATGGCTTTCTTTGCCTGGATATTTTTTGCCAATATCTATTCTGCATGGATTGATCCGGCCCTGGCGGGTGAGTATATTGCCGGTGCCATCATTCTGGGTGCGGCTCCCTGTACGGCGATGGTGTTCGTGTGGTCGTACCTCACGGACGGCGATCCCAATTACACGCTCGTGCAGGTATCGATCAACGACCTGGTCGTTTTGGTAGCGTTTATTCCAATAGTTGGCTTGTTGCTGGGCATCACCAATGTAAGTATTCCTTTTGATACCCTGGCTGCCAGTATTGGAATTTTTGTAGTGATACCGCTGGTTGCAGGAGTGATCACCCAGCGTATCCTGATACGTGCAAGAGGGGAAGAGTGGTTCAGGAAATCCTTCCTGCCACGGTTAAAACCCATCAGCATCGTAGCCTTGCTTGTGACCCTGGTGCTTTTGTTTGCCTTCCAGGGGCAGAACATTCTGAACAACCCGCTGATCATCCTGATGGCCGCAGTGCCGCTGGTGATTCAGACCTATTTCATCTTTTTCCTGGCATGGTTCGGTGGAAAAAAACTGAAATT
>CAYMDX010000250.1:0-2278 GCA_964389125.1 uncultured Bacteroidales bacterium
GACATAAGAAAAGACGCGAGGGGGTGAGAGCGAGAGGGCGTGAGGGCGAGAAAACACGAGGATGCGAAGTGGGATCTGGGAGCTGAGCGGAGAATGATCAGAGGTCGTCTGAGTCTGGAACCCTATTTGTCTGCTAAGCACAATGAATTACCCCGATTCTGCATGCGGAATTTTCAAGGTTTTAAAAAAAATGAATTTTTTTTGAACCTTCCTTGCCTTTGATGGTTTATTATTTTAACTTTAATTGGTCTAAATAAAAACAAGCTCAAACTTTTTAGGTTTCTCACTGATAGAATCCAGTTTAAAAAAAATAGGAACCAATTATTATAAACAAGGGTTAAACGAGCGATTAAAACAGATAAATAGATGTGTTTTGTCATTTCTATAATTCATTTTTTATAAGACACACACCCTCCAAATAGCCATTTTACGAAAAGGAATGTGTGTTCCTTCAGTTTGCAGCTCAGATATCCGACAATAAACAAAAGAATCTATATGTACAGTCGCATCGTATTAAGTGTTTTTTGCCTGTTTCCATTTTTATCCCTGGCATCCAGCCCCTTTGGGATACACGGAAGCTTCGGAATATATTATGACATGTATAATTATTCCGTCACACAGTATGAGACATTCAGGCCACGACACCCATCTGACCTCGGACGGTTTGCTGCCAATGCCACCATCACGGCCGGCGAGCATTTCAGTATGCCCTTCGGGATCAATATTTCCAACCAGAGCAGGTCTTATCATCTGCCATCGCTGCCCGAAGAACGGTTTATTGATTATGTTCAGAATCCACGCAACAATATTCATTTTTCCCCTTCCTATAAATGGGCACAGGGCTTTTTTGGAACACAGTCACCGGCGTTCTCGGAGCTGACAACCGGGGATATGCCCATCTTTGGCGCGGGTGTTGAAATCAACCCGGGCAGGTTCCTTTTTTCAGCCCACTATGGAAAGTCGCAATTGGCGGTAAATACCAATCCTGCCGAAAATATCGCCGGTGCCTGGGAGCAACGCATCCTGGCTTCCCGGATCGGTATAGGCCGTCAGGACGGTACGATGGTTGCCCTGCATGTTGTTCATCGTCAGGATGATATATCTTCAGTCGATGCATCCCCTATCGGCCTGTTTCCGCATGAAGGGTTAACGGTTTCCCCGCTTCTGCAGATTCAGTTTTCTGAAACCGTCCTGTTTTCAACAGAGACGGCGGGCTCCGTGTACACTCATAACCTTAATGGTCCGCCATTGCCTTATGAGAATGTTGTGACGGAGAACGCCGAAAACCTTCTTTCAGTAAACGGTTCCACGAATACGGATTTTTCGAATATTACATCCCTGGAATGGCAGTCGGACCGTGCCGGCCTTGGCGCAGAAGTGCGCTATATCGGACCTGGCTTTGAGGCTGCCGGCTATCGTACCATGGAACGCGATCTTATTGATTATAACCTGAATACCAACGTTCAGTTTCTTGATAATAAGATCATGTTGAACGGTACCGCCGGTATCCGCGAAAATAACCTCCAGAATACCACGGCTGAATCTACCCGGCGGTTCATCGCCAATGTAAACCTTTATACCCAGGTAAGCGAAAACCTCAGTATAAATACTAATTACGCCAACTTTGGCTTTCGTAACAACGTCGTTTTTGATACACTACGCGTGGAGATGGTACAAAATAATGTCTCCCTGTCACCTTCGCTACAACTCAACCGTGATGAGTTAAACCATATCATCAATGTTACAGCCGGGATGCAGCTTTTTGATGAATATAACGTTTTTACCGGGGATTTCGTGACTACGCAGTCATCAAGCATTAACCTGAACTATAATATAGTTTTTAACAACATCCCTCTGAACACCGGACTAATGGGCATGTACCTGAGCAACGAAACCCCGGTGATGGATATGACCCTCTATCATGTGGGGATCAATGCCCGCTACAGCTTTTTGGATGACCGGCTCAGACCCTCGGTGATGCTGGCCCATTCGGGTATCAGCAGGGGAGCGTTCACTACCGACTACCGTTGGCGCCTCAACGTCAAAACCGATTTTGAGGTGCGAAAAAATATGGATGTCCGTTTTGGCTATACATTTTCGGATTACCGGTATGGCTCGGCCCGTCCAGGTGCAAAAACCCGTGAACATCGCCTGCAACTTTCAGTTGTACAACAATTTTGATAATTATATATCTGTCACAAACATGAATAATTATGAAAAACACATTCTATGATTCCGATTATTCGGGAACAGTAAACGGTGAACAGTAAACGGTGAA
>CAYMDX010000251.1:0-2263 GCA_964389125.1 uncultured Bacteroidales bacterium
TCATTCCATTTTTTGCCACCAGGATGTTCTATAAGCTGGTGAATGTGTTTTCCCTGTACCTGGAAAAGATGGCCGGCAAAAGCGAAAGCAGTCTCGACAACCATGTGGTGCCGCTGGTCCGGAAAATGATGCGGGTCTTTGTGGTCATCATCGGCGGGCTGGTCATCTTGCAGACAGTGGGTGTCAACATCACAGCTCTCGTGGCAGGGATCTCCATCGGCGGACTCGCCATTGCCCTGGCCGCACAGGATACATTGAAAAACCTGTTTGGCTCGTTGATGATCTTTATCGATAAACCTTTTACGGTAGGACACTGGATCACCAGCGGCGATGTTGACGGCTCAGTTGAAGAGGTCAGCTTTCGTTCAACACGTGTACGAACATTCCGCAATTCACTCATTTACGTGCCCAACGCCAAGCTGGCCGACTCAACGATTGACAACCACGGACTGAGAAAATACCGGCGCTTTTCGATGCACATCGCCATCACGTACGATACCCCGCCCGACCTCATAGAGGTGTTTGTGGAAGGATTGCAAAAAATTGTGGAAACGCACCCCCGGACGCGAAAGGACTTCTATATTGTAAAATTTAATGAGATGGGCGACTTTTCATTAAAAATAATGTTTTACATTTTCTTTGCCGTCCCCACCTGGCAAGAAGAGCTGCAAGCCCGGCATGAAGTGCTTGTTGAGATTGTACGTCTTGCCGAGAAGCTTGGCGTACGCTTCGCTTTCCCCACCAGCACGATGCACATGGAGAGCTTTCCCGGAACGCTGTCCCTTACACCCAACTACGACATGACCATGGAAGAGTTCAGGGAGGTGATGGAGGATTATTTCAAAAACCGGTAAAAAAAGGAGAGCCCCAATGGGACTCTCCCTGAAACCAATCTATATGCCATGAAACAATAACACTGTTTCTTTCCGGTTACGTCAACACACCGATTACTTCAACACAATAACCGCTGCCGGATCAATGACCTGGAAGGTAAAGGATTCGGTAAAGTACAGTTCAACGGTCTTGTTGTTGTGCGACTCATAACCGATAGACAGGTCCTGACCGAGCACAAGCCGGAAGTCCCCGCCACGTTCAGAAATCAGGAAAGATTCGTTGACGTTGGGTGCAAGAATGATGTTGCCACCCAACAGGTTTTCAAGCTGCTTACGCAGGGGGTATCCCCTTATGAAAGAGTTGATCTTGTGCCACTTTTCCGTGTTCAGCACGAGCGAATACGGCCCTTCGATAGAGTTTGCCTTCATCCTGGATACGCCAAGTGATATAGCATCCAGTATTTCTTCTACCGCATCCGGGAAGTTGATGGCATTATAATCAGAGCTGTTTTTCAATCCGGCCATCTTACCGGCTTTGAAACCCTCATAGATGGCCTTCTCTTCAAATTTGGCGATTTCGCGGGCCGCGTCTTCCAGTGCATCAAGATCAATGTCTTCTGCACCACGGGCTACGTTATCCAGCTCCCAGATGTTTAACTTAAAAGGTACACGGGCCTCCACCATGGGCAGTACCTCATGGGTGCCATACTTCACTTTGCCTTTCTGGTTATCCGGTACATTTATACGGCCTGTTGACAGTGCGGCGTAGTCCCAGCCTTTGGGACCTTCTACATCCACCACCTTACGTGCCGAAAGCACAGACGTCAATACGTCTACGGCGGTATCATTTATCTCATCCCATGCCTTATCAGAAATGGGAGCCAATGATTTTCTTAAAATATCCATGTTTTCCTCCTATTTTTTAATTTTTCCAATACCCAATGAATCGGTTTTACCTTCAGAACCGCCGTCATGTTCCTCATCACCGGTGGCTTCTTCCTCATGGCCGGCAATGCTGCCTTCCTTGAACAGGTAATTGCGCAGCTCTTCATCCCAGCCGGGCATTTTGCGACGCAACCACTCGATGGTCATAACAGCATGTTCAATTTCTTCGTCACGATTGTGTGCCAGAACATCGGCGAGTTCTTCATCATTGCACGTTACTACCCGCTGGTGATACCAGGCCACAGCTTCTACTTCTTCTTTCAAACTATGCAACGCCCGGTTAAAATTCCGCGCTTCTTGCGATAGTTCTTCTATTGGTTCATGATAATCTGACATAATACTCCTTTTTTTTAGTGTTTATATAATCATTTATCTTCATGCAATAAGCATTCATTCGTTTAATCCACAAATATAAACTTTAAACGAAACGAAAACAAGTTTACACCTATAAAATAATTTGCGTGTTCTTTGTTTTACCTTTGCAA
>CAYMDX010000252.1:0-2255 GCA_964389125.1 uncultured Bacteroidales bacterium
AAAAAAATAACCACGAAGGCACGAACACAAAGAAAAGACACGAAGACGCGAAGACGCGAGGTTGCGAAATCTAACAGCTAATACAAAGAACAACACATATATATATAGTATGCTGCCAAAAGGCATAACCAAAAGCATTGTCACCCTGTTCGGGCTGGCAATGCTTTTATCTTGTCAGAGTGACCTCGAAAGTATCGAAGCCGTCACGCACGTGGATGAAGGCCCCATCGAGACGGCCATCGATGTGGAGATCATCTACAGCGACGAGGGGAATATCCGGATGATCATGGAGGCACCCAGGATGGACCGCTATGAGAACGAGGACCCTTACCTCGAGCTCCCGCAGGGGCTGGATGTTCTGTTTTACGACTCCCTGGAGAACCAAACCTCCCGGATGTCGGCCAAGTACGCCATCAATCATGAAGAAAGTGAGATCATTGAAGCCCGCAATGACGTGGTGGTCGTGAATGAAAAAGGGGAACGCCTCAACACCGAACACCTTACCTGGAACCAGAAAGAGGAAACCATTTTTTCGGAAAAATTTGTGAAGATCACCACCGACGATGAAGTGCTGTATGGCGAAGGCTTAGAGGCGGATGAGCGCTTTGATAAATGGCGCATCCTCGACCCCCATGGCACCTTTCAGGTACGTACCGGCGAAGGGGAAGAGACAGGCGCGACAGAAGAAGAAATGGAAGCGGTTGAAGAGGCCGGTGAGGCTGAAGCAGAAGAGGGTTTAAGAAACATGGATATGGATGACCAGGAAATAAGCGCATTGTAAAACCATACCTATGAGCAGCCCGACCATCATACTCCTTAGCCTCTTCTTTTCCGCCTTTTTCTCCGGGATGGAAATCGCTTTCGTGGCTGCCAACAAGCTGAAGGTAGAGGTCGACAAACAGAGCGGCGGTTTCTCGGCACGCCTGCTCTCCCGTTTCGTACAGTCGGAGTCAAGCTTTATCTCTACGATGCTCGTCGGGAACAACATTGCCCTGGTGGTGTATGGGATCTCTTTTGCCGCCCTGCTGGAGCCGGTGCTCTACAACATCCTCCCGGCACCCATAAGCACGGAGTTCAGTGTGTTCCTGATGCAAACCATCATATCATCACTCATTATACTCATTATTGCCGAGTTCCTGCCCAAAACCCTCTTCCGGATCAACCCCAACCGGTTCCTGGGAATTTTTGCCCTGCCTGTTACCATTATATATTATATATTGTATCCCATCATCGCATTCACCATGGCCACGTCGAACCTGATCATGAAACGGCTGCTGAACACCGACGTGTCGGCCTCCGGAAAGGTGTTTGATGCCATCGACATGGATAATTTTCTGAAAGAGTTTGGTGAGACAGGCCAGGAGGTCACGCCCCAGCAGCGCGAATTTCAGATGTTTCGCAACGCCATCGAGTTTCCCGAAATCAAGTTGCGCGAATGTATGGTGCCACGCACCGAGGTCGTGGCCGTGTCGCATGAAGAAAGCATAGCTGCCATACGGGCCATATTTTCCAAAACCGGGTTATCCAAGGTGCTGGTCTATAAAGAGTCGGTAGATGATATCACCGGCTACGTCCATGCCTTTGACTTTTTCGCACAGCCTGATGATCTGAGCGAAATCGTGCGGCCTGTGCTGCTCGTGCCGGAAACCATGCACGCCAACAAGCTGCTTAAAAACCTGATCCAGCAGCGCAAGAGCGTGGCGGTGGTGCTGGATGAGTTTGGCGGCACCGCCGGCATCATCACCATAGAGGATATTATTGAAGAGATCTTTGGGGAGATCGATGACGAATATGATGTAGAAGACCTGATCGAACGGTCTGTCAATGAGCATGAGTACATCCTCAGCGCCCGCCACGAAATCGATTATCTGAATGAGAAATACAACCTCGACCTCCCCGAGTCGGAAGAGTATGAAACCCTCGGCGGACTGATCCTGAACCACACGGAAACCATTCCCGCCAAAGGTGAAGAAATCCTTATCGGAAACTGCATCGTAAAAATCCTGCAGGTCAGCCAGAAAAGAGTCGAACTGCTAAAGGTAATCAAGGAAGAATCCTGATCCCAACGTTCTGTTTATTGTTTACCGACCTCGCATCCTCGCCTCTTCGCTTCCTCGCATCTTCGCTTATGTCACCCCTTCGGGGTTTTTGTCATTTGTTGTTGCTTTATTTCTATAATCGTTTCATCCCTTCGGGATTTCTCGCATCTTCGTGTCTTTTCTTTGTGCACTTCGTGCCTTCGTGGTTATTTTTTT
>CAYMDX010000253.1:0-2183 GCA_964389125.1 uncultured Bacteroidales bacterium
GGGCGTTTCACGGTGATTTATGCAGGGATTTAAAAAACCAGACAAAGTTATAAAAAAATCCCCTCGCTCTGTTTCACAGAAGCAAGGAGCAAATCTCTGCTGTTATTCTTTTACGTGGAATTCCTTACATTTGTTGAGATTTTGTCCATGCTCGCCGCAAACGGACAGCGTAAGGCCCCTGGCATGTATACCGGGGATCGCATCTTAAAAATTATTGCTGATAGTGTCTGAACCTCATTCATGAAACTGTTTGTCCATTCGGAAAGGTCTCCTGCCCTGAACATTGCGCTGGAGGAATACCTCCTGCATCATGTTGAAGGTGAATGCATGATGATTTGGTCGGGCGAGCCCTCTGTTGTGATTGGCAAGCATCAGAATGCGCTGGCGGAAGTTAATTTTCCCTTTGTTTATAAGATGGGCATTCCGGTGATTCGGCGCCTTTCCGGTGGCGGGACGGTATTTCACGGTCCCGGCAACCTGAACTATACGATGATCATGGAAGGCGAAACGGGCAATATGGTAAATTTCCGTAAACACACCGCTCCGGTTGTTGATTTCCTGAATGAACTGGGCGTGCCGGCACGCTTCGAAGGGAAAAATGATATTCGTGTACATGGCCTTAAAATATCGGGGAATGCTGAGCATGTCTACAAAAGGAAAGTGCTTCACCATGGCACGCTGTTATATGATGCCGATCTGACGGCGCTTCATGAAGCTATTCGTGTGCTTCCTGATCGCTACACCGACAAGGGTGTATCATCGGTAAGGAGCAAAGTGGCCAATATCAGCGACTGTATGTCAGCACCGCCTTCATTCGACCATTTTGCAGATCTGTTGAAGACTTTTCTAAAAGAGAGGTTTTCCCCGGTGGATGAAACAACCCTCGATCCCTCCACTATACCCGAAGTGCAAACACTGATGGCGCGTAAATATACCCGGTGGGAATGGAATTACGGGTACAGTCCTGCTTATTCGTTCAAAGGCCGGACGCAAGTTGACGGAATGGAAATGGTTTGTGAGTTGCAGGTTAAGGATGGCATTATCCGGCATGCTTCGCTGATGGCCGGTTCTGTTCCATATAACTGGAAATCCCTGGAGAAAGACTTGCCTGGTAATCAACATGAACCCGCTGTTTTATTGGATCTGTTGAAACGTCATGGCATTCTGCCCGGTCATATAAGGTCATTGTCGGACACCCTCCTGGAGTTGTTCTTTTAGGTCAGGTTTGTTATGCTTTGACGGGAATGGTTTCTCCTTCCCCGGCCATGATGGTTTCCGGAAAAACCGCTGCTGCCTCATCAAGGTATTGCTCCATCTCTTTGTACCTCGCAGAATAATGGCCGATCATCAGCTTTCCAACATGTGCTTTTTGGGCAAGGGTAGCTGCCTCAACGGTTGTGCTGTGCATCTTACGACGCGCAATATCGGCACTCGCATGCATAAAGGTGGCTTCATGATAGAGCAGGTCTGCACCACTGATTTGATCGATAAAGTCTTCCGTGTAAGCTGTGTCAGAACAGAAAGCATAAGTACGTGGGGCCGGAGGTTCTGTGGTTATATCCTTGTTGGGGATGACGGTGTTGTCATTGGTGACAAAATCGTCACCCTCTTTGATGGCCGGTATCTTTTCCACCGGAATGTTGTACCTGGCTATGCTCTTTTTGCTGATGTTTTTCTGGCCGGGTTTCTCCCGTATCAGCAGACCGAAGGTGGGAAGGCGATGGTTCATGGCCATGGTTTCCATGATCAGGTGTTCGTCTTCGTAAATGGTTTCACGGCCTTTGTGCAGCTCGTGATAATGGATTTGGAAGGATGGTTGTAGTTCGGATACTTCGTATTGGATGTCGATGATCTGCTTCAGGCCGGGTGGCGCGTAGATATGCAGATCCTTTTCCCTGCCCAGCAGGTGGAGAGAAAACAACAGGCCGGGCAGACCCAGAAAATGATCGCCATGCATGTGACTAATAAAGATGTGGTTGATCTTCGTCATGGGCTTTTTATGCCGGCGAAGCTGCATCTGTGTCCCTTCAGCACAATCAAGCAGAAAATACTTGTTATGGTACTGCAGCAGCTGGGCAGTGGTATGTCTCAGGGCAGTAGGTATTGCCGCCGATGAGCCCAGTATGAATGTCTGGAAGGTTCTCTTCATTCGTAAAATTTTGGCTATTTGCTTCGCGTCATAT
>CAYMDX010000254.1:0-2124 GCA_964389125.1 uncultured Bacteroidales bacterium
TCTTCCAAAACATTTTTTCTTACCTTTGCCCCCTGAAATTTAAAACAATAAACGAACAATGGCTGTAATTAGAAAGATACGTAACTATTCCGGCTTGCTGATCGTGGTGATCGGCGTTGGTCTTGCCGCTTTCGTGCTGGGCGACTTCCTCGGGCATGGCCCCGTGGGGCAGCAACGTGTGGATGTCGGAAAGGTGGAGGGAACCTCCATCACCTACCAGCAGTTTGAACAGCGCGTCAACCGCCAGATGGAAAACTGGGCCCAGCAGACCGGCGAACGCAGACCGGGACCGGAACAGACCTTCCAGATTCGCCAGCAGGTGTGGAATGAGATCGTGAAAGAGATCCTCCTGGAGGAACAATTTGAAGACCTCGGCATCAAGGTATCATCCGAGGAACTCTATGACATGATCCACGGAAGCGACCCCCATCCCACCATCATGCAAAGTTTTACCGACCCGGCCACCGGACAGTATGACCCCCAGCAGGTGATCGAGTTCCTGCAAAACTTTGACAGACTGGAACCCTCCGTACGTCAACAGTGGCTCCAGCTGGAAGATTTTATCAAAAAGGACCGCCGGGAACAAAAATACCACGAGCTGATCGGCCAGGGCTACCTGGTACCCGACCAACTCGCAGCCATGGACTACCGTAACCGGAACACCCAGGCCGATATACGCTTTGCTTTCAAATCACACCGCGACATCCCTGATGAAGACGTGCAGGTTTCGGAAAGCGAGCTCGAAACAGTCTATGAAAATCATAAGCACCGCTTCGAAACGGAAACCCTGCGCGACATTAAATATGCCACGCTGTCGGTATTCCCTTCCGAAGAAGACCGTGAAAATACCCTCGAAGAGATAGAGGCGCTCAAACAGGACCTGCGAGACGTCGAAAACGTGCCGCCCTTTGTCAATTCGGTATCCGACGAACGCTTCGACCCAACCTACCACGAACAGGGCACGCTCTCCCCACAGATAGATCCCGATATTTTTGACGCATCCGTCGGTGATATTTTCGGACCTTATGAAGAAGATAACGCGTTCAAGATAGCCATGCTGCTCGACACCCAGATGCGCCCGGATTCCCTGCGGGCCAGCCACGTCCTGATCGCCTACCGCGGTTCAGGTGCGGCGACAGAGCAAACCATGCGTACGCCTGAAGAGGCTGAAGCCAAAGCCGACAGCATCCTGGGCGTGGTGCGCAATAACCCCGCTGCCTTTCCCCAGCTGGCGGTTGAAGAGTCGGATGATCAGAGCGCGCAGATGACACAGGGCGACCTCGATTGGTTTCAGGACGGCGAGATGGTGCCGGCATTCAATGAGGCAGCCATAGAAACCCCCGTCGGACAGTTTACGACCGTCGAATCCGATTTCGGGTACCATGTGATCCATGTGACCGACAAATCGCCCCTCTCCGAAAAGGTACAGGTAGCCAAGATTGTCCGTGCTATAGAGCCGGGCAACCGCACGTATCAGGACGCATATGGCCGCATCAGCACCTTCGCCTCCGAGCTGCGCGAAGGAAAAGACTTTGACACCGCCGCCGAAGAAGCCGACCTGAATGTGCGTGAGGCCGAACGTGTCGGGAAGATGGACATGCGTCTGCCGGGCATCAACCAGGCGCGCCAGATCGTACAATGGGCCTTCGATGAGGATACCGATACCGGCGACTTTTCCCGGATCTTTGAGCTGGAAGACACCTTCGTGGTGGCGTCCCTGATAAACAAACAGGAAGAAGGCACCCCCTCACTGGATGAGGTCAGGGGCAACATCATGGCCATCGCCATGGAAGAGAAAAAGCAGGAGATGATCGCCGACGAGATGGCGCAGCTGATGAACGGCGCTTCTGTCGACGATATCGCCGCGCAGATGGACCTCGAGGTGCAGGAGGCCACCCACCTTACCTTTACCAACCGCAACATACCGGGTGTCGGTCCCGAGCCGAAGGTGATCGGTGCCCTGTTTGCCCGTGATGACAAAGCGATCAAAGGGCCCGTGAAAGGCAATAACGGTGTGTTTGTGATGGAGGTGACCCGCTTCGAAGAGGCAACCACCCCGGAAGACCTCACCAATGCCAGGCAGCCGTTGCAGAACGCCTTCCGGAACCGCGTGCCCAACCAGGC
>CAYMDX010000255.1:0-2114 GCA_964389125.1 uncultured Bacteroidales bacterium
CTGATATAAACAAGAATCAAGCCATGTTTTGGATGCTAAAAACGTGCATCTGCTCTCGTAAAGAATTCCTTTATGGCCGTCCAGATCCGGCCTGCAACTGTGGTGACAGGCCAAACCCCCTGACAGGTCAAGCCACCTGACGGGTTAAGCCACCTGACAGACTCAGGATCCATCCATCCATCCATCGCTTAAGTCCGCCGCATTTGTCTCACCCAACCATATCTTGATCACCCTATCGTCAAAATCCGCTTCAAAAGCGTTGAAATACGTTAACCCAGTGATCGTCCTTCCGGGCAGGTCTATCTCTTCCGGGAAGTAAAGGGTCTGCACGATACTGTTATGATAAAGAAAACTAAATGGCTGGCCGGTCGTTTCACCTCCATCGCCAATGTTTACTGTCATAATATCCGCTGGTAGCAAATCAATGTTAAGCGGCTGGGATTGGTTGTTATCTTCAAACCCATCATCAGGGAAGTCGATATAACCATATATATATATTTCCTCTATCTGTTCCTCTTTCGGTATCCACTTGTGGTAACCTCATAGTAATAATTACCAATACCAGGTAGGATGGTATCCATAAATGTTTCATCAGATATATTTGCGGCTACTTCCTTCCCATCCGGGAAACGAATGATGGTATAGGTCAGGTTACTGTCATCGAAATAGCCTTCGTGAAGGCCTTGGGATGGGGCGTTCCATGACAGCAAACCTTCATTATCAACCGCTGTTAGTTCCAGATCTTCGGGTGCACCAGGCAGGTCTTCCCCCACAAACACTGACGCGCAGGCATAAAGCCCTTCGCCATGCGAGTTTTCTCCTATAACGGCATAACTATACATTCCTGATTCAGCGACTTCTGTGTCAGTATACGTTTCATGATCACCAATGGTCGGATTATCTATTTGATGAATTAATTCTCCTTCCCGGAACAACGATATTGTATCAAGTTCGGTAAGGGTATCACCACCCACGGTTTCACCCGGGTTATTCCAGTTGACAGCGACCTCCAGAGCACCCATGGCAGAAGCTTCCACTGTAAGATTCTCCGGGGATGCAGCAAGATGGTTGGGATGTGCGATATAATAATCGACATCTATATCCTGCCCGGTATTATCCGTTCTATTGGTTACGCCGGCCCTGATATAATCCGGATTCCAACCTCCTGTAAGACAGTGCGCAGCAGTAAGGATCCACTCCTTATGGATAATGCTTCCGGCACAGAACTGTGTATTACCTTGCATTAAGGCCACCTGCCAGGGAAAATCAGCGATATCAGCATCTTCACCGCCAACGATCTTGCCTGACCGCCATCCATGTTCTGCCGAAAAAATTCGAATGATCGGAGGTACATCTTGTGATCCGAAAAGATCATGCTCCCTTTCCAAACGAAGTTTTTCACTTTCCGTTGCACTGTATATACCCTCTTGCTGAGCAAGAGCAAGCGGGAAAATCAACAACATACAACCCAAAAAAGTAATAAAATGTTTCAGAGTGATTCCTGACATCCCCTGCCAACGTAGTCTTTTGGGATTAACCACAACGATACAATCAATAAATCCTCGGACCGAAGGATATATTCGAAAGCCATCATCACAGAAACTGCTCCATATGGCCTTTAAAGGTTATTTGACAGGTAATTTCCAGATCAACCCCTTCGAGGTAATTCACGATGTACCATGCTATGGCTATTTGATCGATCATCCCGACACAGGCAGGATACTGTTCCTTATTGACGCCTACTTTTGTGAATATACATTCCCCAACCTAAACCACATCATCATCGAAGCCAATTATGCAGATGACATCCTGGAAGACAACATTCTCAGAGGTATTGAACATCCCAGCAAGAGGGAAAGGTTGCTTACATCTCACATGGAGATTAAGACTACCAAGGCAGTGTTGATGGCGCAGGATCTGTCCAAGGTGGAGAATGCTGTGCTGATTCATCTTTCGGATCGGAATAGTGACGAGGAGCGGTTTGTGGAAGAGGTGAAGAAGGTGACGGGTAAGGTTATAACTGCTGGAAAGGATAGAATGGAGGTTAATTTCGATAAACAGTTGTGTTGGCCAAACGATTTTTGATATATTTGATAGTTATAACCACTGCTGAA
>CAYMDX010000256.1:0-2110 GCA_964389125.1 uncultured Bacteroidales bacterium
TGCTGTAGACCGAGTTTTCGCTGTGGTATTCGGGCACCATCTCCTTCATCTTTTTGACCAGTGCGAAGTCGTCGCCCTCGCGGACGATAGACCATAGTTCGTCAAGCTGCCGGCGGACCTTATCGCGCTGATTGGGGCGCACCCGGCCCAGCAGAATTTTGGGGTGGTAGGTAGCCATGGTATTCTCCTCCTTGTTCAGCACCTCTTCATAGAGCTTTTCTCCGGGTCGCAGGCCGATTTCCCTGATCAGGATGTCTTTTCCGGGCTCCAGTCCGGTAAGCTGTATCATTTTGCTGGCCAGATCGATGATCTTCACCGGTTCACCCATGTCGAAAAGGAATATCTCACCTCCTTTGCCCATGGCGCCGGCCTCCAGCACCAGGTTACAGGCTTCGGATATCATCATGAAGTAGCGGGTGATCTCTTTGTGGGTTACCGTTACCGGACCGCCGCGTTCGATCTGTTTCCGGAAGAGCGGGATGACAGAGCCGTTGGAGTCGAGCACGTTGCCAAAGCGGGTTGTGATGAAGCGGGTGGTCGCATTGTCCTGGCACTGGGTATAGATCTCGGCTATCCGCTTGGAGGCACCCATCACGTTGGTGGGGTTTACGGCTTTATCTGTCGACACCATCACGAACTTTTCCGTCTGGTACTGCATGGCCAGGTCGGCGACGGTTTTGGTGCCAAACACGTTGGTGAGCAGGGCTTCGTAGGGTACGGCCTCCATCAGCGGCACGTGCTTGTAGGCTGCCGCGTGGTAGATGATCTGTGGCTGGAAGGTGCGGAACACCTGTTCCATGCGGTAGTGGTCTTTCACGTTGGCCACCATGTAGTGGGTGCGGTTTGCCAGTTCTTTGAGGTCGCTGGCGTTGTTGATCTCGTATTGCAGGTCGTAGAGGTCGGATTCGGCATGATCCAGCAGAATAAGTTTTGATGGCTGGAAGGCCAGTGCCTGTCTGGCGATCTCGCCGCCGATAGAGCCTGCGGCGCCTGTCACCAGCACGACCTTATCGTGGATGTCGGCCTGGATGTTGGTGCTGTCGAGCAGGATCTGTTCCCGTTCCATCAGGTCTTCGATGCGCACTGTTTGCAGCTGGGCGGTAGATAGTTGGCCGTGCACCCAGCGGTCGAGCGGGGGTACTACTTTCACCTCCATCTCCAGCTCCAGGGCGCGTTCAATGACTTCTGCCCGGCGGCGGGGGTGGATCTTCTGGATGGATACCACCAGCAGGTCGGCGCCGCTTCGTTTGACGAAGCCGGGTGTCAGCGCCTCTTCCGGGGAGATTACCGGCACGCCTTCCAGACGCTTGTTCGTTTTATGGGGGTTGTCGTCGACAAACGCCACGACGTCGTAGATGGTGGCCGGGTCGTTGACCAGGGCGTTGCGTGCCAGCACGCCCGATGAGCCGGCGCCGAAGATGATCACCCGGTAGCCTTTGTCGCGGCCCGAGCGCATCACTTGTGCGAAGACCGCTTTCACCACGATCCGGGCTCCCATCAGGATAAAGTAGGCCAGCAGGAAGTGGATGAGGTAAGCGGCAAAGGACGTTGTCCAGGGCAGGTTGAGCCCTGACAGGCGACTGATGCCGCCCAGGATCAGAACCAGCGCAAAGGCGGATCCGGTAGCCTGGAAGAGGCGGTAGGCGTCATTCAGGCCGGTGTGCCGTATAATGCCGGAGAACGACCGGTACCCGAGGAAGCAAAGGGCATAGACCAGGGTAACCAGTAAGGCCTGGGGTGTTTCGACGGCAACGTCGAGCCGCTGGAGTTCAAAGTTAAGGCGTACCGCGAAAGCCACATAGAAGGTAAAGAAGATGACCACCACATCGAAGGCCAGAATCAGCCATGGCGACACAAAACGGTCTGCATAGCGCCGGTATATCCGTACGAGCCACTGGTAAAGGAAGGAAGGCATTCTAAGACCCATGGTATCCGTAAAATTAATATAAAATCCCGGTTGTTTGCGGTCTGTCAGACTTACAAAGATGGAAAAAATATCTCAAATAACCTATCTATAAGCTACTTCAATGTATTATACATGGTTTTTTGATGATTTTTCAGTGGGATGGAAAAAGTTTGTATTTTTGGAAGAAAAGAGGTTAAAAATTAG
>CAYMDX010000257.1:0-2038 GCA_964389125.1 uncultured Bacteroidales bacterium
GGAAGTTCTTTTCTTCAGCCCGCTCAATCATCTTGGTATAGGAATCCCTGGGTTCGGCTATCGAGTCATTGGAATTTACAGCAACAACGGGAAACCCTTTGGGTGCATAGGTATTGTGCAGATCAATCATGCGGTCTTCATAAGCTACAACATACGGACAGTGATTGCAGGAGAAGATCAGGACAATGCCTTCAGCGTCCTCATAATCGGACAGGGATACATAATGACCGTCCACATTCAGCAAATGAAAGTCGGCAGCCACGTCACCTACTTCGTATCCCTGTGCGAAAAGACCTGTGGCAAACAGGGCTGCCATTAAAAAAACAAATAACTGTTTCATGGTACTTGGGGTTTGGTTTGTAAAATGTATTATTGAATCAGGGGTAAAATTATTTCTTCGAGTTCATGAAATTCGAATTCCCGTTCATAGAATTTGCGAAAGTCATTGGCATAGATGATGGTAGCCGGGATCGCCCCGCTCCAGTCATCGCTGACTTTTGGTATCCAGCGGTTTGAGTTGGGATCGTCAAGCAGGATCACTTCACTTTGCATCTCCAGGTCCTGCATAAACGGAATGACCCTTTCCTCAATGTGGCCCGGGAAATCAAGACTGACTAACAGTACCTTTACCTTTTGCTCCCGGTACCGGTCATTCAGCTTTTCAAAAGCCGGAATCTCTTTAACGCAGGGGGCACACCAGGTAGCCCAGAAATTAATCACATATACCGAATCATTCTCCTGGTTGAGTCGTGGCGCAAAAGCATCGAAATTCATTACCTGCACCGTCGACACATCATTAGCTACAACTGCCCCGGAGATAAACGGCAAAAAAAGCAGTTGCAAAAACATAATACGTAGTCCTTTATACATAGGTAAAACTTATTGTGTGTCAAAATAATAAAAAGAGTTCCATATGATCTGTCCTGACAAAACCGAATTATTTAACGTTTAAGTAAGGCAATTGTTTAGCACCCGCATACAGACATTTGGTAAGATAATCATTCCAGGAATTTACAATGATTTATTGCGTTCCAGTAAAATAATCTCTATATTTGGCCTTGATAAATGACTACGAATGGCTAAGTATTTCCCATTACTAACGGCTTTGTTATCATGCTGGCTATTGTTCCTGTCTGGTACCGGTTTTGCGGGTAACGACAGCTTGCCGCATGCACCTGATATTGGTGATAATGATATGGATTATTATTACGAAATCACCATGGAGGCAGCTGACCTGGTACCGGAACACATGGATTCAGCCAGGCAGCTGCTTGAGCGAAGCAGTGTTATGGCCGGGGAGGGTGCAGACCCGGAGCACAAAGCCACATGGCTCAACATCGTGGGTAATTATCACTGGTATAGTGGGAATATCGACAGCGCCATGACCAACTACAGGCTGGTGTACAACATGGAAGACCCGGAGCTCGATGATCTGCGGGCTTCTGCTGCCGTGAACCTTGGCTCATTATTTAACCGAAGAGGCCTCGCCGACAGCATCCGGTATTATCACAACCGCTCCGTAGAAATATATGAACGGCTTGGTGATGAAGACGGCCTTGCAAGAAGCAAGCTCTCACTGGGGATTTTTCATACAAACCGAAACAACTATGAGCTGGCCATCCGCTATTTGCGCGAGGCACTGGAATACCAGGAATCTGTACAGGACACCTTCAATATCATTTATGTATGCAATGCCCTTGGCAACACCTATGGAAGGGAAGGATCAAAGGAAAAAAGCCTGGCCTATTTTGACAGGGCCATTCACCTGAGTGAAGCATATAAAGGAAAGCCCATCTTACCGGTAATTTATAATAACAAAACGAGCGCATTAATTGATATTGGGGATTATGAAGCTGCCATCGAGAATGCTTTGCGAGGTCTTGAAATTGCCAGTATGAAAAACCAAAAAGGTCATGAGCTGTTTCACCTGTACGTTAACCTTGGCGTCGCTTATCAGGAAACAGGCAGGTATACCAACGCTCTTACCTATTTCCATGAAGCCATGGAGAAAAAGTCACCCTCTCTGGCTCGTCATAGT
>CAYMDX010000258.1:0-2037 GCA_964389125.1 uncultured Bacteroidales bacterium
GGCAACGGAGCTTTCTTCTTTCCCCCGGCATTGATTTTGCTTTTTGGTGTAGCCCCCAGGCTTGCCATAGCAACCTCTCTGGCAGCTGTTATTCCCATTGGCCTGATCGGCTCATGGGAACATTACCGCCGTGGAAACATCAACCTGCCTGTTGGTCTGACGTTTGGTTTGGCCGGACTGCTCGGGGCGCTCTCGGGGGCATGGATATCCGGGCTTATTGCTCCTGACTCCCTTATCCGGATTTTCGGGGTATACACCATCGTTCTGGGCCTGTTTGCGCTGCGATTGCCCAAAAGAAAGCCGGAACTTCAGGTAGCCCCGCCCGTTGATTTCACTGCGTTGCAAAAGCAACAGCTTCCGTTAATCCTTTTATTTGGCCTGGTGTCCGGCACAGCCGCAGGACTGTTCGGCACCAGCGGAACGGCTCCCGTGCTTGCTGCACTGTTTATGCTGCACTTTCCGGTAAAATTGGTTATTGGAACCTCTGTTCTGATTGTCTTTGTGAATGCCCTGTCAGGTTTTGGCGGCCATGTTTTACTCGGGGATACTGACCTGGCGCTGATCTTGCTCCTTGGTTCCGGAGCAGCTGCCGGGGCTTTCATCGGACCACGATTGCTGGTGCATATCCGTCCGGAACGCAAGGAAGGAAGTATACGGTATATCTTCTCAGCAATTGTCATTGCCGTTGGCTTGTTACTGGTTTTAGGATAATCATATCGTTAGTAAACGGATGTTGCTTTTCATGAATGATAAGAATTAGATTGACATGGAACTAAAGATTAAAGAGGTTGAATCACGCAATGAGCTCCGATTGTTTATTCGTTTTCCCGATCAATTATACAAGGGATGCAATTACTATGTTCCTCCGTTGCATAAACAGCAGCTCGAAACACTTTCTGCAGATAAAAACCCGGCATTTGACCACTGTGAAGCCCGCTACTGGCTCGCTTACCAGGGAGATGAGCTGGTAGGACGCATAGCCGGTATCATTAACCACCGGTATAATGAAGAACAACAGGTCCGGCAAATACGTTTTGGATGGTTTGATTTTACAGATGACGAACGGGTAGCCAAAGCGCTTCTGACAAAAGTTGAAGCATGGGGCCAACAAAGAAACATGACCGCTATCCATGGTCCGCTTGGCTTTACATCCTTTGACCCGTCCGGAGTCCTGGTGGAAGGTTTTGAGGAATGGCCATTCTCGTTTGGTCGCTACAATTATGCGTATTATAATGACCATCTACAAAACAGTGGCTATACGAAGGATGTGGACTGGCTGGAGTACACTGTCAAGGTTCCTGATCCGGTACCGGAACGTGTTATAAAACTGTCCAAAGTCGTGAAAAAGCGATTTGCCTTACGAAACGCCCCCATCCATACACGAAAAGATATTAAAGAATATGCTGTGCCGATCTTCGAAATGATCAATACGATCTACCAGGGGATCTATTGTTTTTCAACACTAACCAGCAAGCAGATCCATGCACTGGTTAAAGAGTTTGTTGCATTGATACACCCGGACTATGTTTCTGTAATCGTCAACGAGAAGAACGAACCGGTTGCTTTCGGGCTGGCAATCCACTCCCTGGTAAAAGCCCTGAAAAAAGCCGGCGGGTCGTTGTATCCTTTTGGGTGGCTGCATTTACACCGGGCCCTGAAAAAGAATGATACGGTGGACCTTTTGTTAATCGGTGTGATGCCCGCTTATCAAAATAAAGGAGCACATGCTCTGGTCTTTGAGAAAATGGGTCAGAGTTTCATTAAGCACCATATTAAACAGCTGGAAACTACCCGCGAACTGGAGCATAACCGAAAAGTACAGCAACTATGGGAAGGGTATGAAAAACGGCAGCACAAGCGTGCCCGTTGCTATATAAAAAGTCTATAGCGAATTCAGAATCCGGATTATTGCAACATCAACTTTCTTACGTACTTTTGTAAATAACATCAAGTCCTTCGGGGGCCCGATATACCGTTTCGCATTTAGGTATATAGTAAAATTTTCCTGTTGCTTACACAAATCCCCTACACATGAAA
>CAYMDX010000259.1:0-2002 GCA_964389125.1 uncultured Bacteroidales bacterium
CCTTAGTGGTGAAAAAAAATAACCACGAAGGCATGAAGAACACAAAGAAAAGACACGAAGAAGCGAGTAGACGAGGAAGTGCGTCACGACCTAAAAACCTTTTACCGTGGTTCTCGCAGCAAGCGCATCAGCAGGTCGGTCTGCAGCTTATCGCCAATACGGAAAACATGTTTGTCAAATATGTCAAAGCCATTTTTTTCATAGAAACGAATAGCCCGGTGATTATGTTCCCAAACGCCCAGCCAAACGGCACTTACCTGTTTTTCTGCAGCAACCTTCAGGGAAAAATCCATCAACGCCTGGCCAACAGCTTTGCCCCACCAGGTTTTTCTGACATAGATCCGTTCAATCTCCAGTTCGTTTTCCCGTTGGAATTCGGTCTGCGCATCACCGGTGTTGAGCTTCAGATAGCCGGCCACATCCCCGTTTATCCGGGCCAGATAGAATTCTGAGCAGGGATGATTCAGTTCTGCGGTAAGCTTTTCGGTATGAAAACTACGGTCAAGATACTTTTGGAGTTCGGTTTCGTCGTTGGTGTCGCAAAATGTTTCGTAAAATGTCTGGCGACCAACCTGCTGAATCTCAGAGAGGCTGTCAGGTCCGACATGCATTATTTTTGGAAAAGACATTGCCGTTGTATCTTATGGTTGTTATATCTTTCCAAAAGTAAAAAATAATGTGATTCGGGATACGTACATATCATCAACAATCGATGACATGCACTTGTCAAGGACTATGACATACAGACAGTTAACCAATAATAAAGAGGCCATGATTATTTCAAATCTGCTTCCTGTTCATTATTATTGATATAGGCTGTACGTGTATTGGCGCCTGCATCCGTCCATTGCGCTTACAGGGCAGCCTACGTTCTTTTTCGATAGAAGGCCAGACGTATTGTTAACCTAATTTTGTAGTTGGCTTCGCGTCATTTCAGGTTGCGCCTTGCCATTCAAAGGGTTAAAAGTATCCACAAATTACACAAATTGTTGCGCAAATTTTCTCAAATTAGCACTTTAGCACATTCCCCTTCGAGCCTTTTTCACTGTTCACTTCTTCCTTCCAGCTTCCGGCTTCGAGCTTCCAGCTCTTTTCACCGTTCACCGTTTACTGTTCACGGTTCACCGTTTATCCATTTCCCGGTATGTGCTGGCATATAGTCATGCATTGTATCCAATACTTTTTGTACATCCGGCGATATGATGAGCATGCCACGGTGTTCATCTTTCAGGAACCCCTGATCCACCATCCGCCTGATCATTTCGAGCAGGGGGTCGTAATAGCCTTGTACATTCAGCAGGGCAATAGGTTTTTGATGAATGCCGAGCTGTGCCCACGTGATCATCTCAAAGCATTCATCGAAAGTGCCAAAACCGCCTGGCAATACGATGACCCCTTCACACAATTCACTCATCTGCATCTTTCGCTGATGCATGGTATCCACCAATACCATTTGGGACAGGCCGGTGTGCGCTATCCCTTTATCATACAGGAAGCGGGGCATCACCCCTGTCACCTCACCGCCAGCCTCGAGGGCACCATTGGCAAGATCATGCATAAGTCCGACGTTCGAGCCACCAAACACCAGCCTGATGCCTCGTTTAGCCAATGATTCTCCAAGCAATCGTGCCTGTGCAGAGTAGGAAGGATCTGTTCCGCAGCTCGACCCGCAAAATACAGCTATAGAAGTGATCTTTGTTTTTTTCATTATTCGGAGTTTAATCATTTCTGTTGTTTTACTGACCCGCGAACCTTTCTAAACCAGTTGCGTCATTCAAACAACTATTCTGGGCAAAACCCAAAAATAATAAAAAAAGAGCTGACCTCCCGCAGCAATCCTGCTCCTTCCGGCAATCGACAGCATGGCCCGTAACCGGTCAGTGCACCAATGATAATATTGCTATTTTTGCCGGATAAAGAAAAAAATTAGAGGTTAGAAGATTGAAGTTAGACAAAGAAGCCTCAGGGCTGAAAGAAAGGAATCCTACAGTGAACAGTGAAC
>CAYMDX010000260.1:0-1995 GCA_964389125.1 uncultured Bacteroidales bacterium
AACAGTGAACAGTAAACAGTGAACAGTAAACAGTGAACAGTGAACAGTGAACAGTGAATTCTAACGTATCTTCTAACTTCTATCAAAAAAAAAGCAGCTAATTATTAAAGAATCAACCTTCAATACGCTTTCAAAAAAAGGACAAAACACATTTTTATTGTTATTTTGAACTATTGTTCATTATATTTGTCCCGGATATTCATAAATGCGAAAATATTATTGAAAATTCATTATCATGAGTGACGTATTTGAGAAGCTACCCATGAAGGGTGTGAAACACATTATAGTTATTGCCTCGGGAAAAGGAGGGGTTGGAAAATCAACAGTTTCAGCCAATCTCGCCGTCTATCTGGCCCGCAATGGTTACAGGACGGCCCTGATGGATGCAGACATTTTTGGCCCATCCATTCCACGAATGTTTGGGTTAGAAAATGCACAACCCCAGGTTGAAGAGGTAAACGGAGAAAAGATGATTCTCCCGCTTGAAAAATATGGCGTGAAACTGCTTTCAATAGGTTTTTTGGTTGATACCAATCAAGGATTGATCTGGCGCGGACCGATGGCAGCAAAGACCCTGACCCAACTTTTTGAGGATGTCTTATGGGGTGAGACTGACTATATGATTGTTGATTTTCCCCCGGGTACCAGTGACATACAGCTAACGACTGCCCAAAAACTTACTGTTTCAGGTGCCCTTATTGTCACTACCCCCCAGGAAATTGCACTGAATGATGCCCGAAAAGCCGCCAGTATGTTCAACAACGAAGGAATAGCTGTTCCAGTTACCGGCGTAGTAGAGAACATGTCGTGGTTTAGCCCGGAGAACCATCCCGATGAGCGGTATTATATATTTGGTAAAGACGGGGGCAAAAGACTTGCCGGCGAACTGCAGGTGCCCCTGTTGGCACAAATACCCCTGGTAATCGATATGGGGCAATCAGCTGAACAAGGCCTTAGCGTTTCCAACCTGAACCACCAGGGAATTCATAAGGCATTTGAAGATCTGGCGGGCAAGGTCGTGAATAAGTTGCCCGTTTGATAAAACTTCCGACATTCTCCAAAATTATATACACATATAATTAAGCAGAGGGCTTACCAATCTACAGGTTGGCAACCAGCCGTTTGGCAACTTTATTTGGAATGCCCACAACCACTTCATGGTTTTCAATGCCTCCGCAAACTCTCGAATCGGGACATCCAAATGTGATACTCGTAACCTGTTGTAAATAAGTGTTTGCCAACACATTCCCACAAACCGACAAAAAGAAAAATGGGGAAATATGTGCACGAAGCCCTTCCTGCGCCAGTCTGTATAGTATTTGGGTAACCATGGCGGGCGACACATACAAAATATAAAGGTCAACAAAATCTTCATGCTCACTGTATTCCTGTATACCCAGGTTGATATGCCGGATATTCTCCAACACAGGAATATTCTGTAATGCTTTTCTCACAAACCGCTCAGGCATATTATTATTACCCGCAATCGTTTGTACATGTTTATCAATATCATGAAAAAATCCCATGCTTCGCCGCGCTCCAATGCAACTCAAATTTCCTTCATGTATGCGTAAGGGAAGCTTAAAAGAACAATTCACGGCCTCACACAAAGTCATTTGTTTGCAAGGCACATTGATCACATCATTAAACTCGCCGTTTACATTGACTGCTGTACATTTTGGACCATATAGATACATTAGTTTGTCAATCATACCCCCATTATTTATAATAGAACTTATAGCCTGGGTTTATCAAGCTTACTGAAAAATGAATAATTATAAAGAATCATAACCGTATTCTGCTAATTATCAATCTTTTTAAACATCAAATTTAATTGAACTATTGTTCATTTCAAAATTTTTCAATAAAATCTTTCTTCCGAAGCACTAAGATTTATCAACCTGCCTAATAAATACAGATCTTTACAACAGGACTACCCCATAAAATCCCCATAATGTTTGCTCATGTAAAAAAAATGCTGTTATTTTACGCCTT
>CAYMDX010000261.1:0-1988 GCA_964389125.1 uncultured Bacteroidales bacterium
GAAACACAAAACAAAAACCTATGTCTGAGGGAAAGCGCTGGTACGCCATATACACACGATCACGGTATGAGAAGCAGGTACACCGTTTGCTTACCGGGAACGGTACCGAAGCTTACCTGCCGTTGGTCAAGAGCTGGCGTATATGGAGTGATCGCCGGAAGCAGGTTGAACTGCCCCTGCTTCCTTCTTATCTCTTTGTACATACCAATCCGGAAAACCCACACACCTATTTTGACATTTTAAACACACCGGGCGTCGTACGATTTATTACCTTTGAAGGCAAAGCCGTAGCCATTCCGGACCGACAGATCGATGCATTAAAGCGGCTTAACGAATACGGCATTGACATGGCCTGTATGGACGATACTCCGGCACCGGGCACACCCGTTGAGGTGGTCTCCGGCCCCATGAAAGGTGTTGGCGGCGAGGTGATCCATACAGGCAAAGGACAACAGCTCATTTTACGCATAGACACCCTGGATAAATGTATCACGCTGAATATCTCGTTATCCATGGTTAAAACATTAAAACAATGAAAAAGATCATCTCCATTGTTGGTGCAAGACCCAACTTCATCAAGATCGCTCCCCTGGCAAAGGCCTTTAAAAAATACCGGAAAGAGGTAAAACACCTGTTGTGCCACACAGGCCAGCATTTTGATCCGCTCATGTCAGAAGTTTTTTTTGAAGACCTGAAGATACCACGTCCGGATTTCAGTCTGGGCATCAGCGGCGGCAGCCATGCCGAGCAGACAGCCCGCATCATGCTGGCCCTGGAGAAAGTGCTGGCTACCGAACGTCCGGATCTGGTCATCGTGCCGGGCGATGTTAACTCTACCATGGCAGGCGCGCTCGTGGCCTCGAAAATGAGCATCCCCATCGCGCATGTTGAAGCAGGCCTGCGCAGTTTTGATAAAACCATGCCGGAAGAGATCAACCGCATTGTGACCGATGTGGTGTCTGACTTTCTCTTTGTCAGTGAGCACAGCGGCACCCACAACCTGCGCGACGAAGGTGTTGACGACAACAAGATCTTTTTTGTCGGCAATACCATGATCGACACCCTTGAGGCCAACTATGACACACTGGAAAGCTGCCCTGTTACGGATGAGCTCGGACTGACCAAAGAGAACTACATAGTGGCTACCTTTCACCGGCCCGGCAATGTGGATGACCCGGAGGCACTCAATGAGCTGCTCAACACACTCCGAAACCTGGCGAGGGAACGAAAGGTGGTATTTCCGGTACATCCGCGCACCAGAAAAAACATCGAAACCTTTGGCCTGGAAGAGAAAGTGCCGGACAACCTGTTGATGATCGAACCCGTTGGATACATATCGTTCCTTTCCCTTCTTCGGTATGCCGAGCTGGTTATTACCGACAGCGGCGGCATTCAGGAAGAAACGACCTATATGAACGTCCAGTGTATCACGGTCAGAAAAAATACCGAACGGCCGGTTACCATCGATGTAGGGACCAACCACCTGGTAGGCACCGGCATGGAGAAAGTGGAAAAAGCGGCATTGGACATTCTGGGCGGAACCACCAAACCAGGCCGCATACCTGAGTTATGGGATGGCAAAGCTGCCAGGCGTATTGCCCAGATCATAATGGAACACAAGACATAAATCGCTTGCCGTTCAAACTTATAAGCAAAAGTTCATGACCAATGCCCTATAATTTTGCATAAAAAGGCTAGGTTTTGTGTTCGTAATTTGTATTTTTGGCATGTTTACAGCTTACGTCAACAAACCTTGCCGGCCACATCTGTGGGACTGAGAGGGCGAAGCTGTGATTATCGTTTTTTGTTTGTAATTTATTAAGAAGGTCGAAAAAAGCTCGAAGCTCGAAGCTCGAAGGAAGAGGTGAACGGAAGCTGGGAGCTGAGAACGGTAGATGCGGGACTTAAGGGATTCAGGAAAAGACACGAAGAAGCGAGGAATCCCGAAGGGATGAAACGATTATAGAAAAAAGGGAAACACAAACGAA
>CAYMDX010000262.1:0-1973 GCA_964389125.1 uncultured Bacteroidales bacterium
CATGTTTACGATCGGTTATAAATTTTAACCTTTACCAACTTACTCCACTGTCATAACCATATCATAGACCTGGTATATGATGGCTGTTTCTTCGGTAATACGGCAGTTTTGCGTGTCAATGAAAGGCTGTTGCACTTCAACCTCCACCACGGTATAATCTTCAAAACGGTTCGGCGCATCCGCCGACCGGTATTGTGCCTCATCCATTTCAATAAGAAAGACACTACTCATGCGCTCACCCGATTCCTGTTGCAACTTACGCATACAATCAAAATAGCCGGATGGCAGTGAAACACCTGACTGCTCATAATAGTTTTCAAGCGTGTTAAGGTCCCCCGGGATCAATTGTTCTTGTTCAATGTCACTAACTACCTCCTTTTCCAGAAAAAAATGAAATTGCTCAACGGCTTCAGGGGGAGCCCCATCAGCTTGCATGGCATCCAGAAACAGATCAATGTATTCGGAGCGAACCTTATCAATTGATAACGATGTTGTATAAACCATCACATCGGAATCGACAGATTTATAGCTCATGCGCTCTCCGTCTTGATAGCTCATGCTTTCACGGATACTTCCCAGTTCGGAATGTATTCCTTTCATGTCTTCAGTTAAAGAAGCATGGTATTCAGCGAATGCGGGTAGCGGTACCAGCTGTTCGTGATCAGTCTGGGCAAAAGCCCCTGTGAAGAGGGCTACCAGCAACAGTATACATGGTATTGTTTTCATATGTTTGTTTTTTCGTAACTATATGGTATTTAGCTTTTTATGGTTGTTTTTAAGCTGCCCCTTCAGGGCGCTGGTGGGGTGTTGTCCGCATTTACCCAGGGCGTTGCCACTGGGCTGAATTAAATTGCCCTTTCAGGGCGACGCGCTGCCAGCGATCAATAATCATCCCCCTGTGTGTCGAAATCTTCGACATGGGTGTTTCATATGTCAAAAGGTCTAAATGTAAGAAGGTTTAGTCTACCAGTCGATATTCTCCTGTAGCCATTCATCATCGGGCCAGTGGGAAGGGTGATAATCGATATAGACAACTGTCGGGAAGGCCAGTTTTTCAAGTTCGTTTAAAAACACCAGCCATTCGTCCCAGTGATCATCTACCGTTTTTTCCTCCATACCCTGCACCCTGTCCATATCGCGTTGCATGGCCGACTGTTGCTTAGTGGCCATTTCCTCCATCAGTGCGGCGGCCTCATCCATTTTGCCCTCCGACATCAGGCGCTGCGCTTCTTCCATCATATCCTCGGCGGTAAGCGTTTCCGCAGCTTCCTCATCCAGCCTTCTCTGATATTCCCTGTGCAGAACCTCATCTTTCGTTCTCAATTTGCCATCATTCCCTGACTGGTCAGATAAGCCGAAATAAGCATTTTCCAGGTATCCGAACCGTTCACACAAGTCACGATAATCTTGCCTGTCATAGGCTTCCAGCGCCCGGTACATCTCCCTGAAAGGACGCAAATATTTACCGGTACAATTCCGTGGTGCGAGCGCGCGGATATCTTTTACCGACACACCCGGATCGCGCGGAAAATCATAGACCTTCAGAATTCCTAATGATTTGACTTCTACTTCCATCAAGCCGGCACGATAATGCAACCCTTCATCCTGAATGTTCATCTCACCAACATGGTCGCTATAAAATGCAACAATGTCTTCAACCGAATGCGGGGTGTAGAATGCCTGTGTAAAACCACTTTGGGGGATTCCTTTTCCCTGCGGACATTCACCGGAAGGATAAAGTGTGGCATCAGGCGGGAGGGGGACCATCAACGGGTTATCCCTGGCCAGGGTAACCGTACTTAATGCCAGGATGCAGATAATGACACTGCTAACCTGAAAAAGCGGGCGAATCATGATACGTTGTTTTTTGATAATACCTATAAGGATTAAACAAATGTATCAAATATGTAAATTATTTGCAAGTAATCTTTCAAAAAACTTTTTTGATAGATATATTACCCTATTTCTGCAGA
>CAYMDX010000263.1:0-1967 GCA_964389125.1 uncultured Bacteroidales bacterium
AAAGAAACGATTGAATCAATCATTAAATCATTAACAGAAAAATACGGGGATGACCGGGAAACGTTGATCCGCCGGGGCGTGGAACAGGCGGCGGCGCTATGGAAAAAGGATGACGGGGATCCGGAGGCATTCCGGACATTCTGCCTGGAACACTATCATGGTGAGGAGGCGAGTCGCCGGGAGCTGTTTGACACCCTCTCACGCAACTACGAGACTGTCTGGGGACACTTTAACCAGCTGCGACTGGAGCTACTCAAGCCCATGCACCTGGAGCAGGGACCGGTAAAGTCTGTCGACCTGCTGTTTGGTGCCTACGCCCCGGAGGCCCATGTAGAAGACGACCTTTTTGATAACAGGATTGCCTTCCTGACCATCCTGAACTTCCCTTTCTACAGCCTGGAAGAAAAAAACAGCCAGGGCAGGGACTGGGACCGCCGGGAGTGGGCCTATGCACGTATGGGCGACATGTTTACCAAACGGGTGCCGGCTGCCGTCAACCAGCATATCTCACGGGTGGACACTGATGCCGACAACTATGTTTCCGAATACAATATCATTATGGGTCAGCTCCTGAATAACAAAGGGAAAAAACTGTTTCCCGACCATCTCCGGCTGATCTCCCACTGGGGGCTCCGCGACGAGCTGAAAGCCAACTACAACGATGACAAACAAGGTCTTGAAAAACAAAGGATGATCTACCGGATCATGCTTCGGATTGTCGACCAAAGCATCCCCAAAGAGGTCATCAACAACAATGAATTAAACTGGGAGCCCTTTTCAAACAAGGTGTATGACGGCGACAAAACCGTCACAGCGCATGAAGAACAGGACATACGCTACCAACACCTGCTTAACAACTTCCGCGCGCATCGGGAGGCCGACCCCTACTCCCCCTCCGAGCCCACCTATATCGAACGGGCATTCAACCGGGGCCTTGAAATGAGCGCGGATGAGGTAGAATCATTGTTCATCTCCCTGCTGAGCGCACCTGTCCTCAAAGATGTCGCAGCCATCATTCGCAAACGGCTTGGCAGGGATCTGGAGCCCTTCGACATCTGGTATGATGGGTTCAAAGGTCGCAGCGGCATTTCGGAAGAGGAGCTTGACAAGATCGTTAAAAAGAAATATCCGGATACCGATGCCCTCCAGAAGGACCTGCCTCACCTGCTGACCACCATAGGTTTTTCGGAAGAACGCGCCCGGTCACTCGCCGGCGGCATTGTGATCGAAGGTGCCAGGGGCGCCGGACACGCCTGGGGCGGCCAGATGCGCTCCCAAAAATCGCACTTGCGCACACGCATTCCCAAAGAAGGAATGAACTATAACGGCTTCAATGTGGCAGCCCATGAGCTGGGGCACAACGTAGAACAAACGGTGAGCCTCCATGACGTGGATCACTACATGCTCACCGGCGTGCCAAACACGGCCTTCACAGAGGCACTGGCGTTCATCTTCCAGAAACGCGACCTGCAGATGCTTGGCATCAATCAGGATGACCCCATGAGTGACCAGAATCATATTCTGGATATCCTGTGGAGCACCTGGGAGATTATGGGCATATCGCTGGTCGATATGTATGTATGGCAGTGGATGTATAAAAATCCGGATGCCACGCCTGACGATCTCAAAGAGAAGACCATTGACATCGCCATGGATGTCTGGAATAAGTATTTCGCGCCGGTGATCGGTGTTGAAAACACCCCGGTGCTTGGGATATATTCACATATGATCAGCTATCCGTTGTATCTGAACGCTTATCCGCTGGGTCATCTGATCGAGTTCCAGATCGAAAAACAGCTCCGCGGGAAAGACTTTGCCACAGAGATCGAAAGGATCTTCACCCTGGGCGATCTGCCGCCACGGAAATGGATGCAGGAAGCTGTGGGGGGACCGTTGTCGGCCGAGCCCCTGCTGGATGCGGCAACGGTTGGTGTTGAGCAAAGGAAGAAGTGAAAAAGCTCGAAGCT
>CAYMDX010000264.1:0-1960 GCA_964389125.1 uncultured Bacteroidales bacterium
TGAATATTCCGGTGAAAGTGTACACCTGATTCCGGAGTAAAGTGTACAACTTTTTTGGGGTAAGATTTGTGCTTCAAAGTTAAATTTATTTTTTCTTTCTCAAAGTTTCTCCTGTTAATTCAAACCGGTGTGCGTTAGCTGCCAATCTGTCCATTATTGCATCCGAGATGGTGGACTCTCCAATATACTCATACCAGTTTGCCACGGGCAGCTGTGCGGCAATAATTGTTGATTTTAATCCATACCTGTCTTCGAGTATTTGTAACAAAGCCCTTCGGGTTGTTCCGTTGAGCGGATGCAAGCCAAAATCATCAATGATGATAAGATGTGCCTTTTCAATTTGGTTAAGCAGCTTGATGTATGTTCCGTCCAGTTTGGCCAGGGCTATCTTTTCAAGGAAGCGGTTGATTCCAAAGTATAATGTCCTGTAACCAAGCATACAAGCCTGTCTTCCGATGGCACAAGCCAGGTAGCTTTTCCCGGTTCCGGTGGCTCCGGTAATCAGGATGTTTTCACCCCGGCGGATAAACTCGCAGTCTGCAATCATCATCAGCTTCTCCTGCGAGAGATTTCGCTGTGCATTGCAATGGACCTGTTCAAGGACAGCATCATAACGGAGCTTGCTTTGTCGCAGGTAAAGTGCCGTTCGTTTTTCAGCCCTGTCTTGCATTTCTGCTTCGGCAAGCTGAGCCATGAACTGGTTTAATGATGGTTGGTTTTGCACGGGCAAGGATAGCGTGGCCTGGTATGCCTTAGCCATGCCATTTAGTTTAAGCTGTTCCAAATGGTCAAGTGTTACTTGTGTGTTCATGTTTTTGGCTGTTTATTAATTTGTTGATTATGGATATTTTGTTTCGGATTTAAGCGGGAAATAACTTTTTGCCCTCCTGTATAAGGGCATAAAAAAGTTATTCTCGATTTAATCCGCATAACTCATTTTTCGCTTGTTTACTTGTAGGATTCCCCTCCCCGCACATTTGGGTGCCGGGGTATGGTAAAGAGGTCTTCCGGGACTTCATTTAGCAAATACATCTTTTTCTCCAGGATGCGTTTAATAATGCCATAGTTTACCCGTGAGCCTTTCAGTGCCCTGATGCAGGCTTGTTCAAACTGTTGATGCCCATATTGCTCGGATAATTTGATCAGCCCCCTGCAAGACAGGTAACTCTGTTCAACAAAGTCTTTTGATGCCAATATTTTTTTAAAAACAGCTACGGAGTTTTCTCCGATTTTTTGGGCAACAGACAAAAAGTAATCGGCATCCCAGCCCAGGATCTCTTTATACTTTAGGTGTTTTGGAGGCATATGATCCTCGCAGGTAATATAGAGATCACCGGTGTGTTTACGTTTGTGCGTGGCAATGCGCTTATGGATGCCAATAAAAATCTCAACCGTATGCTGGTCATAAACAATTCGTGTTCTCTGGCCAATGTATTGGTAATGCACACTATAGAACCTGCCATCCTCGCCCAGCATAACGTGGTAGTTCCTTAGCACCTTGCCCGTTGTAATATGCTTTATCTCAAAAGGCTCCGGCGGCAATGGCTTTAGCAAGTGTCTTTCGTGTGTGACAAATTGCTCATAACGACTGCCGGATAACTTCTGAAAGGGCTGATCCTGATGCACGGCAAGCAGTTCATGTATTCTGTTGTTCAGGAAAAACAGATCGTGGAATGTTTCATTACGCAGTCTGGCATAAATGCGCAAGTAAGCTACGTACACACCGCCTTCAACCGTGGGCTTGTCCTTAGGTTTTCTCACCCTGGTGGCTTCCAGGTTGGTGTTATAGTGTGTAGCCCACTGATCAACCGTTTCTGAGAACTTGAACTCATATTTTTCATTCTTTTTGATATACTGCTTCATGTTGTCGCTTAGGATGTTGCGTGGTACGCCACCAAAGTATTCCATGCAGCGACTCAAGCAATTAAAGACATGTTCCTGCTTGGCTGATGGCAGGGCT
>CAYMDX010000265.1:0-1956 GCA_964389125.1 uncultured Bacteroidales bacterium
ACAAAGAAATTGGTCAGTGGCTCCACCGTTTTCAACGAACGTTCCCCGGACAGATCAATTGCTGCTTGCTCTTCAGCGGTAACGGCATCAATGATCGCAACAGAAAAGCCACTTTCCGTCCTGCCCGTCATCTTGGCTGCTCCCAGAATGTCGGTAAAACCAGGGGTGTCTACGTAAGCATCGTTTTCAACGGATATGTTTCCCTGCGGCCGGCGACCGATACGACGTGAATAGAACAGGTTGTCGTTCCCATTGTCCCCGTCACCCATGCCAATGTTAAAACTGCTGATATTTCTTCCCTCAATGAAAAAGGGCCGTTTCTCCGCAAAAAATGTTTCGTAGGCTGTCAGGTTCACCTGAGAAGGATCGGCCTCAACCTGTCCGAAGTCAGGGTTGATGGTTACATCCATGGTGAGATTGCTGCTGAGTCCGATTTTGGCATCCATACCCAGTTTGTACTGATGGTCACTGCCATCCTGAAAAGGATTGCCTTCAACAGCAGGAGACCTGTCGGCGGAAGACACCACATAGGGGGTCACATCAAAGACCCTTCGTGGTTCGATCCCGTTCATTCCGCCAAGGGTTCCAAAGCGATGTACCAAACCCGGTGCATCACTGGGAATATGCGACCAAAAGGAAGTCTCTCCATATCGGTGTATTTCTCTTAATACCTGAACGCCCCAGATGTTTTCCCCATTCCCATCAAATCTGAGCTGACTGAACGGGATACGCATTTCGGCCACCCAGCCCTGATCATCGATACCGGTGCGTACCCACCAGTTGGGATCCCAGGAAAGGTCCTCGTTCTGACCGTCATTGGTGATCATAAAGTCAAACTTGACCCCGGCGGCATTGACGCCAAAAGCAAAAGCCGTACGCTGGTCATGGTAACTGTCAAAGCCGATGGCTACAAGGTCTCCTTCTCTCCGGTCACGCCTTGTCAGCCGTTCTACAATACTGTCGGGGGCACTGTCGTAGCAGCGAATGGCTACGTAGATATAATCGTCGTCATACAATATTTTGAATGCTGTTTCTTGCGAAGCTTTACGGCCATTATAAGGCTCAAACTGAATGAAATCGCCGGACCATTCGCCCTGCTGCCATGCGGGATCGTCCAAAGACCCGTCAATTTCAGGAGTTGCTCCTGACAAACGTTCTGCCTGGTAATGTTTGGCCGTATGATCAGTTGCCCATACGAGGGCAGGAAAAAGAATCAGTATAAAAAATAACGACTTGGTCATGGTTGTATGTATGTTTTTGATGATAAGATGCATAATCAATTTCATATCAATCATCGGACCAATAGTTATAATAAACTGTTTATTAACCATTTGCGATTTATTATATAAGGATAGTACAGGCAGATGTGTACGAATATGAACGGTTATTGTGCGCATCTGCACACTGTTTTTCAACATGCAATCAAGACGGCTCTCTTAGAAGAAAGTGAGTTCTCGTGTATTTATGCGTCTGCAGAAAAGGAATACCATCTGAACAGCGATGAGGCCATAGAACGGCTAAAGAAGCACCAGCCGCTTACCGGGCCGGCGATTAACAGGCAGGGAGGATTAAAGATCTGGCACGAGGAGATAGCCTATTTGTCCAAAAACCGTTGGCTTTTATTCACTTACGATAACCATTACCCTTGTTGTTAGGTAAAGCCCCCGTATTTATACCTATTATGTCTGCACATCAATCTTTATTTAATGTATCGTTATTCCAATTTTTGGTATTGTTGATGATGTAATTTTTTATTCGATGATATTCTGTATTGTTTCGGATGATATGATCATGAAACCGGGGTTGCCAGGCGAAATTTGCATCTGTTTTTCTCGATTCGAATGTTACCCTGCCGGTATACCAATTGAATATCCGTGAAATATTATCGTGTAACATTGGATTTTTATCTCCGGTTATTCCACCCCGTTTTTTCGGGTTTTTTTTATCCGTATCCGT
>CAYMDX010000266.1:0-1953 GCA_964389125.1 uncultured Bacteroidales bacterium
GCTGCCGTTGTACACGTAATTGGCCTGATCGCTATAGATGCGGGCGGCGGTTTGGATGTTGCCCTCATCAGCTGATTCGGTAATCCCATGCGGAGAAGAAATGTGCAGGGCGCCATCGAACTGTAAATCGAATGTGCCTCCACCGGATACGGTATAAACCTCTCCGGTTTCTCCGGTGCTTAATATGCCCGAGCCATTACCGGTATCGTAAACCGTCAGCGTGATCCCGTCCCCGAGGGCAACATCATCATCCATGGTCACCTTGTGATCGTTGCCATCGTTGCCGCCGATAAAGATGTTTACGTCGCCCGTGGGGGCTTCGGGTACTGCCGGGCCATTATGTCCGGTTGCAGACCAGGTTTCCTCATCACTCCAGTTTCCCGTCTGCCGGCTGTAAAATGCGATGAGGATGGCGGTGAAGTCGATGCCGGTGACATGTCTGAGTTCGTCATAACGATTATTAAATGTCATGGAAGGTGGCTCAAAATCATATTCTTCTGATTCTGGCGTGACGGTGGCTTCCACCGGATTGTTGCCGGTTCCCAGACCAGTGAATTGGAAGAAACCGGCTGCATTGGTTGTGACATTTTCCGGGGTGGCTTCGTCACAATGGACATTTATACCGCCTATCGGGTTGCCGTATTTATCGGTGATCTCTCCGCTGATGGTCCCATCATTAATGGCTTCTGCTTCAAAGTCTATGTCGGTACGGTTCGATGTAAGATCGATGAGTTCATCGGATTCCGGGGTGAACGTATAACCCGGGAGCACAGGGGTAATGATCAGGTCACTGCCTTCTTCGATCCCGTTAAATTCATAATCTCCGTTCACATCTGAATAAACCGTTCGGTTGTAATCGCCCGTTGCCACCATTTCAACGCCTGGCAGGGGGTCATTGCCTTCGGCGATATTTCCTGAAACGGTATAGGTAATCACTGAAGTGGCTGAGAAATCCCTTCCGCTAATATCCCTGTTTACCTTTTGTATCTGGCGGATTTCCGGAACGAAGGAGTAATCCTCTTTGAACGGTGTGAGCTGAATGTTTTCGGAACCTTCCAGGACATCGTTAAAAGCGTATTTTCCCTGGCTGTCTGTGAAAGTGATGGCATTGTGTCCGCCGGTGGCTTTTACTTCCACGCCCGCCAGGGGAGCATCGTTTTCATCGGTGATAGCCCCCGAAATACTATAAAGATCAACCTCCAGCTGGGCCGTAAACTCGACAAGGTCGGGATAAGGGGTATTTTGTTGGTGAACAGTAACTTCTCTGTCGGTCGGGACAAACGAATAGCCTTCCAATTGGGGGGTAATGATATAGGTTCTGTTTCCGGGAGGAAATCCGTACAGATGGAAGTAGCCCACTACGTTGGTTTTGACTGTACGATCGTATTGTCCTTCGCGGAAACCGTTGACGCTCACCCCCTGCACTGGTTCTCCGTCTTCGTCCAGAATCCGGCCCAAAATGGCCGTAGGCAGCTCATCGGCTGTAAAATCGATTCCGCTCCTGTCCTCCTGGATATTTCCCAGCGGAATAGACAGTGGTGAAAACTTGTGCGCCTGATCCACCGGGGTAATAGTTACATCCGCTTCATCCGGAATCCCGGTAAATTCGTAATATCCATTGCTGTTTGTGGTGGCAGTTCCTGAAAAGTCGACTCCTGTGGCATAAACCTTGACATCTCCCAGTCCACTCCCGTCCAGGGTTATATTACCGGATATGGTATGCGGGTTTTGTGCGGCTAAGGGGAAAGCCCAAACCACCACGAACAGGATAAACAAGATAAGCCTTGCCGGGCTTTTGCCAAAGGCTATTTCAGACTGGTTAAAACGGCAAGCGCTTTCTGAATGATGCTGGTTTACGAATTGCATAATATAAAGTTAACAATATACCACCACAAAAGTTAGGCCAAAAGGGCTATGAATGATTAAAACAATTGGTTATAAACTGATTACACA
>CAYMDX010000267.1:0-1941 GCA_964389125.1 uncultured Bacteroidales bacterium
GGGTTGCCTTCATTGTTAATAAGTATTTCGGATGATGTATTGCTGACGGATGCAGGTTTAATTAATTTTGGTATATGGAAAATAAGGGGCAACAAGTACGCGAGTCTACCGGCCGGAAAGACAAAAAGGTTTTTTATTCACTTGATTATGCGGATCACGGTCGAGTCCCTCCACAGGCTACAGATCTGGAAGAGGCAGTGCTGGGGGCGATGATGCTGGAGCAGAATGCCCTCACCAATGTCATTGACATCCTGAAGCCTGAGGTCTTTTACAAAGAGGCCCATCAGCGCATATTTTCCGCCATTCATGAACTTTTTTCGGCCGGTCAGCCTGTGGATATCCTTACGGTGACCGAAACATTGAAAAAAAGTGGAGAGCTTGATCTGGTCGGGGGTGCCTACGCGATTTCAATGCTTACCAATCGGGTGGCAAGTGCCGCCAACGTTGAATATCATGCCCGGATTATTCTGCAGAAGTTCCTGCAGCGTGAGTTGATCCGTATCAGTTCTCAGATCATAAAAGAATCATATGAAGACAGCACCGACGTGTTTGATATTCTGGACAATGCTGAAAAGGAGCTGTTTGCTGTCAGTGAGACCAACTTGCGCCGCAATTATGACGACATGCATTCCCTGATCAAGGCGGCTGTGAAGCAGATTGAGGGTGCGAAAGACCAGGAAGGGCATATCAGTGGTATCCCGAGTGGGTTTTCCGAGCTTGACCGGGTCACGGCCGGCTGGCAAAAATCGGATCTGGTGATTCTGGCGGCTCGCCCGGGTATGGGGAAGACCGCTTTCGTACTGTCCATGGCGCGGAATATGTCGGTGGATTTCAAAAAGCCGACAGCCATCTTTTCCCTGGAAATGTCCGGTGTACAATTGGTTACTCGTCTAATCGCAAGCGAAACCGAACTTACAGCCGATAAATTACGTCGCGGTCAGCTTGAACAGTATGAATGGGAACAGCTTAACGCCCGGCTGAATACCCTGACAGATGCACCACTCTATATCGATGATACACCGGCACTCTCCATCTTTGAGCTGCGTGCCAAATGCCGGCGCCTTAAAGCCCAGCACGACATCCAGCTGGTGATTGTAGACTACCTGCAGCTGATGAGCACCGGTAACGAAAACCAACGGGGTAACCGTGAGCAGGAGATCAGCAATATCTCCCGGTCAATGAAAAGCCTGGCCAAAGAACTGGAAATTCCTGTGATTGCACTCTCCCAGCTTAGCCGTGCCGTAGAAACAAGAGGTGGGTCAAAACGCCCGATACTTTCCGACCTTCGTGAATCAGGTGCCATCGAACAGGATGCCGATATGGTACTATTTATCTACCGCCCTGAATACTACCTGATCACCGAAGATGAACAGGGCAACTCGACGGAAGGCATGGCACAGCTGATTATCGCCAAACACCGGAATGGCGCACTAAAGGACATTGACCTCCGCTTTATTCAGAACTTTGCCAAATTTACCGATTATGATGGCGGTGACTTTTCAATGGCCGGCAACCTTAAGCCTTCTGATGATTTTGAAGAAGGAAGTAATACCCTTACCATCCCATCCAAAATGAATAATATGGATGATGATGATGAAGTGCCTTTCTGATATTTCGCCACAGCTTTATTATTTTTGTGATGGCTATTTGAACAATATAGCCCGCTTGTTTATTGTTCTCTTTGAGATGAGGTAATGCGGACATACCATACTCAAGCACATATAACATAATTTTTTGGTCCACAGCGAAAAGAGTAAGAAGCTGGAGAAAAAGCTGGAAGCTCGAAGCAGAGAAGAAGTTAGAAGTTGGAGGTTAGAAGTTAGATGAGAAGTCTCAGGAGTGAAGCTTGAGGGATGAAGTGAAAAGTGCAGGCCGGACTTGGCCGGCGTGCCATTTACAAAAAGAAGCAGTGGTAGACGCAGCACTTGGGCTGCGTGCCAG
>CAYMDX010000268.1:0-1909 GCA_964389125.1 uncultured Bacteroidales bacterium
TCCCTTAATACCCTGCCGCCTGTCCGTCTTTCCGTGATTCCGAAGCGCCGTAATACACGCCGGTTTTGGGATCCCATTTAATGGCCTGGTAGCCTCCGAAAGGCCCGACAGCCCATTGGATGCGGTGACCTTTCTGCATGAGCGCCCGAACGGTCTCATAGGGGAAGCCTGATTCCAGGTTGATGGTGCCGCCATCCCGCATCTGTTGGCCTGTCGGCTGGGAAGAACCCCTGTGACGTATGCGGGGCGCATCGCCTGCTTCCTGAAGGTTCATCCCAAAGTCGATCATGTTGATGACAATCTGCGCATGACCCTGTGGCTGCATGGCACCGCCCATCACACCGAAGCTCATGTAGGGCTCATCATCTTTGGTGATGAAGCCGGGAATGATGGTATGGAAGGGCCTTTTGCCGGGCTCATAGGTGTTGAAATGCCCCTCTTCAAGGGTGAAACCTTCTCCCCGGTTTTGCAGGACGAACCCAAGCTCCGGCGGCGTCATTCCGCTTCCCATCCCCCGGTAATTGCTTTGGATCAGCGACACCATATTGCCGTCTTTGTCGGCCACGGTAAGATAAATGGTGTTTGGCGACTCCGGAATACCTGCGTCGTAATTCAACGCGGCACGGTTGGGGTTGATCAGCTCCCGCCGCTCATCGGCATATTCTTTGGAAATAAGCTTTTCAAGCGGTACAGGCGAGAAATCCATGTCGGCGTAATATTCCGCCCGATCCTCAAAGGCCAGCTTTTTGGCTTCCGCAAAAAGATGAAGGTATTCGGGGCTGAACAGTCCTTTGGAAGCAAGATCATACCCTTCCAGAATATTCAGGATCTGAAGTACGGCAATGCCCTGACCGTTCGGGGGCAGCTGCCACACATCATACCCTCTGTAGTTGGTCGACACCGGGTCTACCCATTCAGAGTTGTGGGCGGCCATGTCGTCGTAGCTCAGAAACCCGCCATTTTCCTGTATGTAAGCTGCAATGGTGCGGGCCATCTCCCCTTCGTAAAATACATCCCGACCCTCCGTCGCGAGGGTTTCATAGGTGTTTGCAAGATAAGGGTTTCGGAATATCTCGCCTTTTTCAGGCATGCTGCCATCAGGCATGTAGGTGTCTTCAAAATTGGGAAATTGTTTTAACACCGGTGCCGACCTCTCCAGGTAATAGGCGATCAGCTCGGTAACAGGAAACCCTTCCCTGGCATAATCGATGGCCGGTTGCAGCACCTGTTCCATATCCAGCCGGCCAAACGCCTGATGCAGTTCAAACCACCCGTCCACCGCGCCTGGCACACTCACCGGCAGGGGTCCGCGCGGCGGGATGGAAGTGTATTCGTTCTCCACAAAATAGTCAGTCGTCAGGTCTTGCGGTGAACGGCCACTGGCATTCAGGCCGCGTAACGTTTCTTCTTCTGCATCCCATACGATGGCGAAAAGGTCGCCACCAATACCACAGCCGGTAGGCTCCATAAGTCCGAGCACGGCGTTGGCGGTAATGGCTGCGTCCACAGCACTGCCGCCGGCTTTCAGTATGTCGAGCGCCGCCTGCGTGGCCAGCGGGTGACTGGTGGCTGCCATACCGTTTTGGGCAATCACCTCCGAGCGGGTGGCAAAGTTATGGCCCGTAATCCTGTCCTGGCCTGCCACATTGGTCAACAGGAATAAAATTAGTAGCGAAGTAAGAAATGATTTTTTCATATGCTTGTGTTTTGGGTTAGTGTTTGTATTTCAGTGTTTTGTAGCTTTATTGCTTTGTCCAGGCAGAAGGTAGAAGGTAGAGATTAGAAGGTAGAAAGTAGAAATTAGAAGTTAGAAACTAGAAACACCCAAGCTGTTTGTTCAACGTTTACCGTTTCATATCCCGGCACGCAGCCCAAGTGCTGCGTCTACCACTGCTTCTTTTTGTAAATG
>CAYMDX010000269.1:0-1893 GCA_964389125.1 uncultured Bacteroidales bacterium
AAAGTGATCAGCGTTGCTGCGCAATAATATCCTTTGTATTTTGCATTCTAAAAACAGTAATGATGCAGGAATTTACATTATCAGGAAATATTGTAGATGTCGTTCATAAACGCATTTACAAAGGCACCTTGCATATCAACAATGGGATCATTGACCGGATTGAGCCCCATAGCAAAGATGCAGCGGGCATAGCAGAAAAGGGGGACATGTCAGACGAAAGTTCCCGGGCAGACCGGTACATTCTGCCCGGCCTCATTGATGCCCATGTGCACGTAGAAAGCTCGATGCTTGTTCCATCCGCTTTTGCCAGTCTGGCAGTGGTCCATGGAACAACGGGAACCATCTCCGACCCCCACGAAATTGCCAATGTACTGGGCATGGAGGGCGTTCGTTTTATGATAGAGAATGGCAAAAGCGTCCCTTTCCACTTCTGTTTTGGCGCTCCCTCCTGCGTGCCGGCCACACCTTTCGAGTCTTCAGGTGCATCCATCTCAGCCGATGAGGTACAAGAGCTCATCCAACTGGATGAGGTCAAATACCTTTCAGAAATGATGAACTTCCCGGGTGTGATCCATGACGATGAAGCGGTTATGAAGAAGATACAATACGCCCGGGATGCCCATAAAGTGATCGACGGCCATGCCCCGCTGGTCAGCGGCGATGATCTGCGCAAATACATCCAAAGCGGCATAAGCACCGACCATGAATGCACCAGCATCGAAGAAGCGAGAGAAAAGCTGGCACTTGGCATGAAGATACTTATCCGCGAATCCAAAGTGGAAAAAAACCTGGATGAGCTGATGCCACTGATCAAAAGCCACCCCGAATCGGTGATGCTGTGTTCGGATGATGCCAACCCATCGGAACTGATACATGGCCACATCAACCTCACCATAAAAAAGGCGGTGGAAAAAGGATATGATCTTTTCGATGTGTTACGTGCGGCAACGCTCAACCCGGTAAAACATTATTCCCTCGACAATGGCCTGCTGCAAACGGGCGACTCCGCCGACATGGTTGTCATAGATAACCTGGAGGATTTTGGTGTCCTGCAGACCTACGTTCAGGGGGTAAAAGTGGCAGAGAACGGAGAGTCGCTGATCAAGCCGGTACATGCTTCAACGCCGAATCGCTTCCATTGCGACGAGATAACCCCCGACCAGTTAGCGGTTCCTGCCCGCAAGGGGAACATCCGCGTCATACAAGCTACTGACGGCGCCCTGATAACCAAATCCATTACGGCGCAACCAACAGAGAAAAACGGCTTTGTCGTGCCGGATGTGGAGAAAGACCTGCTAAAGGTTGTTGTTGTCAATCGCTATACCCGGGCTGACCCTGCTGTCGCTTTCATTCGGGGTTTCGGGTTACTAAAAGGAGCCATAGCCTCCAGCATAGCACACGACAGCCATAACATCATTGCCGTTGGCACCAGTGATCAGGAACTGAGCAAGGCCATCAACCTTATTATTCAAAACAAGGGCGGTATCGCTTATGCAGACCATCAGGAACAGGACATCCTGCCGCTGCCTGTAGCCGGACTGATGACCAATAGCGACGGCCATAAAGTGGCTGAAACATATAACCGGATTGAAGAAAAAGCAAAACAGTCCGGTAAGAATGCCCTCCAAACGCCTTTTATGACTTTATCTTTCATGGCACTCCTCGTTATTCCCGAGTTAAAGATCAGTGATAAAGGTCTTTTTGACGGTACACGTTTTCAGTTTACGTCCCTTTTTACGGAAACGTAATTTGCCGGACATGTGAACCTCCGGATATGACATGGTGTTGAAAAAAGGGCTTATGCTGGTTAGCAAAGAGATAAGCTTATCAACTGATATTGCACAATTTATTTTAGTAATTTTGTACAGAAGCTGGAAACGGTGAACGGTGAAC
>CAYMDX010000270.1:0-1850 GCA_964389125.1 uncultured Bacteroidales bacterium
GGTGCATTGGGCACACCCAAACTTCCGGCTAGTAAAAACCTGATTGAGATTCCATTTGGCGCCGAAGTTGACGTTAAGGTGCTTGATTATACGGTAGAAGAGTATCGCCTCTCCGATCTCGGAGTACAAAATCAGGTTATGCCGGTCCAGCCGGCCGTTCGGAAAGACCAGGATGTTCTGGATATTCCTTTTGAATACCAGGCTGACACCTATAGCAGAAGCGATTTTATCAGTCCTGAGCTCGCGGTTGTCGAAGAGCTTGGTGTTATGCGAAGCATCCGTCTGGGCCGATTGGTCGTATCTCCTGTACATTACAACCCAGCTGAGGAAAAAATCAGGGTGTATAACAACATTGAGATCGAAATCCGTTACGAAGGGGCAGACATGGCGAAGTCAAACCGTATAAAGGCTTCCACCTATTCGCCCTCCTTCGAAGGTCTGTATGCCCAGGTTATGAATCCTTTCGACTGGCGCAGCGAGTATGAAGATCATCCCGACCTGACCAAATATCCGGTAAAAATGGTGCTGGTTTCGCATCCCGACTTCGAAACGGCCCTGCAACCATTTATTGAATGGAAAACCAAGCAGGGTATTGAGGTGATCGAAGCGTATACAGATGACATTGGTGGTTCGGTTTCCGACATTCAGGATTTTATACACGATCAGTACGACCAGGGAACACCGGAAGATCCTGCTCCCACCTATGTAACGCTCGTAGGAGACAGCGATAAGCTGCCTGCCTCTGCCACAGGCAGTGCATCGGGACATGTCACCGACCTGTACTATGCCTCGGTCGATGGCGATTACTTTCCCGACATGTATTATGGTCGTCTGTCGGCCAGAAACGTACAAGAGCTGCAAAATCAGCTCGATAAGATCCTCTACTACCAGCAGTATGCATTCGAAGATCCTTCTTACCTGGACGATGTAACACTGATTGCCGGTGCAGATAAGTACTGGAATCCAAATATCGGACAGTCTACAGTTATGTATGGGACAGATAACTATTTCAATGCAGCCAATGGCTTTAACAATGTAAATGCTTATCTGGATAGTTATGCCGGCTCTTACGACGAAGAAAGGATTGCCGTAAGCATGATCAACTACACGGCTCACTGCTCCCCCACCAGCTGGGGTGACCCCAACCTATCGGTTAATGACGTACACAATATGACCAACACAAACCAGTACCCGGTAGCTATCGGTAACTGCTGCATGAGTTCACAGTTCAGCCACTCGGAAAGCATTGGCGAGGCCTGGGTAAGGGCTGAACAAAAAGGTGGTATAGCCTATGTCGGGTCTGCACCGAACACCTACTGGTTTGATGATTTTTACTGGGCTGTGGGTGCATTCCCCATATCAGGAAACAACAACGGATATGTTCCATCCACCGATGAAACCTCTATTGGCGTTTATGATGCACCGTTTGTGTCGGATTACAAATCGGTTGCTTCCATCAAGTTTGTCGGGAACCTGGCTGTCACCGAAGCACACATGGAAAACTACTCCACCCATTCGGGTGTTCAGTATTACTGGGAGGCTTATCATACCTTTGGAGATCCCTCAACATCTATGTACCTCACACAGGGAGAAGAAAATAACGTTACCCACCTGCCAACCGTACCTATTGGTGTCGACACGTATAACGTTGAAGCCGTCCCAGGCTCCTATGTGGCTATCTCAAAAGATGGTGTATTACATGGCGCCGCCTTTGTGGATGAGACCGGCAGTATGGATGTACCGATTGAGCCGATCACCGATGGCGGCGAGGCTACCATCGTCGTAACCAGGCCGCAATACATCCCTTATGTAGTAGAAATACCGGCTGCTGCACTGGAAGGCCCGTTTGT
>CAYMDX010000271.1:0-1843 GCA_964389125.1 uncultured Bacteroidales bacterium
ACGGCAACGTGCTGATGCAACAGGAAATCAGCGGGGGCAAAGGGTGGCGCATGGTGTCCTCACCGGTAGACGGTATCACCTACGATGATTTTTTCGATGGCTTCGTCACACAGGGCTTTGACGGATCAGATTACTCTGACCTGCAACCCAACGTTCTCTGGTTTGATGAAACCGAGATCGGCACCACCAACATGGGATGGCGGGCTCCAGGTTCTGCCGGGAACGCGCTGGTATCCGGAAGGGGCTATTTTCAGTATATTTTTGACGGGGCAGGCCTTCCACCACCTTATGAAGGTGAAAGCTACGATGACAATCTTCCGATAACCATGACGGCAGAAGGACAGGAACCGGCTTTCAGCAGTGACTCATGGAACTATGATAATATACTTACCTACACACCACGCGATCCGGATGACCAGGACCCTGAAGAAGACGAGCCCTTCCTTGACATCAACATGGATGACAGCGGGTGGAACCTCTTGGGCAACCCCACCACGGCAAGCCTCGACTGGGGAAGTGAAACAGCCTGGACACGTGATAATATCGACGAAACCTTCTACGTTTGGGTGGCAGATGAGAACGCGCAGGGCGAATACCGGGTATGGAATACATTAATAGATAATGGGGAAGATACGGATTTTACCCCACTTTCCGATGGCCTGATCGCACCTTTCCAGGGATTCTGGGTGCTGGCAGATAATGAAAACCCCAGCCTCTCTTTTACCCATGACGCCAAAACCACCGGAGGCACATTTCATCAAAAAGATTATCACAATACATCTTATCCCGCACACAATGATCCTTTCGTGCTGCCGCTACGCCTGAAAGCCGATGGCATGAATACAAGGGCATATGTGGCATTCAGCGAAAGCGGCAATAAAGGCAGGGATCCTTACGACGGATACCACCTGGAACCGCTCAGCCAAAGCTACCTCGAACTGTATACCGTAAACCTGGCCACTTTTTCTCCCCTGGTGATCAACAACCTGCCGGAAAACCTTGAAGATGACCTGCGTATCCCACTGTATGTGGGTGGACTGCGTAACGGCACACCAGTACAGGGTATGTACAGCCTGCAATGGAACCTTCCTTCAAACTGGCCCGCAGACTGGGGCATCATCCTGATGGACCATCATGAAGAAAAAGCCATACCCCTTACCAGGCAAACAGAATATCATTTCCATCATGAAAGCACTACATCATCCAAAATAACCGATAAAACCGGGTTTGTCGCACCAAAACAAGTCGTGGCACATTTGGAAGACCCTGTAAAATCGAAGGGCGATGGGAACAACCGCTTTACCCTTGTTACCACACCCGGCACAGTGGATGAGGAACCGGTGTATACTCCCGACATCCCCGCCCTGCTGCCAGCCTACCCCAATCCAACACAGTCCGACATCCAGGTGCAGTTCCACCTGCCGGACGAAGACCATGTGACCATACGCGTACATGACCTCCACGGACGACACATCAGGACCCTTGCAAGCCGGGAGTTTGATAGCGGACATCATACCCTGCCAGCTTCCTCCCTTAATCAGCACAGCAGTGGTATCTATATCATTACCCTGCACAGCTCCACAAACAAAGACTCGCAGAAAATTACGCTGATAAAATAAGGGGTTGTCAAACACATTTGACAAAATCCGGCCAAAAAAGCCAAAATTAAACAGTACACGTTATTGCAACTATTAACCCGTTGGCCTATAACGGTTTGCGCTCTTCGAAAAGGAAGTTCCGCCGGGGGTTTCGTAACAACAAAGAATAATCATTAACTTTGTGTAATGCCCGGTGTAACTTTTTCGCCTCCACGTGCGTCACACCATTGAAACCAATACAACAA
>CAYMDX010000272.1:0-1838 GCA_964389125.1 uncultured Bacteroidales bacterium
AGTTATTGGAGACGCTGTAGAAGACTGGGATACTGATGTCCCCATGGAGCTTGATATTGAATATTGGGAAGAAAACTGGAAAGTTCGGTATACCCTAACAGCCGAACTGGAAGCCGGCGAATTCAAATTCCGTGCCAATGAAGAATGGGATCCGCCAGCAGGCTTAAACTATGGTATTGACGAAGATGCAGAAGAAGGTGTCCTGATGCAAGGCGGATTTGGGAATGATATCCCCGTTGACTCACCCGGTGAGTACACGATTATTCTTGACCTGAGTGGCCCCATCTACACCTATGAGCTGATCCAGTAGTAAACCGGTTTATCGCTTATATTTAAAAAAGAGGCACTTTTGAAAGTGCCTCTTTTTTTTAGAACATCTCTTCTTTGATAATCACCTTATAGACTTTATCACCCCGCCGTACCTCTTTGGGCACTTTGACCGAACAACGGTCACCCTTGCGGGTAATAGAGGCAGCCTGATCATCCACCCAGATCTCAGGGGGAACAAATTCAACAACACCTGTTGTCGGGCCAGTGATCATCACTGTTTCACCTTCTGCCAACGCATGGGTTTCCATGGTCACCTCGGCTACCTGCAGCCGGGAAAAGAAGTTGGTCACCTTGCCTATATATTGTTTCTGACGTGTTGCCTGCGACCCATAACGCTCCGACCACTCCCCCATCGTCCGGCCAAGGTAGTAACCATCCCAGAAGCCACGGTTAAATACAGCCCTGAGCCGCTCCAGCCAACCATCGATCTTTTCCTGCGAAAAGCTGCCTTCCTGAATCGCAGTAACCGCCTCCCGGTAACACTGTGTAACAGTCTTTACATAGTCCGGACCCCTGCCACGGCCTTCAATCTTAAAAACTTCCACCCCGGCCCGCATGATCTTATCCAAAAAACCGATGGTACAAAGGTCCCTGGGCGACATGATATACGCATGATCCACTTCCAGCTCATAGCCTTCCTCCTTGTCGGTGACCAGGTAGGAACGCCGGCAGAGCTGCAGACACTGACCCCGGTTGGCCGAATAATTCATGTTATCCAGACTCAAATAGCATTTGCCACTCACAGCCATACATAAAGCACCATGCACAAATACCTCAAGCTTCACAAGCTCCCCGGAAGGTCCTCGTATGTCTTCTTTATCAATGCGTTGAAAGATGAAATATACCTGTTCCAATGTCAACTCCCTTGCCAGAACCATCACATCCCCAAACTGCGAATAAAAACGAACCGCCTCAAGATTGGTGATGTTACACTGGGTGCTGATGTGAACCCTCACCCCCTGCGAACGGGCATACTGCATAACAGCCATGTCGGAAGCAATAATGGCCGAAACACCCGCTTCCTTTGCACGATCAACCGTAAGGCGCATCTCCTCCATCTCATGATCATACACAATGGTATTGACTGTAAGGTATGATTTAACGCCATGGTCCTGGCAGATCGCCGTTATCTGTTCCAGGTCTTCCAGGGAAAATGTTTTCGATGAACGACTGCGCATATTTAGCTTCCCGACACCAAAATATACGGCATCGGCACCACCCTGTATAGCTGCCATCAATGACTCATGTGAGCCAACAGGCGACATGATCTCTGTTTTTTTGTTAAGATAAGACATCTTCAAAGGAATATATAAATGATCGTGTAAAGTTAACTGTTTTCTTGCTTTTTATAATCAGTCGGAATACAGGTTGGAATGCTTTAATTATGAATTAAACCGTATTTTTGCAGAAAAAATGATATGAAACGCCCATGTCGAAGACCCCGGTTATTCGGGAACAGTAAACGGTGAACGGTATAAAAGCTGGAAGCTCGAAGCTGGAAGCTGGAA
>CAYMDX010000273.1:0-1837 GCA_964389125.1 uncultured Bacteroidales bacterium
AAAACCCGGTCTCACAGGAACAGATCTATCTGCCGCCAGCTCTTTAGAAGCGTATAGGGCCGCTGGTGACGTGTCAATGCTATTGATGATTCACTGGCCACTCCGCACGTAACATATCCGCGACCTTTTTGTCAATGGGCAGCGTAAATTCATCAGCCGAAAGTTGCTCCCGGGTTATCCAACGACAGCTAATGGCGCCTTCTTCCCGGCGGGTAAAAGCAAATTTACTATTGGAAACCGGTAGTTGTGCCGGTTCCTTCAAAGCCATCAGATAATAAATGCTGATCAGCTGTTTCCCCGGTATAAATCGTGTAGCCTGAAAAAAATCGGTTGTATAATAATGCGACAGGATGGTCACCTCCTGATCGAGTTCTTCGAAACATTCGCGTTTCAGGCAGTCCAAAGTGCCCTCACCATACTCCAGGCCACCACCCGGGAACTTGGTCATGGGCGTATCAAACCAATATTCATCACACACAAGGATCCGGTCATGATGGATGGCAATGCCATATACACGTATGATAAAGGGTTTTGTACTCAATGACATATTATAATGCAGCTGTTTGTTGGTAATAAATCAATTTGGTTTGATGGCGCGTGTCATTTCCCTTTTACCGGCAGGCCCCGGCGGATGAGACAAACGAAAACCGCAGGCACGCAACGCTCTTTTGACGCTGCCTTTCGCGCAGTAAGTGGTCAGGGTGCCGCCAGGTTTCATAGCCTTGTAGATACCGGAAAAAACCGCTTCTGTCCATATATCCGGCTGCACATGCGGGGCAAAGGCATCAAAGAAAACAAGTTCAAAATATTGTTTCGGCAGCTCAACATCCTCAATGTTCTCTTTATATTTTTTGAGGACAAAAGCGTGCCTTATGGTCAGCATTTGCAAGAAAGGTGCCCGGTGCATAGCCAGAAAATCATCTGTGTGCAACCCATCAGCTAGAAGCCCCGGCAGATTGAGTGCTCCTGCCTCCGTCATGGTCAGTGGAAAGGGCTCAATAGCATGGTATTCAATCTTTTTACCTGTCGTCAATGCATCCTGCAAACAAAGGAAGGCATTCAACCCGGTACCAAAACCCACCTCCAACACATGCACGGGGTCAATATCATGGTCAAGCTTGTTCATCCCTTCCTTAATAAAGACATGCGAAGACTCCTGAATAGCACCGTGTACCGAATGATAATGCTCATTGTATTGGGGGAGATATAATGTATGCGAGCCATCGGCGGTGATTATGCACTCCCTGTGAAAAAAGGGGGATATGGAAGACATTTTTCAACAATTTTGCTCAAATTTAAACAAAAACCTTCATCTTTTGATTGTATATTGTGGTATCAAATCATGCATTTGCTAATCCAATCCGTTAAATAGATGAAACTACTATGACAAACCTAAATTGAGCGATTCATGATTTCGGTGTCCCTTTTGCTTTCGCTTAATCAAAAAAATATGGATTAATTACAAGGAGGGATATGTTTTTTGCTAAAATTGAGCCGGTTTTTTGGCTGATTTTTTTGAAAAAGTCAGGTTTTTGATCAATTATTGTCGCAATAGCCTCGGGTTGAACTAAATCCCGCAAGCGGGACAGCTTTTTTTGTGTAAATATATTGAAATTCTCGTATAACACTGTGTTTACTATTCACCAAATCACAGTATTATGCGAAAAAGAATCAGTCCCACCATCATGGAACGTGCCGTAGCGGCAGTTCCGACGTTCAAACAGGTTTTACGTAAACTCGATGAGCAGGTTACCCTTCGCGGGCAAAGCCAAAGTACCCTGCACAACTACTCGCGGCGCATCGCCCTGTTTGTCCTGCATTTTCATGCGCTGCCCGA
>CAYMDX010000274.1:0-1816 GCA_964389125.1 uncultured Bacteroidales bacterium
TAATTTTAAACGTATAGTTAATATGAAGTTTTTTCCAATTATTGCAGAAAATTTTAAAATGGATGGTGGCGCCTGTTTTGGCGTTGTTCCAAAAGTAGTATGGGAGCGATATGTTGAAGCTGATGAAAACAACATGATCCCGCTGACATCCCGATGTTTGCTGGTTGAAAAGGACGACAGGCTTATTCTTGTTGATGTTGGCATGGGCGATAAGCAGAGTGAGAAATTTTTCAGTTACTATCCCCGGTTTGGCGATGACAGCATGGAGAAGTCATTTTCCAGGTATGGATATACCTTTGATCAGGTAACGGATGTGATCCTTACCCATCTGCATTTCGATCATGTGGGCGGTGCCGTTAAATGGGCTTCTGACGGAAAGACGCCAGAGCTGGTGTTTCCGAATGCTACGTACTATTGCAGCAAAAAACAATGGGATACAGCCATAAACCCTAACCCCAGAGAAGGGGCCTCTTATTTTGAAGAAAACCTTGCACCTTTATACGCAAGCGGTCATCTTGAGTTTATACACGAAGAGGGCCATTTCTGTGAAGGCGTCGACCTGGAAATTAAAAACGGCCATACGGAAGGGCAGATTGTGCCGGTTTTTGAATCCAACGGCAGGAAAGTTGTTTTTATGGCTGACTTTATATCAGCCGTTGGAAATATTCCACTGGCTTATGTACCAAGCTTCGATATTCAGCCTTCGCTATCCATGAAGGAAAAAGAAGAGTTTTTACATCGTGCACTCAGGGACGACTATATTTTGATCTTTGAGCACGACTATCACAACTCCTGTTGCACCCTGGCGGAAACCAAAAAGGGAATCAGGGCGAAGGATATCTTTCAGGTGGAAGATATTGCCGGTATGCTGAAGTAATAAATCAGGCAAGCTTTCCGGATTAGTCACCAAATGAGCTTGCCCATAAAATAGTTTCAGATATATACTATTCAGAACAATAAAGAATAGTTATATAAAAGATGTTATTCTGAGAAGCCTGTACCGGTCATGTATGTACCTTGAATGATGTTATTGCCCCTCTTTGGGCGGGATAAGGTCGTTTTCAACCATCACACCGCCATCCGCGGTAATAATGCTTCCGGTGACCCATGAAGACTCTTCGGATAGCAGAAACCTGACCATGTTCGCAATATCCTCCGGCTCGCCGATGCGTCCTATGGGATAACGCGGGCGGGCTTTATCCAGCATGGCTTCGTAGTTTTTCGTGTCTTCAAAGATCTTGTTATCCAGATGGATATTGGTTTTTACGAGTCCCGGATTGACAGAATTTACACGTATTTTGTAAGGACCCAGGTCACCGGCAAGGAAACGGGTAAGCATATCAAGCCCGGCCTTGGACACTGAATACGCTACACTTGTGCCCGGTTTTAATCCGGCAACTGACGAAATGTTTACAATGGAAGCTCCACTAGCTTTCTTCATCAATGGCAACAAGGTTTTGGTCAGAATGTAAGGGCCGGTCAGGTTAACATCCAGCGTAAACTGCCAGTCTTCGACGCTGACCGTTTCCATCGTGCCTTTCGTTAATACGCCGGCATTGTTCACCAAACCATGCAGTACGCCATATGTGTCAGCTATATGCTGATAAAGACGTTTGGCATCTTCCGGATTGGAGATGTCCCCGGTAACAAAATCTACCTTGCCTTTCAGTTGCGGTTTTTGCTTAAGTGCCCGCTCAATTTTCTCTTCGCTCCGGCTAAGGGATATAACATGGCTTCCGCGTGATATCAGGTCTTCTGCAATGGCAAGCCCAATCCCTGAGCTGCCGCCGCTGATTAGGATTATTTTGTCTTTCAT
>CAYMDX010000275.1:0-1793 GCA_964389125.1 uncultured Bacteroidales bacterium
GAGTGGACCGTGACCGGCTATCCGGAGGGCGCAGATACAGGGGATATTAATATAGAGCATCCAAACAATCTCTCACCAACAGTTAACCTGGTAGAAGTTAATGATCAATACGCTTTTGGCACTTATTCACTTACCTGGACCGAGACCAACGGTGTGTGCCCTGAAAGCAGTGAGGAAGTAGCCATCACCTTTTATGAAGATTTTGAGATTACAGTCACTTCCGATGCCGAAAATGATGAGGTATGCGGCCTGACGGTCGGTATAATAGCTGAGGTGGACCCTGATGTGGGTACAGGCAGCTGGACGTATGCCGGCGATGGCCCAGGTACTGCGACCATTACCGATATATATGATAAAAACACCACTGTAAATGTTTCCGAGCCAGGTGAGTATACATTTACCTGGCATCATGTGAACGGAACCTGTGAAAAGTCGGATTGGGTAAAGGTTGCATTTTTTGCTGAACCCGAGGCAGAAGCCCTTGCTGTCGAACCTGAGGTGTGCGGACGTACTGCCCTTTTGGAGGCCAACGACCCGGAACATGGATCCGGATCCTGGGATTGGACCTGGATAGACGGTGCAGATGATAACACAGGTGTGGATTTTATAGCGGGAGCAAATGCTTACGAAACCGATGTCGAAGTCTCAACCTTCGGCCTTTACAGTTTTTCCTGGACCGTTGAAAACGGCCCCTGTGAACCAGCCGTTGCCACTACTTCGGTTACGTTCCTTGAGCAACCTGAAGTGGAGATTATCAGTGAAGGCGGCCTCCAGTGCGTGCTTACTCTAACGCATACTTTTAATATGGATGCCAGCGTGGATCATGCCGAAGGAACCTGGACCGTGGAGCCATCGGAAGGAGTGCTTATTGATGATATCAATGATCCCAATACAGAAATAAAGATCCAGGAGGAGGGCGAATACACCTTTTACCTCTCGGCCGACAATGAAGTTTGCCCTCCTGTGACGGCTTCGGTCACCATGCAGTTTTATATTGAGCCCGAGGCCGATGCAGGCCCGGATGGTGAGGTCTGTGATGAATTGTCATACGGAATGAGTGCCATCCCTTCTGTAGGTGATGGTCGGTGGAGTTATATAGGTGGGTCAGCCGGAGGTATTACGGATTTTTCTGATGAGTATGATCCCCTTGCCACGGTGACAGTTACTAAATATGGTGATTATACCTTTCGCTGGCGGGAAGACAATGAAGGATGCACCGATGAGGATCTTGTAAATGTCAGCTTCTACCAGCTTCCTTATGCTGATGCAGGAGATGATACCCAGGAATGCATCATTGATGGTGAAGACCTGGTGTACTCCCTGGAAGCCCTTCCGCCCGTAGAGGATGATCCTGACGCAGGAACCGGAACCTGGACATACACCGGTACCCGGAGCGTCACCTTTTATGAACCCAATAACCCGAAAACAACAGTGAAGGTGGGTGATGGTGATTACGGGGATTATACCTTTACCTGGACGGTAGCCAATGGTAGCTGTCCGGAGGATTCCGATGAAGTGACCATTACCTTTACCGAGCAACCGGTGGCAAATGCAGGGGAAGGTGCCTACCTTGTCAATGAAGTGTCTTATGTGCTGGGGGCAGTGCCCTCGGTTGGGACGGGCACCTGGAGCGCAGATGGTCCCGGAGGGGCATCTTTTTCAAATGTCAATGATCCTGCGGCCACCGTAACTGTTACGGCTTTTGGTATATATACATTTACCTGGCGGGAGATCAACGACGGTTGCGATGACGAAGATTATGTTGTGGTCACTTTTGATGCAGATGAACCTAT
>CAYMDX010000276.1:0-1779 GCA_964389125.1 uncultured Bacteroidales bacterium
GTGATGGGCCTGCCGGTTCACAGGGTGTATGAAGCCCTTAAAGAATGGCTTTGTTGATAGTATAATGAGATACATTAGCTTGATTCAGTGTAATTGTAAGTGCCAGGCGTTTGAATCGTTCCCGGAGGTTTCTGAAAAAACCGTACTTTTGAAAGCGTTAAAAACCGATTCAGCATCCTTAATACAAATATTGTTATGCGTAAATTATTACTTCTCAGTTTCCTGTTCTTTTATTTTCCACTTTCTTCCGATGCCCAGGAAAGCGAAGTCGTGGATGCCATAGTTGCCAATGCATTGCAATCGGATGTTGCTTATGAGAATTTGCGTGTTCTCTGCGAGAAGACAGAGGGACGTATTGCCGCGACACCCGAAGCTGCCGCTGCCGTTGAATATACACGTCAGCTGATGGACAACATGGATCTCGACAGTGTTTACCTGCAGGAAGTGATGGTACCCAACTGGAAACGTGGGGAGGAAGAGGTAGCCAGGGTTTCTTCGGGAAAACTGGGAACGGAGGAGCTGAATGTCATAGCCCTCGGCCTGTCCGTCGGCACCGGACCTGATGGTCTTACCGCCGGCGTGATTGAACTTCAGGAACTTGATGAACTTGAAGAATTGGGCAGGGAAGCCATAGAAGGGAATATTGTCTTTTTTAACCGCCCTTTCGATCACAGTCACTTCAATACCTTTGACGGATACAGCGCGACTGTCGGGCAACGTTTTCACGGACCTGCCATGGCCGCGGAATATGGCGCTGTGGCTGCCGTCGTACGATCTGTTACCTCGGCTGATCATGATTATGCGCATACCGGTGTCACCCGCTTTGTAGAAGAGGGAGAGAACATACCTGCCCTGGCGGTAAGCCCGGTAGGAGCAGACTTATTAAGCCGGTGGCTCCAGACCGATCCTGATCTCAACCTCTTTCTGCGAAATACCAGCCATCGCCTGCCTGATGTCTTATCATACAACGTGATCGGGGAGATCCGGGGCAGTGAGCATCCAAATGAGATTATCACCGTCGGCGGTCATTTGGACTCCTGGGACAACAGTGAGGGTGCCCATGACGACGGTGCCGGCTGTATGCAGTCTATCGATGTGCTGCGCATCTTTAATGAGCTGGATATACAGCCCAAACGTACTGTCAGGGCGGTCATGTTCATGGATGAAGAGATCGCCCAACGGGGTGGTAACAAGTATGCCGACCTGGCCATCGAGCGGGGGGAAGAACATTACTTTGCAATCGAGTCTGACCGTGGTGCTTTCACCCCGAGGGGCTTTTCCATTGATGCTGACGAGGACCGCCTGGCGGCCATGCAAGAGCTTCAACCGTATTTTGCCTCTTACGACATGCATGCATTCTTTGCCGGGGGGAGTGGTGTCGACATTGCTCCATTGGGAAACCATTATGATGATGTGACACTGGTCGGACTGGTAACCGACTCCCAGCGCTATTTCGACCTTCACCACTCTGCCAACGATACGTTTGACCAGGTCAATCGCCGTGAGATGCAACTCGGCAGCGCCGCCATGGCAAGCATCATCTATCTGGTGGATGCGCTGGATGTGTTGGTGATTGAATAACCGATTCACCTGTCAATCATTTGCCGGAGAAAATAATCATAAAGCATAGCTGATTTTTTCAAGAATACTACCCATCACCAGGACTGGTATAATGTTATCTTTCACTTGAGGTGAAAGACTTTTCCTTACTGTGAAGGATCTATAACCGTGAAAGGCCGTATCCGGAATCCCGTGATGCGGCCTTTTTGTGCGAAAGCC
>CAYMDX010000277.1:0-1763 GCA_964389125.1 uncultured Bacteroidales bacterium
TCTGTATGGTCGTCTGTTGCAGATGCTCCGTCGAGCCAGTCGATGATCAGCTGCTGGTTATTTGCGTTTGGGTCGTTGCATTGCAGCACGAGTGGCTCTGGTGGGGTGACATCTGGCGGTGTATCGTCGGGAGCTACAAAGAAATCGTAGATGAATTCACTGCAAAGGATGCCTTCGTCCTCATGAAAAACCCTGAGGGAATATTCACCGGTGGCCGGCGGGGTAAATGTTGGCTCCGTGGAAAGTGGTGTGCCGGGGTTGTCGTAATCATAATGTCCCTCAAACCATTCAAAGCCGTAATCTCCATCCGGATATACGTTTGGTATCAGTTCAGGGATCTCATCTTCGCAGAACGAGCCCGGGTCTACATTAAACTCAACTTCCATTTCGTCATATACATAGATGATTACAGTAGCGCAACCGTAATTTTCCTCGCCTGTACAGGGTGTCTCTCCAAGGTTGCCACATATTTCGTAATGAATCTCCGGCGGTGCATTTTCATCAGGGAAAAATAAGGGATCCAGACAATCGGTGCATGTCAGATAGTCATTATGCTCCCCCACTTCTCCGGGATAAATACTATTCCATTGTGGGTCATCTATATCACTTTCAACCAATATTTCGGTATTACAGCTTACCCTGGTGGATATTTCACTTTCTACCACTACCCCGGGAATTGATTGGAATGTAAAGTCATTGCTGTCCCCGCCAGGCTTACAATAGGTAAACAAGTAAAAGTTGCCGCTGGGAATACATATGATGCTGCCATCAACAAGAGGAGAATCTTCACAGTCTACCTCCCAGTCCATTGGTTGTGGGGTAGCTCCATCTACTGATATTTCGACACCTACAGCGTTATCATCAATCCTCACATTGAAGGAAGCACAACTTGATGGCCTTGTTGCGCCACAGCAAAGATCATGGCGCTGAACATTTTCGATAGTTATGCTGCCTGAGGGCTGTCCATTCAGGTCTACCGTAAAGAACGAATCATCACCATCGCAGGGGCTGCAGCCACAATCATCCTCAACAATAATTCGCTGAACAACATCTGAATAGTTGCCACACAGGTCGGTTACTCTGTATATATGGTCAAGGCTATCGGGGCAGTATCCTGGTTGATCATCCAGTCCGTAAGCGATTTCGGAATGAAAAGTTACGGTGACAGGTCCGCAATTGTCTGTTGCGTCCACAAGGGTTGAATCTGGCTCAGGAACGTCTTCCGGGCACGGAACATTTATAGGCTCAAATGGCACTACCAGTGGCGGTGTTGTATCTCTCACCCGTATCAGTTGTTGTTTTGTTCTTGTATTTCCGTTGCAATCGACGGCGGTCCATTCTCTGTATATATTATATTCCGTTGGGCAGGGCCGGTCGACAATGCTGTCGGTATAGGTGATGGTCACCGTGCCTCCGCAAACATCCTGGCCGGTTGCTTCTCCTGTGATGGTCAGGTCGTCCGGGTCCTGATCGCATTCGATAGTCAGGTCGTCTGGTATGTTTAGGATGGGTTCCCTGTTGTTGGCCACGGTAATGATCTGGTCGTGGGTGTTTTCATTACCTGCTTCATCCGTGATGGTCCATGTTCTGGTGATGACATGGGTGCCTGTGCAGGGCCCGTCTGCGATCTCGTCCATATAACTGATCAGGATATCGCCGGATGGAGTACAGTTGTCAGCTACATCGCTTTCTGTAATATTTCCGGTAATACCGGTGCTGGCATTGTAGTTGCAATTCTGGTCCACATAGATGGTTACATCCTG
>CAYMDX010000278.1:0-1749 GCA_964389125.1 uncultured Bacteroidales bacterium
CTTCCAGCTTCCAGCTTTTTTTCTTCTACGCTGTTTTTCGTCAAAAGTTACACAAACTTCCGCAGGATCGACTTCACACTACCCGCATAACCACCGCCAAACAGGTTCACATGGACCATGAGGGGATAAAGGTTGGCGATATCCATGCTCTGCTGCCAGGATGGTTCGAGGGGATAGGCGTTGTTATACGCTTCATAAAAGGGGGCATTGAAGCCGCCAAACAGTTTGCTCATCGCCAGATCCATGTAACGGTGGCCATAATAGACGGCCGGATCAATGATGACCGCCTGACCCTGGTTTCCTACCATGTAATTGCCGCTCCAGAGGTCACCATGGATGAGCGCCGGAGGCTCTTCCGGGAAAAAGTCAGGTATCCGGGTAGCCATTTTATCAAAGAGCTGAACCATCTCCTGACCGGCTTTTCCCTGGTCGCGCGCCATCTTCAGCTGGGGATTAATACGTTCATTCACAAAAAATTCCGGCCAGGAATCATGGTGGCGGTTTTGTTGAATCAAACTGCCGATATAATTGTCATGGTCAAGGCCAAACTTTCCTTCCTGGTGTTGATTTTGATGCAGCCTGGCCAGTCCTTCGCCAAACGCCTCCCAAAAATCAGACTGGCGAGTGTTTTCATCAATAAACTCCAGCACCAGCACACTAATGTCTTGCGCAGCATCATGTCCGATAACCTCCGGAACATACACGGCATCCACCTCTCTTAGTATCTGTAATCCTTTTGCCTCTACCTCAAACATGCCCGGATATCGCCTGGCATGATTGTATTTTACAAAATACCGGCCGGAATGCGTATCCACACGATGGGCATCATTAATACACCCGCCTCCTATGGAAGACGTCTTCTTAATGACCTCCTCTTCACCGGTATGCGCACTGATAACCTCTTTCACTTTTTCCTGGATCGTCTCTGATAGCATGTTGGATGATTTAAATACGACAAATGATAATGTTATGGTCTGTTTACAGGTCAAACGATTTCACCACCTTATATATTGGACCTTGAGGCTTAAGGATGCTTTCAAAAAGAATAAGGGATTCCATGGTCACCTTTCCGAAGCGAAAGTCCCGGTATTCTTCTATCATGTCGTCCAGCGGTTCCGTATGCCTGATTTGTTTGATGCGTCCGATCGTCAGGTGGGGGATAAACGTGGGTTTGTCAGGCTTATAGCCCAATGGCTCCAGTTGTTTGTTTACTTCATGATACAGATTTTCAAGCGGGCCGGCTTCATCGAAACCCAGCCAGATAACCCTCGGCATACCAGGTTTTCCAAAGGTGCCGCATCCCTGTATGATCACCGAAAAGGGATCACTTTTTTCAACCGCCTGCGTAAGGGCATTGATGATCTCCGGCTCTTTCGTTTCCGGTGTATCGCCAAAAAATTTCAGGGTCAGATGCAGGTTTTCCGGATGCACCCATTTGATACGCTCTCCGGAAAGCACCTCCCGAAAATCAGCGATACCCTCCTCAATGGCTTCCAATGCCGGTATCTTCACCGCACAAAACAACCGTTTCTTTGTTGACATACCCTTTTTACATACTTTATCACAAAAATATTTTGTGCAAAATAATAAAAGATATTAGTTTTGCAAACCATAACAAACGGGGAATTAGCTCAGGTGGCTAGAGCGTTTGACTGGCAGTCAAAAGGTCACCGGTTCGAGTCCGGTATTCTCCACCAACGCCCGGAGCATCATTGTTCCGGGCTTTTTTGTTGGTGAACAGTGAACGGT
>CAYMDX010000279.1:0-1747 GCA_964389125.1 uncultured Bacteroidales bacterium
TACAAAATTTTATTGCATTAAAAAAGCTGGCCTGTTCATAACAAGCCAGCTTTTTTACGTTATACGGCAGTTGTCGTAAATTCCGTTTATGTAAAAGTAAATAAAATATACGGTAATTATGTTAAAAACAAAAAATATTTACAAAATATTTGGTAAAGTGAAAATAATTTTCGTATCTTTGTATCATAAGTTACAGAAACGTAAAAAAATACGTTATGCGTATATTTATCATCATATCGCTCGTCTTTGTTTCGCTTGCCATTGGGCTGCCTTCTGATGCATCTGCTCAGGCTAGTGCAAGTGTAGGTTATACCATTGTTGTTTCCGAAGATGCACTTGCATCCAATGATAATCCGCGTGGAAGCATGTCGGAATATCAGGAAGACCGCGAAACAAGTGAGACACTTGGAGATCAGATGACAAATAGCACTTCCCTTTCGGTTAGCATGGAAAAAGAAAGTGCTGAAGCCTGTGACGACTATCAGCAGTCTTTCGAAACAGAACTGAATCCGGCTAACTCGCATAATATACGCCATGCACTTGAACAAAGTGCGGATGCTCCCACATCATCAAACACCCCCGCGCTTGCTGAAGAAATCAAACAGGAAGACGATGCGGAATATCGCGTGGTGATGGAGTTTAACTAATACCCCCGTTTTGTATTCTGAATAAACTTAACTATTGCCCACGTTCGTGGGTTTTATTCCGGCTTTTTATGGATGGCATAGTGACGCCATTTTTCAATAACCTGCTGCATATCGGATGCCAGCGGAGAGTCGAATTGTAAATATGCCCCGGTAACAGGGTGCGAGAAGCCGAGTGTTTTTGCATGCAGGGCATGTCGCGGAAGGATGGTGAAACAATTTTTTACAAACTGTTTGTATTTTGTATAGGTTGTACCCTTCAGGATTTGGTCGCCGCCATAAGTGTCATCATTAAACAGGGGATGTCCGGCATATTTTAAATGCGCCCTGATCTGGTGCGTGCGGCCTGTTTCGAGTTTGCATTCCACAAGGCTTACATAGCCAAACCGCTCCAACACTTTATAATGGGTTACCGCATGTTTTCCATAATCCCCGGCCGGGAATACGGTCATGACTTTTCTGTTTTTCAGGCTTCGTCCGATGTTGCCTGTGATGGTCCCTGAATCTTCTTTAACATCGCCCCAGACCAACGCGTGATAAACCCTGTCGATCTCCCGGTCGTAAAATGATTTCGCCAGCTTTGTTTGTGCAAGTTCGGTTTTGGCGATCACTATCAGTCCGGAGGTGTTTTTGTCAATACGGTGAACCAGACCGGGCTTTATCTCTTCCTCATTTTGATGGGGTAAATTCTCAAAATGATATACCAGGGCATTGACCAGGGTGCCGGTATAGTTGCCATAACCGGGATGCACTACCATTCCGGCTTCTTTGTTAACGATCACCAGGTGGTCGTCTTCGTATTCAATATCTAGTGGTATGTTCTCAGGCAGCAGCTCAACTTCCCGGGGCGGATGAGCCATCACGATACTGATCTGGTCGCCGGGTTTGACTTTGTAATTGGGCTTTACTGCCTCTCCGTTTACCAGTATATTGCCTGCTTTGGCCGTGTTTTGAATTTTGTTCCGGCTGATGCCCTCAATTTTTGCATAAACGTACTTGTCAATACGCAGCAGCCCCTGACCCTTGTCGACCACAAAACGGTGATGCTCATAAAGGTCTTGCTCGCCTTGTTCTTCATGGTCCTGAAAATGCTCCTGCGGCTC
>CAYMDX010000280.1:0-1697 GCA_964389125.1 uncultured Bacteroidales bacterium
ACCCAGGACCCCATCCTTAAAAGGGACGTGCTCTACCAACTGAGCTACCAGGTCGCTGTTCCTTAAAAGATCTTTGTCTTTTAAAAGAAAAAGGCCAATACCATTAGGCCTTTTTGCGAGTGCAAAGGTACTTTCTTATTCGAAAAATTCAAAGTTTTTTGTTTTTTTCATCCAACTTTCTAACACATTGTATATGTGACAAATATGTTTTTAATTATCATTTATGCTTCCATGTCCATTATTTCACCGTTCATTTCTTCCTTCCATAATCCAGCTTCGAGCTTCAAGCTATTTTAAATCACATAGAAATCAGTTATCTTGCTATATATTATGAGCCCGAGCCCATTGGGTGACTAACCTATAACGGGATGCCTTTCAAAAATTGCCTGTTCGTCAAATAATTTCCGGTAAGTGACCAGTGTAAACACCCTGTCTGCACCAAAGTGTTCAATGATTTTGATCATCTTTGGATTGAAATCACCAAGCCAGGTGATATACATGTCATGATACCTGTTCTTTTGTTCGATGTTGCGTTTAACAGCCATGGCCAGTGCACTCTCCAGACCCCTGTTCTGGTATTCCGGCATAACGCCGAATACCATTCCGTAAACAGTTCGGCATGTGCCCCGCCATTGATGATACAGAAATTTAAGTTTTCCGATGAGATTTAGCTTTCCATTCAGGTATCGAAAAATTTGATTCAATTCGGGAAGTCCAATAAAAAAAGCCACCGGATGTCCGTTGTGATAGCAAAAGAGAATCAGATCCTCATCAATCACATCTTTCATTTTGTGAAAGGTATTTAAGGCTTCTGTTTTTGTCATGGGACGAAAATATGTATGCGCTTGTCCCCAGGCTTTGTTATATATTGAAACAAAATCCTCTGCAAATCTGTCAAGTTGATTGATTTTGATGGATTCAAAATGATAGCCGCCGTTCTCGGTCAACCGCTGAAACTTCCTTTCTAAAACAGCCGGTAATGGTTTACCACCTACTGCGCGATACACATATTGGTTGTAATAGTTTTGAAAACCATATGATTCAAACAGCTCGCGATAATAGGGGAGGTTGTAATTCAACAGATAAGGGGGAGGTCTGTCAAAGCCATCTACGAGCAATCCCCAGAACCTGTCTTTTTCTCCGAAATTAACAGGGCCATCCATGGCTTCCATGCCTTTGTCCTGAAGCCACTCCCGGCTTTTGTCAAATAGCAGAAAAGCCGCTTCGCGGTTGTGAACACATTCAAAAAAGCCAATACTGCCGGTCGGCTGTTTGTGGGTATGGGCCAGTTTATGAATATAAAAGGCGGCGATGCGACCTATAAGACGGCCATCACCATCCCTTAGTAACCATCTGTTAAGTTCCCCATCTTGAAATACCGGGTTTGTTGAGGGATCAAAAACTGCTTCTACATCGCGCTCTAAATGTGGAATCCAGTTCGGGTCATCCTGATAGATGATGTGCGGTACCTTCAAAAAGTCACGGGCATCCTGCTTGTCCTTTACTTCAGTGATTTGCATGTATGGGTCTTGTTTCGGGATAGTGGCGTATGACCACCTTGCCGGTACAAAAATATGGATTTCGGTGTGTAAAAAAAATAATGTAGGTTTGTGTTTGATATTCGGTATTGTTTTGATACGCCGGAGATGACAGCGGCACCCGGTCCGGAAGGAAGAAGTGAACGGTGAACAGTAAAC
>CAYMDX010000281.1:0-1697 GCA_964389125.1 uncultured Bacteroidales bacterium
CCGTTACGCAGCTTTTCCATTATTTATTCATCTTAGCCCAGGAGTCGCGCAGGGTGACTGTGCGGTTGAACACGGGTTTCTCCGGCCGGCTGTCGGGATCCACGCAGAAATACCCGGTGCGTTCGAACTGGAACCTGTCGCCGGGAGTTGCGTCTTTGACCCCGGGCTCCAGCAGTCCCTTGATCACGTGCAGGGAGTCGGGATTCAGGTTATCTTTAAAATCTGCACCCTCCTCGATGTCATCGGGGTGCGGGACACTAAAGAGACGGTCATACAGCCTGACCTCCGTTTCCAGGTGATCATCGGCATGGACCCAGTGCAGGGTGCCCTTGACCTTTTTGGTGGAAGGCATTCCGCTTTTCGTATCCGGATCATAGGTGCAGCGGATCGCTGTGATGTTGCCCTCTTCATCTTTCTCAACGCTTTCACAGCGGATAATATAAGCATACTTGAGCCGTACCTCTCTGCCCGGGGAGAGGCGGAAAAACTTCTTCGGCGGGTCTTCCATGAAGTCCTTGCGCTCGATGTACAGGGTTTTACCGAAAGGTACCTTGCGGTGTCCCTCTTCGGGTTTTTCAGGGTTCCGAAGCGCATCCAGCTCTTCTGTCTGGTCTTCGGGGTAGTTGTCGATGATGAGCTTCACCGGATCCAGGACGGCCATCACCCGCGGGGCATTCTTGTTGAGGTCTTCCCGGATGCAATGCTCCAGCAGGGCCATGTCGATCACGTTCTCCCGTTTGGCCACACCGACCTTGTCCGAGAACACCCGGATGGATGCAGGGGTATACCCGCGTCTCCGGAGGCCTGATATGGTTGGCATGCGGGGGTCGTCCCAGCTTTTGACGTATTTTCCCTCCACCAGCTCAAGCAGCTTCCGCTTGCTCATCACGGTATAGTTGAGGTTGAGCCGGGCAAACTCATACTGCCGGGGACGGTTTTCTGTGACATCCAGGTTGTCGAGAAACCATTCGTACAGCGGCCGGTGAACCTCAAATTCGAGCGTGCATACTGAGTGTGTGATGTTTTCAAGGTAGTCGCTCTGGCCGTGCGCCCAGTCGTAGGTCGGGTAGATGCACCAATCATCTTTTGTCCGATGGTGATGGGCGCGCATGATCCGGTACATCACCGGGTCGCGCAGATGCATGTTGGGGGAGGCCATGTCGATTTTGGCGCGGAGCACGCAGCTGCCATCTGCAAATTCGCCATTGCGCATGCGTTCAAAAAGGTCCAGACTCTCTTTCGCCGGGCGTTCGCGCCAGGGGCTTTCTTTGCCCGGCGTGGAGGGCGTGCCACGGTTGGCGGCAATCTCATCACCCGACATCTCACAAACATAAGCCTTACCCTTCTTAATGAGATAAACAGCCATCTCATACAACTTCTCAAAATAATCAGAAGCATAAAACTCCCGGTCCTCCCAGTCAAACCCCAGCCAGCGAACATCCTCCTTGATGGAATCAACGTACTCCACATTCTCTTTGGTGGGGTTGGTGTCATCGAAACGCAGGTTGCATTTTCCGCTATATTTATAGGCCAGACCAAAATTCAAACAAATGGACTTGGCATGCCCTATGTGCAGGTAACCGTTTGGCTCAGGCGGGAAGCGGGTGTGGACCCGGCCGCCGTTTTTGCCTTCTTCAATATCCCTGTTGATGATCTGCTCCAAAAAGTTGAGTGACGCAGGAGCTTCTGATGTATTG
>CAYMDX010000282.1:0-1689 GCA_964389125.1 uncultured Bacteroidales bacterium
CGGAGAAAACCTGCGACTCGACATTTATCTTCCCGGTGATATCTTTGCCATTCAGGAATAATATCCGGTCATTAACACACACCAATGAAAATTTTTTATTTATTTGTGTCTCGTTACACGTTAATCTCGTTACACGTTAATATGGTAGTTTATGTTTAAGAAAGTCCCCCACACCTATGTAATCGTTTTTTCCATCATTGTCGTGGCCGCTATCCTTACCTGGATTATCCCACCCGGTAAATATATTGAAGAAACCGTCGTTGTTGACGGTCAGGAACAAACAACACTCTCTTTTTATTATGAAGACGAGCTGCCGGAAGGCCACACCCTGGATAGTGAGGCACAAACCTGGCAAGTGTTTTCTGCCCTGTTTAATGGTTTTGTAAGGCAGGCCAACATTATTGTCTTTATACTCATGATCGGCGGGGCTTTCTGGATCATGAACCTTACCAAAGCCATTGATGTCGGGATTATGTCGTTTCTGAACAAGACCCGGAAGCTGGAAAACAACCGGTTTATGCAGCATATCGGGGTGGATAATCTTATTATCGTGATGATCATGCTGTTGTTCAGCACCTTTGGTGCCATTTTCGGGATGGCGGAAGAGACGATTGCCTTTGTGATCATTCTGATCCCGCTGGCGATATCTATGGGTTATGACAGCCTTACCGGGGTCGCCATGGTGTTTGTGGGGGCACAGCTGGGGTTTGCCGGTGCCGTCCTGAACCCGTTTACCATCGGGATAGCCCAGGGACTGGCAGATATTCCACTCTTTTCCGGAATCGAATACCGTCTTTTCTCGTGGGTGGTGATCAACATCATCGGTATTGCCTTTGTGCTTCGCTATGTAGCTAAGATTCGCAAGGACCCGAAATCCTCCATCATGTATGAGGAGGATGCTTACTGGCGTGACAAAGACCGTGAAGAGTCAGCCAATGTAACCTATTATACGCCCCGCATGGCCTGGGTGGTTTATGGCCTGATCCTGGCGGTGCTGACCATCTATTCTTTTTTACAGCCTGTGACGGATCTCAACATCGGCGCTTCGTCTGTGACCATTAGCATCCTGCCGGTGTCGGCCGTTGTTTTTGCCCTGGCCGGGGTGTTTACCCTCCGGAAGTCAGTGCACTTCTTTATTTTGCTATTGCTCGTCTACACCATTGTCTTCCTGATTGTTGGTGTGATGGGTTATGGATGGTATGTAATGGAGATCGCCACCCTCTTCCTGGCGATGGGCATCGCCTCCGGCATGTCCGTTAACCAGTCGGCCGACGATATCGCCCTCTCCTTTCTGGATGGGGTGAAGGATATTATGACGGCAGCCATTATCGTAGGCCTGGCCGGTGGTATCATTGTTGTGCTTGAAGATGGTGGTATTATTGATAGTATTCTGTACGGTCTCTCCCAATCCCTCGGCCAATTTGGTAATGTGGCCTCTGTGGGTGTCATGTACGTGATCCAGACAATCATTAACGTCATTATCCCAAGTGGTTCGGCCAAAGCGGCCATCACCATGCCCATCATGGCGCCTTTCAGCGACCTGATCGGTATTTCACGTCAGGCTGCGGTGATGGCCTTCCAGTTTGGCGACGGCTTCACCAACATGATCACCCCTACATCCGGCGTTCTGATTGCCGTGCTGGGTGTGGCACGCATCCCGTACCACAAGTGGGTTAAATGGATCGGCCC
>CAYMDX010000283.1:0-1678 GCA_964389125.1 uncultured Bacteroidales bacterium
AGCTTCCAGCTTTTTTCACCGTTCACCGTTGGATCCATCCAGATCATCACCAAAAAAAGGGCCGCCTTCATCAAGAAAGCAGCCCTTTATAACGATGAATAACAAAAGATTACCGGATCACCTGAATGCGGCGTACGAGGCTGCCTTCTCCGGTGATGGCGCGGACGATGTACGTGCCTTCTGTAAGGTCGCTCAGATCCAGCTCGTGGCGATCGGTGCTAACGGTTTCATCCAAAATAAGGTTACCCAACATATCGAAAACACTCACCGCTTCGATGGTTGAGCCGGAAGTGATGGTTATGTGGTCGCTGGCAGGGTTTGGAAAGACATTCAGGGTAGCTACTGTAAGTTCTGTAACACTGGTTTCGCCCAAGAACTCGACTTTTACGTCGCTCAGCAGCAGGCGATCCATGTCTTCCACGTCGTGATGGCGGAAAGCGATATATACCTGTTGCCCCTCATAAAAGCTTAACTCTACGGTTCTCTCCTGAAGGTCGTTCTGGGGGTGATCCTCTGAAATGGTTTCACTATATATCTCATCAAATGAGTCAGGATTCATGTCTGTGTAGGATAGCATGACGCTATAATGCTCAAGGCGAAATCCCGGACTCGACGCTCCTGGTGCAACCCTGAAAGACAGTTCGATTGACTGGTCTTCACCGGTGATCTGATCAAGCTCTATGGCAGGTGTGAACAGCCAGTTATCCGGTGTTAACGCAACATAGTCGTCTTCTTCTTCATCAAAATAGGCTGACCTTGATTGCATCCGGCCAAAGCTGACCTCTTCACCGTCCATAATGGGCACGTAATACCAGTTGTGGTCGTCGCCATCAGCGTCTACAGAAAGCCATCCGTTGGGCAGCCAGGCTTCCGGAGTCACCCCGCCTAGTGCTTCAGAGCCCATGAAGTTCTCCGTGAAGGGCAAGCTATGTACCGAGTAGTCAAACACCCTGACGAGCAGGTCGGCATTGTCACCCAGGTCAAACCCGACAGACAGGTGCACATACCCCGGCTCCATCCCATCAAAATAGGAAGCCATAATGGTCAGCTCGTCATCTGTTACCTCATAGTGCGCCGGATCAAGGGCATCGTCGCCGTCATGCAGGGAGACAACCTCCTCTGCACTTCCCCAATGGATTGTAGTGCTTACATCCTGTGGGTCTTCCGGATCGTAATCAACCATGCCGGGACTTACAGAAGCATCCTCTATGACCGTGGTAACTTCCACTGTGTACGCCGCATCATAACCCGTGTTAAAGGAAATGGTAAAATCCATATCTGCTGCTGCACCTTCAAAGTATTCAGCCATAAAGGCAAGTTCCGTCAGGTTTTCGTTGATGGCGGTGGTTGTATAATCCTCTCCGGGTGTCAGCTCCTCATCGCCGTGATGGATGGCTGTTACTTCCGTAGCTTCTTCCCAGAAAAGACCTGTGGTAACGTCCTGTGGGTCCATCGGATTGTAGCTCCCGACCATGGGGTGCAGAAACGCGCTGTTCGTTTTTTGCACGGAGACATTATTGATAACCAGCCTGTCCTGATCGGTGCAGTCATAATGCACAAAAGCGATATAGATGGTTTCCCCGGCATAATCAGCAAGGGCTAACCGGCGGGGCGAAAAATTCCAGTCGCTCTCTTCTTCACCCAGGGTTTCCTCCAGCAGGATGTCCCCATCTTCAAA
>CAYMDX010000284.1:0-1659 GCA_964389125.1 uncultured Bacteroidales bacterium
TTTTCATTACCACAATAATTGGTTATCATCCTATATATTGTGGACTACAGCCCATATGGTGAATAAGCTATAAAATGCATATCTCAAATATACCAAAAAATATAGGGGCAACATGTATTTAACATACAGAATTTTGGGGAATTATGGGGTTAAACATACCTTTGTAGGTGGAAATGTATGCAAAACGACATGGGTAAAACCGTTCCGGATCCGGCTTCATCACGCTATCACCGTCAGCTTATCCTGCCCGGCATTGGGCAGGAAGGTCAGGAACGTATTGCCAGGGCGCGTGTTCTTGTCGTAGGGGCCGGGGCGCTGGGTGCGGCAGTCATGTTGTACCTTGTGCCGGCGGGGATAGGTTCCATAGGTATTATCGATCATGGTGAAGTGGATGAGTCAAATCTTCCGAGACAAGTGCTCTATGCCACCTCCGACCTGGACCGTCCAAAAGTGGTGGCGGCAAAGGACAGACTGCAGGCCATGAATCCGGACGTAACGGTAGAGCCTCATTTTAAACGGCTGAATGCAGAGAATGCGGCCGGCATCATTCAAAGATATGACCTGGTGATTGAATGTTCTGATTACCTTCCCACCAAATTGCTGGTCAACGATGCCTGTGTGATGCTTCAAAAGCCGTGCATCATTGGGGCGGCGCTCATGTACGAAGGCCAGTTATCGGTTTATAACTACGAAGACGGCCCTACCTACCGCTGCCTGGTCCCTGAAGCGCCCGACCCGCTTACCTTGCCCACCTGTGAAAACTCTGGCGTGATGGGCATGATACCCGGCGTGATTGGGAACCTTCAGGCGATGGAGGCTATCAAAATCATAACAGGTACCGGAAACGTGATGAAAGGTCGTATGTTACACTTTGATGGCCTGAACGGCAGCTTTATGGAACTGCCCATCGAAGTCAACCCGGAAAACAAACAGGTAACGGCGCTCAGTGAATATGAGCTTAGCTGTCCTGACGACCTGATCGGGCAATATTTGGTAGAACCCTATGCTTTTTTTGAGGTCATGGAAAAAGAAGGGCCATTTGAGGTCGTTGCGCTGTCGGACGACCAGGAGGAGCTATGCATAAAAAATTATCGCTGGGAAGCCATTCCCTTACACAGGTTGCCCGACCGTATTCGTGACATCCCGGTCAATCATAAGCTGATGCTGGTTTGCGAAAACGGGAACAAAAACGTCGAGGGTCTCAAATATTTGCTGATGCGGGAAAACTTTACCCGGGTGTATGCCCTGAGGTATGGTTTGTCTGCCCTGCGTTTTCTGAACCTTTAAGAAAACTTCAAGCTTCCTGAATGCCTTCAATGGCCGGCGCACATGTCGACCGTTTCTTTTACCGCACGGGTTGCAGCATCCATGTTAGGTTTGATGCCTATAATGTAAAAAACGCCTTCCCGCCAGAAAAAAAATTGTTTGTTTATGGTAAACTTCATATCTTTGTTGGTAATGGGCGTTATTGGGTTGAAAAAGCGGTCTATTTATCTGTTTGATAATGTCGGAAAATCAAAAGGTGAATGACAGATGCAAGCCCTGGCACGAGGAAATACAGATAAACCTGCAATAGAAATATACGGGGAAAGCCGTTCTCCAATTAAATACAAGAGCTATGAAACAAGTGTACGCAATTATTATTGTCAGTTTTATGTG
>CAYMDX010000285.1:0-1648 GCA_964389125.1 uncultured Bacteroidales bacterium
GGGTATTTTCTTTGAAAAACAGTAAGATATGCTATTTTTGTAATCGTGTAAGCCTTCTTTGATGCAAATGCATGGGGCAACTTCTGTGCAAGTGCAGCATTTGCCCTATGCATTCTGCCTGAAAAGCAGGATGCCTGTAGCTGCAAAAGGGATATTGCGCATATTAGTTAAACTAAAACGAGTTGATGATGAGCGAAAACCTGATCCGTGCCGCCATTGCCTATGATTTTGATGACACCCTTGCACCAGGCAATATGCAGGAGCATTCATTTATACCCAAACTGGGCATTCCTAAAGAGAAGTTTTGGAAAGACGCCAATCAGATGGGTTATGACCACGATATGGACGGCATCCTGGCTTATATGCAGTTTATGCTGCAGAAATCGCGCGAAAAGGAGATTCCGATCAGGAAACAGGATTTCATTGATTACGGCAAGGACATCCGGTTTTTTGCCGGGGTGGAGGATTACTTTGATCGGATCAATGACTATGCATATTCCTTGGGCATCACACTGGACCACCACATTATTTCCTCAGGATTAAGGGAATTCATTTCAGGCACTACCATTGCAAGGCATTTTCGCAAAATTTTTGCTTCCGGTTTCAAGTACAATGAAAAAGATGAGGCGGAATGGCCTGCGCTGGCCGTGAATTACACCAATAAAACTCAGTATCTTTTTCGCATCAACAAGGGAATTGACAACTCCTACGATGACAAACGGGTAAATCAGCATATTCCTGAGGAGAAGCGTCCGGTTGCTTTTAACAGGATGATCTATATTGGTGATGGCGAAACGGATGTACCCTCCATGAAGATGATGAATTACCAGGGAGGCTCAACAATTGCGGTGTTTAACACAGCCTCGGAAGCAAGGCCGGGAAAAGAATCCGCGCGCGAAAGATGCCGGGAAATGATCCGGTACAACCGGGTGGATCATATTGTACCGGCGGATTATACGGAAGGGAGCAAACTTGATGAACTGCTCAAATTGCTTATCAGAAAGATACGCATCAACGAGGACCTGAAGGGGTATACTGACGGACAAAAATAGGCTGAAAACATGGCCTGGAGGTCATGGGTGGATTGTTAACAGGGTATGGTTGGCCTATTGAATTCAATCAGAACCTGTAGGTAATGCCGCCATAAGAATACCCGCTGTCGAGATTGCGATAGGAAAAGAAAGGGGAAACACCCAGCTCAACTACTCCCATACGATAACCAATTACGGGAGCAGCATCGGCATAATACCTTTGGTGCTTAAACGTTGAATGACTTCTTACATCTTGTTTTTTGTAACACAAAGTTTCACACCTGTCCCGCCTGTGCGGGAAATGATTACCCAAAGTTTCACTAAGTTTATGAATGAATCAGGTTAGCAACCAATCACGACGAAACAATTCTATGTTTACAGGTTTACTGTGCCGTTAATCTTTTCCAGCAGTAAATATATTTCATCAACACAGCCGCCACACATGGTTCCGGCAGTGGTCTCATTACCGACTGCTTCTATGGTTTTGAGGCCTTTATCGCGTATAGCCTGCTCAATTTCATGCTTATACACTTCATTACATGTGCAGATCAGGGTATTTTCTTCCATATTCATTATTTTTACTATTTCACCGTTCACTTCTTCCTTCCAGCTTCCAG
>CAYMDX010000286.1:0-1632 GCA_964389125.1 uncultured Bacteroidales bacterium
GACCAGGATTTTGAGGTTACCACGCTTGAGTTTCCCCTGCACCTGAAATACAAATCAGCCCGGATGGTTAACACCCGTGTTTACGTAATCGGGGGATTCAAATACACCCACGATCTGGCTTCCATCGAACTGGGTGTAGGTGACGATATCCTGGTCCGTGCAGCAAGGAATGATGTTCATTATGAACTGGGTGCCGGTTTTGAACACTATTTCTACTACTTCAAATTTGCCGCCGAGATCAAAGCGTCTTTTGGTATCTTTGACCTATTACGCGAAGGAGACGAAGGTTTCGAACCGCATTACAACTCCATCGACCGTCTGAATGCCCGCAGCATCATGGTCTCCTTTACCTTTGAATAAGCCTTTCTTTCCCGACGAACCTAAAAGCAACGCAACTGTCATGCAGAAGTTATCCATGGACGAGCTGGGGCGAAAAAGCCCGGACGATTTCAAAAAGGCCGATAAGATGCCGCTGGTGATCGTGCTCGACAACATCAGGAGCATGATGAACACCGGATCGGTTTTCCGGACGGCGGATGCCTTTTTACTGGGAGGCATTTACCTTTGCGGCCTGACGGCCACCCCACCCCATCGCGAAATCCACAAAACCGCCCTCGGAGCAACCGAAACCGTTGCCTGGGAATACATCGAAAAAACCACGGATGCCATCCAAAAACTCAAGGAAGCAGGTTATGTGGTGATTGCCCTGGAGCAGACCACCAACAGCCATGAGCTCAAGGATTTCGCGCCGGACAAGAACGTCAAATACGCCTTTGTATTTGGCAATGAGGTTAAAGGCGTGGATGATGAGGCGCTCAGCCTGTGCGATCACAGCGTTGAGATCCCGCAGTTCGGTACCAAGCACTCCCTGAATGTATCCGTAACGGCAGGCATTATGATCTGGGACTTCTTCTGCAAAACCCAACCCACTACTTCTCCATCAGCTCCTTAACCAGCTTTTTGGTCCCGGTTCCGGCCTTTTCCTGCATAATGGTAAGATTGGGCATATGCGACACGCCCGGCTGTGCCGGGTCGATCAGATACATCGGTATACCGGGACTGGCATAATCAACCAGACCGGCTGCCGGATAGACATTCAGGGAGGTGCCAATGATGACATAGATATCTGCAGAAGCAGAAAGCTCAGCCGCGGCCGGGATCATCGGCACCGGCTCCCCGAACCATACCACATTCGGCCGCAGTTGTGACCCTTTCTCACACAGGTCACCAATCTTCAGCTCCCAGCCGTCGAGGGTATAAACCAGGTTCTCATCAACGGAGCTGCGAACCTTCTTCAGCTCCCCATGCAGGTGCATAACATTGCTTGAACCGGCCCGCTCATGCAGGTCATCCACGTTCTGGGTGATAATATGGACGTCATAAGCTTTTTCCAGCTCCACAAGGGCATAATGGGCATCATTGGGCGAAACTTCGTACAGTTGCTTGCGCCGCTGGTTGTAAAATTCGTTGACCATCTCCATGTTCCTTTCCCAGGCCTCGGGAGTGGCTACATCGGTGATATCATACTTTTCCCAGAGCCCCCCGCTGTCGCGAAAGGTGCTGATGCCACTCTCAGCACTGATACCGGCTCCGGTAAGCACTACAATTCTCTTTTTTGCCATAGGGTATCCT
>CAYMDX010000287.1:0-1618 GCA_964389125.1 uncultured Bacteroidales bacterium
TTGATGGAGAATCTTTTGATGGTTGGCGTGGCTACAACAAGGATGCATTCCCGGAGGAAGGATGGATCATAGAGGACGGTGTCATGCAAGTGTTGGGTGAAGGTACTGGTGAAGCCGGTGGTAAAGGCGGAGATATTATTTATGACGAAAAATTCCTTGATTTTCACTTGAAGCTTGAATGGAAAGTCTCTCCCGGAGGAAACAGCGGTATCTTTTACCTGGGACAGGAAATTGAAGGAGAGCCTATATGGAAATCTGCTCCCGAGATGCAAATACTATGCAATGAACATCATATCGATGCTACACTGGGTGAAGACAGAAAGGCCGGTTCTCTATATGACCTCATTCCTGCTGATCCGCAAAATGCCAAACCAGCCGGAGAATGGAATCTGGCTGAGGTTATGATTTACAGGGGTACCGTTGTACATAAACAAAATGATGAGGTTGTCCTTGAATATCACCTGGGGACATCCGACTGGGAAAGACTTTTTGAAGAAAGTAAATTTTCCGAATATCCGTGGTTTGGTAAATATGAGCCCGGATACATTGCACTTCAGGATCACGGAGATGATGTTTGGTTTAGGAATATCAGGCTGAAGGAATTTGAGCAATAACCTGTAAATCATTATTAATCTATTTGATAACCATAAAAAATACAAATGCATATTTTAAAAAAATTATGTATAAAAGGAGTTATCACTCTTTTTATGCCTGTGTTGTTATTTTCTTGTGAACTGCCAAATGAGGAAGAGAAGTTTATAGGTATCCAGTTGTGGTCTGTAAGAAATGATATGAATCAGGATCCTGCCGCTACCCTTGAAAAACTGGGAGAGATGGGTTACAAGTTTATAGAAGCCGCCGGTTATAGTGACGGGAAATTTTACGGTATGGAGCCGGCAGCGTTTCAAGCCCTGGTAGAAGCCAATGATATGGTTTTTCTTAGTTCGCATATCGGGCACGACCTTCCTGATGAAAATAATTGGGATGATGCTATGGCCTGGTGGGATCAGGCTATAGAAGCACATGTAGCCGCCGGGGTGAAGCATATCGTGCAGCCTTCAATGAGTGAAGCCGGCTACGAGAGCCTGGATGGGCTAAAACGGTATTGCGAATATTTCAACAAGATAGGTGAAAAATGTAATGAACATGACATCAGATTCGGTTATCATAACCACGATGATGAATTTGAAAAACTGGAAGGGGAGTTAATATATGATTTCATGTTAAAAAACACCAATCCGGAAAAAGTGATGTTTCAACTCGACCTTTATTGGATATATGAGGGAGGAAAAGACCCTGTGGAATATTTTGAGAATTATCCCGGCCGGTTTGAAACATGGCATATTAAAGATGAAAAAGAAGTTGGCGAAAGCGGTAAGATAGATTTTGAACGCATTTTTAATAATGCCGGAAAATCCGGAATGGAATACATCATCGTTGAGGTAGAGTCGTATAATTACGAGCCGCTCGAAAGTGTAAAAATCAGCCTTGAATATCTTTTAGAAGCTGAGTATGTTAAGGCCCGGAAATAAAATATAACTTATGTTTCACAAGTTTTGATGTATGTTCCTGTTTCTCCTGGTCGTTAGAAATTTGTTCTACTGTGAGCCACTTGGTT
>CAYMDX010000288.1:0-1609 GCA_964389125.1 uncultured Bacteroidales bacterium
TTATCCCCCTTGAACACCCCCGTTATGTGATGCAGTATAAGTCTAAACACAAGGATTTTTATATAGAAAAATACCGCAAAGCACTGTTGGGTCGCTGAGAAGTGGCAGCGATAATACCTGGAAAATACAGGAGGGTTTTGGACTGACACGGCACTACTTGCGGATCACTTTTTCCCGGATGATGCCGTTTGGTGTTTTCAGATGAAGGAAGTAGATACCCGGGGGCAATGTACCCATGTTTAAGGTGGTTTTCTCTTGCTTTGGAATAGCTGATTTTACAAGCTTCCCATTTGTGGTGTAGAGTTCCAGCCCGGTAATGTCATCATGCATCTCAATAAAGATCAAAGATGTTGACGGGTTGGGATAGATTGTGACATGCATTGGGGCCGGGTCCGGCGTGACATGCACCGTGGTGTCTCCCCAGATCTTTTCAACGAATTCGGGCCGGTCGACAAAGGGGTTGCGGTTGCCCTGGATCGCGTATACCGCCTGATTTCGCACGCGTTCTTTTTGACTGACAGGGTCCTGTTCGTGCCAGTCCAGCAGCATGTCGATCACCCAGGGCTCGTAGCCCGGATAGGTATTGTGGTCAAACATCGCATTACCAGAATCGCTGTATGTCCAGTCTTCAATCTGGTTTTCGTAGCGGGTGATCATATAGAAAAAAGCCCTGGCCAGATCTCCCTTGTAGGCGTCGATGGGTTCAAACGCCACACCTTCGTAGCCACCGGCCGTGTTGGGACCCAGCTTTCCGCCGTTCATGGAGGTCCATTGAGGGTTGTCTACCTCCCCAAACGGATAATTGCCCCGCTGGGCATTCACAAACTTATCAACCGGATAAACATGATAGAGATCGGTGTTCATAGGGTCAACAGAACCCCCGAACCAGGAGCGGGGCATGCTGTGCTCGCGGTTGTATACGTCGCCTTCTGATGTACCACCCGTTCCGGAGTCCTGATCATCTCCGAAAGTGTAGATATATGGCGGTTCTTCGCAGGGAATATCAGCGTATATATCCCATACATAACCGTCAAAGGTAGCATCGGTTACCGTAAAATGGGTCCAGAGGGCGCTGTATGATTGTACGGAATGACCTTCAATGATGCCATATAGCTGAGTTTTGAGCTCACTCCCTGTACCGGTGGCGGCTTCATAATACGCTTCCGGAACGGTTGTATCGATCCCGGTTCCGCTTACCGATAGCGGGATATCTTCGGTTTCATCCGAGTAATGAATGATGTCGCCTTCGAAAACGCCGGTGGTTTCCGGAAACAGACGAACATAAATGCGTGTTGACGCCACTTCACCATCATCAGCCGTCAGCGATAGTGAGTCGGTAAAGCCTTCATGACAGTCGAGTGATATCCTGAAAGGCTCCCCGGCCTGCAATATCAGCGGGGATTGTAGTTGCTCTGCGGAAACTTCGTAAAACTGCTCATCGGAAAAATGTCCTGTGTAGACCTCCCGGAAATCAGGCAGCTGTTCGTCCGACACCGTGATAACCGGCTGGGCACCGGCTGCCACGGACATAAACAGAACAAGTGCAATAAGCTGCCAGCGAAAAATCGAATAGCTCATATCTAATCGTGGTGTTGGTTGTATTTACTGT
>CAYMDX010000289.1:0-1602 GCA_964389125.1 uncultured Bacteroidales bacterium
AAGTATAAGTATGTGCATTATAATATATCTATAGGCGATTCAATAGTCATATATTTTTTCTGTATGTTTGTCAAATTGTCAGCTATCTTATTTTGGCAGAGGAATTGATATATAAAGATACAAATACATATATAAATATAAATAGCACGCTGGTATCGGCTGATTCTTTGATGACCTTTTGATGGATCAAACCGGCGTCTACATCATCATTAAAACAACTGAAATCCTATGGTAGAGATTAATCAAGATGCATTTGAGAAGGAGTTAAACGATCATTCGTTGGTGGTGCTCGACTTTTACTCCACCGAATGTCCGCCCTGTGAAGCACTGGCACCTAAGTTTGAGGCATTGCACCAACTGTATGGAAATGATATCCGTTTCCTGAAAATATTCCGGCAGGGCAACCGGGAGCTTGCCGATCGTCTGGGTGTCAAGTCATCCCCGACACTACTTTTTTTCAAAAACGGGGAACAGACAGGTGAGGTGCTGACCGGTGGCATCAAGCGATCAGCCATCATGCGAAACCTGGATGCCCTGCTGCCGGAGGATCGTGTTACAGAGATCCATGAATCGATAGAGCCGGTAACCACCGACACCGAAACCATTGTGCTTGGGGGTGGTCCTGCCGGAATGGCAGCTGCGATCTACCTTGCACAGGCAAAGGTCGATACCATCATCGTGGACCCCCTCTTGCCCGGCGGACAGGTAACCACTACCCACCAGATCAGCAACTATCCCGGATTTATTGAACCACAGGCAGGTTTTATGCTGGCACATAACATGGCCGAACAGGCCAAGGCCGCCGGTGCCACAATGAAAGCCGCGGTGGAGATCAACCAGGTGGACCTTGAGAATAAAGAGGTTCTGGTAGACGGCCATGAAACAATCCGGGCCAAAAAGATCCTGATCACCACCGGCGCATCACCGCGGTACCTGAATGTTGAAGGCGAGCAGACCTATTACGGAAAAGGGATTTCCTATTGTGCAACCTGTGATGCCAAATATTTTCACGACAAGGAAGTGGTCATCATTGGTGGTGGCAATACAGCCGTTGAGGAATCCGAGCTGATCTCCAAATTCGCTTCCAAAATCACCATGGTACAGCAGTTCCCTTATTTAACGGCCAATAAAACCGCCCAGGAGAAAGCATTGGCCGATCCAAAGATCAATGTCCTCTATTCGCATGAGCCGCGCGGATTTTACCGCGAGGGCGATCAAATGAAAGTGAAGGTTGAGGATCTCCAATCTGGTGAGATGAAGGATCTGGTCACCGATGGAGTGTTCGTGTTTGTCGGTATGAAGCCCAACCTCGAAAACATCAATGGCCAGCTGGAAACCGATGACTGGGGGTATCTGAAGGTGGACGAAAATATGCGAACCAATCTGCCGGATGTATTTGCCGCGGGCGACGTCATCAGCAAACAGATACGCCAGATAACCACGGCCGTCGGAGATGGTACCATCGCTTCCATCGTTATTACCAAGGAGCTGGATTAACAGGCTATTGGACATCAGGATAGAAAATGTCAATTAGAAGGAGAAGGTTGGAAGGAAGTGAACAGTGAACAGTGAACAGTGAACAGTGAACAGTGAACAGTGAAC
>CAYMDX010000290.1:0-1599 GCA_964389125.1 uncultured Bacteroidales bacterium
CTGTTTGTTGAGGCCTCCCCATTACAAGATCAGCGAAGCTAATCTTGCCACCCCGACGAAGTAAAAACGCAATCAACAGAAAAACAGTTGGTTGCGTTTTTTTGTTGCCTCTTAAAATAATCGTCATTTTATTTCAAAAATATTTTGCCTCTATCCTTTCATGACCCCGTTAATAAAAGGTTATTTATTTGCTGGTGATTTGGTATATGATGAAATTTATGATATATTTACGTGTTCATCTTTTTTGGTTGGAAAATGTTAAATTTAATAATCCTTTTGTTAAACCAAAACCACAATTCTTATGAAGACAAAACTACAATTAACCTTTCCCTGGATGATGGCAATAATGCTGCTTTTCAGCTTTAACAGCCACGGACAGGGTTTTGAAAATTTTGACAACCTGGATCTGACAGGGAATTCCTATCAGGATGGTACCTTTGAAGGCCAGGACGGATCAACCTGGACGTATGTCCAATGCCGCGGCGATCACGAGATTGACGGTAACGCCATTATGCTCGGTAGAAACAGAGATCCACAATCCAATTTTTACTCCGGGACCATTCCTGGTGGTGTCGGGGTAATCAGCTTTGACTATATGCAGGCCTTTAGCACGGACGTTAATATGAATGTGCTGATCAATGATGTTGTCGTAGGAAATGTGACATCCGATGATGAGCAGGGGGTTGTGAAAAGTTCCGGCGACATTGTTGTAAACCAGGCAGGTGATATTGTTATCAAGTTTATTAATGAAAATAACAGCGATGGGCAGGTAGTGGTAGATAATGTTGACTGGACTGCGTTCGACGGCCCTGTTTCTCCGTCCATATCCAATGTTAACCAGACCCCCGAAACAGATATCACCTCAGATACCGGCGTCTCTGTTTCTGCAGATGTTTCAGAAGGAGATGCGGCTGTTGATCATGTGGAGCTGCACTGGGGTACGGAAAGCGATGTCTACAATAATACCATCAATATGTCACTTGATAATGATGTGACATATGATACGGATGCGGATGTCCCCCCGCAAGCTGACGGAACAACAGTATACTATGTTGTATATGCGGAGGATACAAATGGAGAAAACACCACCTCCATGGAACACTCCTATACCGTCATTGATCCGGCTGTCACTGATCTTCCATTTGAAGAATCATTCGATGAAGATTTGGGTGACCTCTATACTTATAGTGTCTCTGGTGATACCAAATACTGGATGCATGACACATCCGATGAAAGAGGCTATGCCTATATGAATGGCTTTAATTCCGGTGACCTTGAGGATGACTGGTTGGTTTTACCGGGTATTGAGATGGAAGCCTATACCGATGTTGTTCTGACATTTGAAACAGCCTATAATTTTGGTAGCATGGATGATGACAATTACCTGAAGCTGTTTTACTCCGAAGATTATGCTGGCATAGGTGATCCCGGTGATGCTACATGGGTTGAATTGGATTTTGACCTGCCGGATGAGGGCGGCTATGAATGGACACCATCGGGGAATGTAGCGATCCCTGAGAGTGATAACATGGTCTACATCGCATTTCAGTACTACTATCAGCCAGGTGAATACAGGGCCTGGCAGGTGGATAATATACA
>CAYMDX010000291.1:0-1595 GCA_964389125.1 uncultured Bacteroidales bacterium
CCTACTCCGCTCCTTTACCGACCTGATAAACCTGGAAACCGCTGGTGCGTAACGCCTCTGCATCCAGGATGTTGCGGCCGTCAAACAGGAAGGCCGGCTTCAGCATGTCTTTATAGATGGCCTGCCAATCATACTCCCTGAACGCATCCCACTCGGTGAGGATCATCGCGGCATGCGCATCCTTGAGGGCGATATAGGGCTCGGGATGGATCACCAGCCGCTCGCGGATCTGGGCCTCGGTCAGGACATGACTGCCATTGCCCTCTTTGATCTCCTGCAGGGCGAGCATGTCGTCGATCATGCGCCGGGGACTGACCTGCGGGTCGTAGACATGCACCTCGGCCTGGTCCTGCAACAGCTCGTCGGCAACATAGATGGAGGCTGACTCGCGACTGTCGTTGGTGTCCTTCTTGAACGCCCATCCAAGCATGGCGAGCTTCTTGCCGGAGACGGTGTTGAACAGCGTCGTGATCACCATCTGCGCAAAGCGGTGCTTCTGGTAGTCGTTCATCTTGATGACCTGCTCCCAGTAGTCGGCCACCTCGGGCAGACCAAAGTAATGACACAGGTACACCAGGTTGAGGATATCTTTCTGGAAGCAGCTTCCGCCGAAGCCTACCGAGGCTTTCAGGAATTTTGGTCCGATGCGGCTGTCCATGCCCACGGCCCGCGCGACCTCGTCGACGTCGGCGCCGGTACGTTCACACAGGGCGGAGGTGGCATTGATCGACGAAACGCGCTGCGCCAGGAAGGCGTTGGCGGAGAGTTTGCTCAGCTCCGACGACCACAGGCGGGTCTCGATGATCCGCTCGCGCGGGAGCCAGTTCGCGTAGATGTCGGTCAGCTCCTTGATGGCCGCCAGCCCTTCAGGGGTCTGGTCACCGCCGATCAGCACCCGGTCGGCATACAGCAGGTCGTTGATGGCCGTGCCTTCGGCCAGGAACTCGGGGTTCGACAACACCTGGAAGTTGAAATCTGACTCGCTGCCGTTGATGATGGCCTTGATGCTCTCGGCCGTGCGGACGGGAAGGGTCGACTTCTCTACAATGATCTTGTCGTCGCGCGCCACGCGTGCGATCTGGCGGGTGCACAGCTCCACGTACTTCAGGTCGGCCGCCCGGCCTTTGCCCACGCCATAAGTCTTTGTGGGGGTGTTCACCGAGATGAAGATCATCTCCGCCTCATCGATGGCGGCATCCACGTCGGTGGAGAAGAAGAGATTCCTGCCGCGCACCTGCTTGACGATTTCCAGCAGGCCGGGCTCATAAACCGGCAGCTCGTCAGTGTTCCAGGCCGCGATCTTCTCGGGGTTGCTATCAACAACGATGATTTTGATATGGGGACATTTATAGGCGAAAACCGCCATGGTGGGGCCGCCGACATAACCGGCGCCAATGCAGCAGATGGTGTTAATCATATATGAAAATTTAAGGTTAGGTAATCTATGGGTTAGCTTTCGTTTTCGTTTTTGTTCTTTGTTCCTTGTTCTTTATTCTTTGTTTTTTGTTTTGCTGTTGCTTTTGGTGTCTTCCCTTCTTCCCTTCTCTTCTCTTAGACCTCATCCTTCAGCTCACAGTTTCATGTTGCAGGAACGC
>CAYMDX010000292.1:0-1590 GCA_964389125.1 uncultured Bacteroidales bacterium
TTCCTTCCAGCTTCCAGCTTCGAGCTTTTTTTACTGTTCACTGTTCACTGTTCACTGTTCACCGTTCACCGTTTACTTCTTCCTTCCAGCTTCCAGCTTCCAGCTTCGAGCTTTTTTCACCGTTTACCGTTCACCGTTTACTGATTATAAATGATGAAAACCCTCACGCTGTCTCTTCCTGTTCAGGCAAAAATAGCTATCTTTACGCCCCAAAACTAGAATCATATGACGAATTATAAAAAAATCAGGGAATTAGCCGAAAAATATCGCGATGAAACGGCCGAAAATCTTTCGGCACTTGTGAAGTGCAAGTCGCTCAGTCTGGAGGAAGAAGCTGTGCAGCACGAACTTATGCGTCAGATGAAAGCGGCAGATTTTGATGAAGTAAGAATGGATAAACTGGGCAATGTTATCGGACGTATCGGCTCCGGTGAAAAGGCAATAGCTTTCGATGCCCATATGGATACCGTAGATCTTGGTAATCCCGAAGACTGGGATTTTGATCCCCTTTGCGGCACTATTCAGGATGGTTATGTCCACGGTCGGGGTAGTGTCGACCAGAAAGGTGGTGCCGCCAGTTTTGTAACGGCTGGCAAGATCCTTAGGGAGCTGGGGTTTGACCGGGACCTTACCGTATATTTTGTCGGCAGTGTTATTGAAGAGGATTGTGATGGCCTTTGCTGGAAATATCTGGTAGAAGAAGAAAACCTGCGTCCGGAAATGGTCGTGGTGACCGAACCCACCAACATGAATATTTACCGTGGTCAACGCGGACGTATGGAGATGAAGGTTACATTCCATGGCTTGTCGTGCCACGGATCGGCCCCCGAGCGTGGGGAAAATGCCATCTACATGGCCTCCCGGGTTGCCCTGGAGATTGAAAAGCTGAATGAACGGCTACATACGGATGAGGTGTTGGGAAAAGGAACCATCACCGTGTCAGAATTTGTTTCCCGAAGCCCCTCTCTTTGTGCCGTGGCTGATTACGCCAGTCTGCACCTCGATCGGCGCCTTACCTGGGGAGAAACCAAAGAAACCGCCCTGCAGGAAATCAATGAGATGATCTCCGGCATGAAAGCGCAGGTGCAGATCATGAAGTACGAAGAAACGTCGTTTACCGGTTTTGCCTACGGTATGGACAAATACTATCCGACCTGGAAAATTCCGGAGGATCATCCGGTTATACAAACGGGCGTGAAGGTTTTTTCTGACCTGTTTGACCAAAAGCCGGTCGTTGATAAGTGGACCTTTTCCACGAACGGGGTAACCATTAACGGATTGTATGGCATTCCCGTGCTTGGGTTCGGACCCGGAAACGAAGTCCTGGCCCATGCACCCAACGAGAAAACCCCCGTTGATCACCTGGAAAAGGCAGCGGCCTTCTATGCCGCCCTTGCTTATGGTTATTGATGAAAAGCGGGTAGCTTGAACACAACCATAAAAAGCTAAATACCATATAGATACGAAACAATAAACACATGAAACGCCCATGTCGAAGATCCCGACTCTTCGGGAACAGGATTTTGACACACAGAGGGATGATTATATAGAAGCTCGAAGCTCGAAGCTGGAAGCTGGAAGCAGAGAAGA
>CAYMDX010000293.1:0-1588 GCA_964389125.1 uncultured Bacteroidales bacterium
TTTGGATTTTTTTGTTCTATATTTGATACAGGCTATCATTTTTCTATGAAAAGGCATCACATCATAAACCGGTTGTTTCTGATTCTTGCAGATCAGCTGTTTATCCTCCTGGCCTTCTGGCTTGTGAGCATGATACGCGGTACCGGCATTTTGTATAACCTGTCACGAACCCATCCCTGGCTGCTTATCTTCCTGATCATCCACCTGAGGTTGGCCATGGTGTTCGACAAATACAACTTTCAGCAACATACCGCTGCCCGGAAAAAGCTGCTGCCGGTGATTTATAGCAACCTGGCATTCGTCGGGGCAGCCAGCATCCTGTTTGTCCTCTCCTACCAGCTGGGTGTTCCGCGGACACTCTTCTTTGGCACGGTAGCCATTGCCACCATAATGGAGCTTACCGCAGGGTGGGTCATCCATCTCTTTCAGTCTGCCAAAACCAGGAACAACATCAATGGTTTCGAACCCGTTACCAGTGATACAGAAAGTGCATACGCTCCCGCTGAGGTGGCAGAACCAGCCACTCCCAATACGTTTCTTACCATCAGGGGCCAGAATATCCGGAAGTCCATCCTGGATGAGCTCGGCCCCGGCGCATTCGACTACCTGAAAAACCACGTACCCCTGGGAGATTCGTCCATTGTCCTCTCCGTGAACAACCGGGTAAACATCATGACCCTTCCCACCAAAAACATCGACACCATTGTCAACCTGCAAAAGGTGAATAACCACCGCCGGGTAAACAAGTTTTTCGAAACGGTAAACCTTCGTCTGCCGCCGGGAGGGCAATATGCGGGCGTTGCAGAGCCGCAATGTACGCGCAAGAAACGTATTTTGCAACGATACACCCCGGTATTTGGCATCATCCTTTACAGTTTTGATTTTCTATGGCGGCGGGTAGCCCCTAAGCTTCCCGTGTTTAAAAGGGTGTATTTTTGTCTGACAAAAGGAAAAAACCGGGTGATGTCGCGGGCGGAGGTCCTGGGACGCCTGTATGCCTGTGGCTTTGAGGTGGTGAATGAATCCTTGGTGGATGGACTCCTGTTTTTTGTAGCCAGAAAAGTACGAAACCCCCATTTCGACGAGCACCCTACCTATGGCCCGCTGGTTCGTCTGCGCCGGATCGGGAAACACGGAAAGATCATCGGGGTGTATAAGATGCGCACCATGCATCCCTATGCGGAATACCTGCAGCCGTATATCCATAAACTCAGCGACCTGGAGAAAGGCGGTAAGTTTGGCAATGACTTCCGCATCAGCACCTGTGGAAAGATTATGCGCAAGCTGTGGATCGACGAGCAGCCGATGTGGGTCAACTGGCTGAAAGGCGACCTGAAGCTGGTGGGCGTACGCCCGCTCAGTGAACACTACTTCGGTCTTTACACGAAGGAACATCAGGACAAGCGTATTAAAGTCAAGCCCGGCCTGATCCCGCCCTACTATGCCGATATGCCCGAAACGCTGGAGGAGATCATGGCCTCTGAGTCCCGTTACATCGATGCTTACCTCAGGGCGCCAGTCACCACCGACTGGAGGTACTTCTGGAAAGCGTTCTTTAACATTGTGTTCCGCCATGCGAGAAGCACGT
>CAYMDX010000294.1:0-1551 GCA_964389125.1 uncultured Bacteroidales bacterium
CAGGAGATTCCATCCTCCTTTAGTTTTTGAATTGAAGAAGACTATTTGAAAGCCGACATGTCTGATATATTGGCAATTTTTATGTTTTTCAGAATGAATACCTGGTACTTAGCAATATTCTTGTATTCGACACGGTATTCGTACTGGCAGGTTGATAGTGTACATCGTAATCACTACCGTAGGCAGCAGACGTATATTCGATCTCTGCAGCAACTGTAAGTGTATTTGACACAAATGATACCCTGGGAGAGACCCTTATTAATGATTCAATAGTTGTCCCCAGTCCATAAACCTCATTATCAGGATCTGACATGGCTTCTTTTGTGCCATTGTTTTTCAGGAACCCTCCAAAAATACCTGCCTGCCATTTTTTGCCATTGGTATGTACCTCGCCCCAAAGCGAAGTATTGGTTAAGGGCGTATACGACAATTCGCCCGTGGTGGGGTTTACTATATCCTTAACTGCGTAACCACTAATTGAAAGCACATCTGCAATATTTTCCCCATAACGTGCCTGGATTTTAAAGGTGGCAGGTTCGAGTGAGATCTTTGAAAACGCAAGGGCCGTCAGTCCCTTTACCTGTTCATCCACTTTGTAGGTATTTGTCTGTGCAGGAGGACCTGCTATTGCTTCATTGTATAATCTTGGAACAACCGTTTTATGGGCTATTCCTGCCCCGATCAACACACCGGTTTTCGATTCTTCATTTTGCATATGATAATGCACCTGAAAATGGGCATCAGGTATTCCTGCATTTCTAAGATACTCAGCGCTTGGTCCGTTTACACCCCTGGTAACATAATCGCGCTGTGATAGTGCAGCCGCGATTATTTGAAAATCGCCGAGGTCCTGGGTCAACCTGATTTGAGGGTTTCGTGCAAGCGACTGCAAAGGGGTGCCGGTATTAAATGATACCGTCCCCGGGAAACAGCCTGTTACAAAGAGGGGGTTCCAGTATTGACCGGTTATCAGTTCTGTATTGGGCCATTTGAGTTTGATCATGGCATGCCGCAACCGGAACAAATTGATGTTGTCGTTTCGCTGACCAAAAAAATCACCTTCAACTACTCCTGATGTTTTGGCGCCCAGGGCATCAGGACCGGTGATCGTACCTCTTAGTCTCGATTGTATTGCCAGGAAATTAAAATTAGAGTTTGCATTGATATCATTATTATTTTGATCGATCGATTCGGCTGCCGGCCACAACAAAAAATACCCTTCCCTTGCGCTTACCGTTTGCCTCGAATCATAAAAAAAATCGTTCTTAACAAAGCCTGAAAATTGAATGCCAAATGTATTTTCATCATCCCGGGCTTCGCTGTTTAAGGTAGTAAGTATACCCAGTGTAATAAGTAGCAGAATGTTTATTTTCATCTGTATCTATTTTTAAATACTGTGGAGAAATGCTTTTTCATCCATTTGAAGGTTTTAAGAAAAGCAGTACATCAAGCCTTTTATGCAACGTAAAATATTATGCAAAGTAAAGGAAAAAACAGGCCTTTACGCCCTCATCATGATGCAAAAGAGAAATCCCGCCTTAGAAAAGCAGG
>CAYMDX010000295.1:0-1545 GCA_964389125.1 uncultured Bacteroidales bacterium
ACTTCTTCTCTGCTTCCAGCTTCCAGCTTCGAGCTTCCAGCTTTTGTCACTGTTCACTGTTTACTGTTTACTGTTCACTGTCAACTTACGCATGGCTGCAGCAGCCCTGCCCGGATCATCAGCCGCACATATCTCTGAGACCACGGCAATCCCATCGGCACCGGCGGCGATCACCTCTGCCGCATTTTCAAGATGCATACCGCCAATGGCCACAAGCGGTTTGTTGGTTTGGGCAGCGAGTTTGCGAAGCCCTTCAAGGCCCCATTCATCCCGCGTATCGGTTTTGGTAGGGGTCAGAAAAACCGGACTTACACCCAGGTAGTCCACATCCATTTCCATGGCCCTTTCCATATCGGCTTGCGTTTCCACTGACAAGCCGATCACTTTTTCGCGGCCAAGCAGCTTGCGTGCCAGGTGCACCGGCATATCCTGCTGCCCAAGGTGGACGCCCTCAGCATCCACAGCCAGTGCTACATCCACCCGGTCATTGATGATCAGCGGGACCTGCATGGGTGCCAGGATCTCTTTCAGCCGGTAGGCCTCATCAACAAGCTGTCTGGTCGGACTTTGCTTATCACGGAACTGCACCATACTTACCCCATTCCCGGCAGCAAGCTTCACCATACTGGTGAGCGTATGCCGTTTCAGCATTGTACGGTCGGTAACCAGATACAGGCGATAATCCATCATCATAGAGCGTCAGTGCTTAAACCGGTTCAAAATGTCATCCTGGCCAATGTTATGCAAAGCATCCAGGAAATGCCACTGAAGGCTACCAGGTCCACCGGCTTTTTCAGCTGCCATTTCGCCGGCAATGCCCATCACGGCCATGGCAGAGTATGCTGCCTCCGCATGATCATTATTTACACCGGCAAAGGCGGCTGTCAGCGCGGATGCTGCGCATCCCATACCCGTTACACGGGCCATCATGATGTCGCCATTGCTTACGGTCTTCTCTTCGGTTTCGGAGATGATATAGTCGGTCTGCCCGCTGACAACGACAACAGCCCCATACGCCTTCCGGAGATTGTGGGCAGCCTGAAGAGAAGTGCCACTCTCCTGTGAGCTGTCAACACCTTTGGTAGAGATATCGCTGCTTGTGAGTGCCCCGATTTCCGAGGCGTTTCCCCGGATGATATCCGGCGGGGTCTGCTGCATCAGGGCTTTTACGGTATTGGTACGGTAAGGTGTAGCGCCGGCACCGACAGGATCAACGACAATGGGAATCCCTTTCTGCCGGGCGGAAATCATGGCTTTCTCCATGGCATCCACCCAATGCGGACTTAGTGTTCCAATATTGATCACCAGCGCACTGGCAATGGCAGCCATGTCAGCAACCTCTTCCAGGGCATGCGCCATCACCGGCGAAGCACCTGCTGCAAGCATCGCGTTAGCTGTATAATTCATCACCACATGATTGGTGATATTGTGTACCAGTGGAGAATTGTTCCTTACGCTTTCCAGGTTTTTCCAAACAATTTCAGGTCTTTGCATCTGTAAGTATAAGTTTTTAGGTTTATAGATGGACAGTGAACAGTGAACAGT
>CAYMDX010000296.1:0-1540 GCA_964389125.1 uncultured Bacteroidales bacterium
GATTCAAATAATAATTCAACCTGTAAATAATGAATTTTGTATTTGTTTTATACTTTTGTACATTACCAAGCTGTGAGCAACGTCTATTCTCAAACCATTCTTATTAAACCATGAAAGCAATTATACAGTTTACCCTATTACTGGCAGTGGCATTGCTGTTTTACGGAAACAGTCCGGCCTATGGCGACCAGCCCTGGAGCCTGCAGGATTGCGTGCAATATGCACTCGACAACAACTTGCGCATACAACAGCAGCAACTCAACGTGGATGTGGCTGATGAAGACCTGAAGCAAAGCAAGGCCAACCTGTTCCCTTCTTTAAATGCCAACGCGTCGCACCGCTACAACTATGGACGTTCGCTGGACCCGGTCACCAATGAGTTTTCGACCGATCGGATCCAGACAAACAATTTCAACCTGAGCAGCGGTGTCACCCTTTTTCAGGGTTTCCAGCTCAGAAACCAGATCGATCGTGACCGTTATAACCTGCAGGCGAGCAGGCATGAGGTAGAAGCCATGGAGAATGACATCTCCCTGGCGGTTGCTTCCGCGTATTTACAGGTGCTTTTCAGCAAGGAGATGGTGGAGATGACCGCCAACCAGCTGGAGATTACCCGGCAGCAGGTTACACGCACCGCACAGCTTGTGGAGGCCGGCACCCTGGCCCGGGGAAGCCTGCTGACCATCCAGGCCCAGGAAGCGTCGGAAGAAGTTCAGTTGGTGGATGCCGAAAACCAGCTTGAGATGGCTTATCTCGACCTTAAGCAGTTGCTGGATTTGCGCGAAGATGTTGACTTTGCAATCGAAGACCCCGACATTGAGGTTTCTCAGGAAGAGATAACCGAATATTCCCCTTTGCAGATCTACGACACGGCCGTACAGATCCAGCCTGACGTACGTTCTGCGGAATCGCGCCTCGCCAGCGCCGACAAAAATTATGATATCGCCCGTGGCGCCAGAAGCCCGCAGCTGTCCCTGAGTGGAAGTGTCGGTACCGGCTATTCTGAAGGCCGTATGGAAATTGCCGAAGTCATCGAAACAGACCAGGAACAAATCGGACAAACCGCATCCGGCGAGGCGGTGTTTGCCCCCACTTTTGATTATGAAACCGCTGTCATCCCATTCTGGGATCAGATGGATGAAAACCTGAACCGCAGTGTCGGCCTCTTCCTGCAAATCCCTATTTTTAATAACTACCAGACACGCACAGCTATATCCCGATCCAGGATTGCCCTCGATAATGCCCGTCTGCAAAAGCAGATCGTCCGGGAGAATTTTTATAAAACCATTGAACAATCTTATAACGACGCCGCCGCCGCTATGCAACGTTATCTGGCATCCGAAAAGAACGTGGAAGCCCTGGAAGAATCATTCCGCTACATGGAACAACGTTTTAATGTGGGTATGGTCAACACCATAGAATATAATGACGCGAAAAACCGCCTGGCAAATGCCCGTTCAGAGCTGTTACAGGCAAAATATGAATACGTGTTCCGGGTTCAGATCCTTGACTTTTACGTAGGCAAACCCTTGTCGCTGGT
>CAYMDX010000297.1:0-1529 GCA_964389125.1 uncultured Bacteroidales bacterium
CTTTTTTGTTTATGAAAATACTTTTTCAAAAAAATCCCCTAATTTGATCAAAATGTTGTTAATGCACTGATATTAAGGCCATTTTATGTTTTTCTTGAAGCCAAGTCGCGTTCTGTTGGAAAAATACAAACCCACCTCAGCGACATTCAATCAGCTAATTAGCACATTGGTGCATGCGCGCATACAATTTTTTCTTGCCAAATGCCAAACGCTAAAAACCTGTCTTGCTAAATCCAATTTAATCAATCAAATACCTTTTTGAGCACTTTGTCTGAAACTGGTGGAATACACGCTGATCTAATCCAGTTCCTGCATGTCTATGTCATAATTCGTTGTTTCCTGGGCAGAAACCTCGATGTCTTCAACGACACCTTTTACTTCCTCAAAGTCACCGTCAAGGGTTGTGGTTACCACCACATCATACATCCCTTCAGCGAGAAAATCAAGGTGATACATATGATTATCGCCCACCATGTCGCTGTTCACCGCATTTTGAAAACGCACTTCCTCCCCTTCAGGCTCTGAAGCTTCGTCTTCTGTGTATGTACCTGCTTCGTAGGCATACATGACGACACCCAGATCTTCAGGAAGATTGTCGACCTCCCCTACAATTCTGCCGGCCTGGTCGTTAACAATCAGCCGGATTGTGGGCTTCAGGATGTAGGTATCAGCATTCCCTCCTGTTTTCACAATAGACCGTCTCACATCAAAGTCAGCTGTCACCTCTACTACCCCATTGGCAGGCACCGAAAAAGTACCGGTGGCTTTATATCCTGTCTGGGCACCGCTTGGCACGAATAAAGGCTCGGTAGAACCATCCTCAAATTCAATATAACTATCCGGCGTTACCGGGGGACCCTGCCCATGCTCCTGGGCTTCAAGCATGAAACGAATCTGGGTGTAGCTGCCCGGAGGCATGTCAAACTCGCCCATGAGCTTGGTATCCCCGTGGGTGTAGTCAAGTAAGTTTACAGTTACTGCCTCTTCAAAATCATCAAATACTTCCCAGGAATTTCCCTGCGTATGATAATGAATCTCCGAAAAAGTAATAAACACCCCGGAGATTTCATCGAAATTCACAGGAGCATCCGTAAGATACAGTTTTAACTGGCCATTCTCTTCAGTATCTGTCTCTGAGTCACAAGAAGCAGCGGTCACAAGAAAAAACAAGAAAACAAAAATAAACTTGATAGTGCGCATCATAATAGTAGCATTTACGTTCAACAACTATGTATACAAAACATGTATACAAAAAATGTATTATTCATTAAATAACACATTAATATAACGTATTACCTTGTTATACATTGTGGACTTATTTTATGGCAGTATTATTTTAATGATTTTTAGCGATTTTGGCGTTGATAATTGATTTTCAACCGCTTAATCCTTTTCGGCCAGATTTTGGATGAAAAGATGTTTCCGTACAGGTATTTTTTCTAAACAATGTATTGATGGGCCAGCTGGCGTTTACGCCCTGATCAGGTTTTCCAAAAATAATCGTAATTTTGTGTTGTATTTTTGCTGAA
>CAYMDX010000298.1:0-1524 GCA_964389125.1 uncultured Bacteroidales bacterium
ATAATGGCCCGTTCGTCTAGTGGTTAGGACGCCAGGTTTTCATCCTGGTAACAGGGGTTCGATTCCCCTACGGGCTACAAAAAACGTATAGTTTATATATAATTATTATTATCACATGGCACATCATAAGTCTGCAAAAAAGAGAATGCGCTCCGATAATGCCAAAAGGCTAAGGAATCGCTATTATGCCAAATCTACCCGCACAGCTGTAAAAAAGCTCCGGCAAATGGATGACAAGACGCAAGCACAGGAGAAACTGCCTGCAGTTTTTTCCCGCCTGGATCGTTTGGCCAAAAAGTCGGTTATTCATAAAAACAAAGCGTCCAACCTGAAGTCGAAACTGGCCAAGTATGTCAATAGCCTGCAATAATAGGGAATTTTAATAGGCCCCATTTAAAAGATTGTGGGCTATTACAAAGAAATATTATTTTTGCAGCCTCAATCAGGCCCGTTCGTCTAGTGGTTAGGACGCCAGGTTTTCATCCTGGTAACAGGGGTTCGATTCCCCTACGGGCTACCAAAAAGACCTTTCGCCAGAAAGGTCTTTTTTTGTACCCAAATAATTTATATTTTAGCTTAAAAACACAAATTAGCTATGTAACTTGTTTGTTCTGAACAGGGAGATGACAATTTTATATTCCTGTAGTTATAGCGCTGTTATATCAATGTATTGGTTAACCATATGGAATCCTGTCAGCCCAGAGCCTACCCGACGCCGTTGCCAGGCAGTATAAAGTGCTGGGCTGAGGATGACCGGCCACGCGAAAAGCTGCTGGCCAAAGGTAGTAAGGCTTTGTCCAATGCCGAACTGCTTGCCATTATTATTGGCTCCGGAACCAATGAGCTTTCCGCGGTAGAGTTGTCGCGCAATATTTTGAACAGTGTGTCCAACAATCTTGATGAACTGGCCCGATTAAACCTGGCCGACCTGATGCGATTTAAAGGTATTGGTGAGGCAAAAGCATGCAACATGACAGCCGTCATGGAACTTGGCCGGCGAAGGCGTCTGGCTGAAGGTCTTCGCAGAAACATCATAAGGACAAGCAGGGATGCCTTTGAAATCATGGAACCTGTCGTGGGCGATTTGTCCCATGAAGCATTCTGGATCATTGCACTGAATCGCAATTACGGTGTCCACCGAACCATCAGTATCAGCGAAGGAAGTGTTGCCGGTACGGTCGCTGATCCCAAGAAAATATTCAAACTGGCGCTCGAAAACAATGCTTCATCCATCATCCTTTGTCATAATCATCCAAGTGGTCAGGTTAAACCAAGCCCCGATGATCAGCGTATTACAAGGATCTGCAAGAACGCAGGTGCCTTCCTGGAACTTCCGATCATCGACCATCTGATTATAGGAGGAGGTCAATTCTTTAGCTTCGCCGATGAAGGCCTGCTCTGATCCCATCTTCGCATCCTCGCATCCTCGCTTAGGTTCCTTAAGTCGCTTTAATCTTTCATGTGTTTTTTGCGTTTATGTCCGATTTGCAGCGTATTGTAGCTTGCCGTTTTTAAGCTGCCCCT
>CAYMDX010000299.1:0-1502 GCA_964389125.1 uncultured Bacteroidales bacterium
ATCTGTCCGGGGAACGTTCGTTGAAAACGGTGGAGCCACTGACCAATTTCTTTGTCGGAAGGTTGCAAAAAGAATTTAATGATGGAAATAGCATGATAGGAGGGATGTTTACCAGTGTACACCGCCGAAACAATGACAACCTGGCGGAACAAATGCACGGTGCAGCTTATACGGGCGGGCTGGATTACAGCCGTTATTTCAGCGACAGGACCTGGAACCTTAGTGTAAATGCTGCTATGAGCCATGTGGCAGGCACCGAAGCAGCCATGCTTCGTACACAACGTTCGTCAACCAGGTATTTCCAGCGACCCGATGCGACACATCTGGACCTGGATTCTACAAGAACTTCACTGACAGGAACCGGCGGCAAAATACAACTGGCCAAAACCGGCGGAGGGCACTGGAATATTTTCTCGGTCATTACCTGGAAATCTCCTGAATTCGAGATCAATGATATTGGCTATATGAGGGAGACCGATCAGATCGTGCAGATCAATGCGGTTAATTATCGTGAATGGGAACCGAAAAGTTTTTACCGCTCTTACAACATCGGGCTGAACCAATATAGCCTCTGGGATTTTGCCGGGAAAAATCTGATGAAAGGATGGAATATAAATGGTTTCATCAGGTACCGGAATTACTGGACCACCGGTATGGGCATCAACTACAACCACGATATCGTTTCGACGGATTTACTGCGGGGCGGACCGGCTTTTCGGATGCCTGACCGGACGAATTCCTGGTTTCGGGCAGGAACTGACAACCGCAAAGATTTTGTGGCCAGCATTAACGGAAACCTAAGCAGAGGCGGTGAAGGTTACCAGCAAAGCAGCCGGATTGGTGCGGGGCTCACCTACAGGCCACTGGACAATCTTAACATGTCGCTGAGCCCCTCTTACCTGAAGAACTCCCAGTCGCTTCAATATGTAAGCAGGACCAGCCATGGGGAACGACCCCGGTATATACTTGGTCACATCAAGCAGGAAGTGCTCAGCTTTTCATTCAGAGTGAATTACACCATCCTGCCCGACCTTACCATTCAATACTGGGGACAACCCTTTGTGGCGGCAGGGCACTATTCCGACTTCAAATACGTCACCGATCCCATGGCAGACAGCTTCAACGATCGTTATGCCCTGCTGGGTCCCGACCAGATTACGCTGACAGACGGCCTCTATCAGGTCGACGAGAACCTTGACGGCACAGTCGATTACCAGTTCAGCAAACCGGATTTCAGGGTGCAGGAATTTTTGTCCAATCTGGTTCTGCGCTGGGAATACAACCCGGGCTCATCCATACACCTGGTGTGGAGTCAGAACCGTTCAGGCTTTGCGCAAAACGGCAACCTGCAATACGGAAACAGCATGGATGACCTGTTCTCCGTTGAGGCACACAATACCTTTCTGATCAAGGTGACTTATCGTATAGGGGTCAGGTAAGGCAGAATTGCAGTAACAATTTTTCTCTGCGTTTTCTTTGCGACCTCTGCGCCTTTGCGGTTA